>JAYELZ010000031.1:0-24650 GCA_034717835.1 Chloroflexota bacterium
CCACTAGCGTCCGGGTGTTGGAGACTGCGGCCCGGCAAGGACTCGGCCCACTACCCACCGGCAGCTGCCCCTGGCGCACCGTCGCGCCCTATGAAGGCTTCACGGAGCTCTACCTTATCCCTGGGGCTAAGTTCCACGCGGTGGACGCGCTGATCACCAACTTCCATCTACCGCAGAGCTCGTTGTTGGCACTAGTCATGGCTTTTGCAGGAGAAGAACTCGTGCGTCGCGCTTATGCTACAGCGATTCGCGAACGGTATCGTTTCTACTCGCTGGGCGACGCTTGTCTGATGCTCTAAACGGATAACATATATTACACAGAGTTACACAAAGAAGGTAGAGAGAAAAAACGTTGGCTCTCTGGTTTTCCTCAGTGTCCTCGCTTTAGGCCCTCTCGGTGGTTCTCTGTGTAACAAATAAAGGAGCTAAACTCATGAATAGAGTAAAGTTGTTGATTGTCACGCTGTTGTTTGTCCTCGGAGCTATCTTTCTCTCGCAGTTTACGGGAACCGTTGTTTCCCAGCCACCGGAGCCGGAAGTCTATGCCACGCCTCAAATGCCATTCCCAGCGAGACCGCCACAGCCTCCCTCTCATCTCATTCCAGATGCTATAACTTCTTCAATCTCAACCACCTCGCTTAATCTTGTTCCGCTTAAAGCAGTTTTACTTGTTGGCCCAATTGATGGCAATGATGGATCTTGGACCAAAAGCGAGATAGCAAATATGGAACTCGCCGCGACCGTCTTGGAATCACATAGTGTGGAAGTACACCGTTTCTATCCTGGGAACAGTGATCGTCAGGCAATTGAGCAAGCGGCAGATGGTGCTCAATTTCTACTTTATAGAGGACATGGTGTTTATGATGGCAACATGCCATATCCAAATGTGGGAGGGTTTTCTTTAAGTAGTGGTTACTATTCTCCAGATACTATTCGACAGAATCTTCATCTAGCCCCGGACGCTATTGTTATGCTGTATGGATGTTTTACCGCTGGCTCTTCTTCGGCTACAGGAGATGAACATGATATTGGCATTACGGAAGCCAGTCGTCGTGTGGCCCAATACTCCGATCCGTTTTTCGATGTGGGGGGCGCTGGGTATTACGCTAACTGGTTTGGTAATGCTTTCGAGGGTTTCTTAACCTATCTCTTTGACGGACAAACTCTAGGAGCTGCTTATGAGAGTTATTTTGATTTTAATGCAGCGACAGTTCATCGTACCATCCACCCAGATCATCCTGCAATGGATATGTGGGTAGATAAAGATAATTGGGACTATTGGCAATACAATAATGCTTTTGTGGGGAAATCAGAAAAAACTCTCGTTGATCTATTCCCCGGCAATGAATTAACTAATATCCCCCCCACCCTCTCCTTCACTGCTACGGTCGGGAACAATATGAATCCTCCTGCTTATACGATTACACCAAAGAATGTAACCGAAGGCTCCACGCTAACTTGGTCCCTAGATACTTCCGGGGATTGGTTTACGGTCACTCAAACCGGCGGCAACACGCCGGAGAGCTTCTCTATCGTCCCCGTGACTGCGGCTCTGGAGACGCTACCGGCCGGCTCCTACTCCGGCGCCGTCACGGTGACGGTCACCGCGCCAGCTGATACGGTGAACGCCGAGCAGCGTATTGAGCTAGCCCTGACGGTGCAACGGCCCACGCTGGCGCCACTCCCCAGCTCGCTGGATTTCACCTACTATCTTTCTGATACCGCTTTAATCCCCGCGCAGCGGCAAATTACGCCCCAAAACAGCGGTTCCGACGACGCGCTCACCTGGGACGTGGCCTACACGGGAACATGGTTCTCCGTGACTCCGCTCAACGGCACGACACCGGCCGCTTTCACCATTAAGCCCACTACCTTCAGCACCACTGCCGAGGTCGCCTATACCGGCGCGCTGACCGTCACGGTAACTGATCCCCCAGAGACGGATAATTCCCCACAACAGATAGCGGTGACTCTGCGCGTGGTAGCCACGGAGATGCCCAAGGTTTATCTCCCCCTCATTATGCGCAATTATACGCCACCGGCGCCGCCTACCCCTACACCAACTCTTACTCCCACTGCTACTCCCTCGCCGACTCCTATGCCTACCGTAGCCGCACGGACACCTAACGATGCTTACTACAATGACCAGTGGGCCATGGAGGAGATCAACGCGCCGTTGGCGTGGGGAAGGTCACAAGGTGACGGAATTCTGATCGCCGTGTTGGATACCGGCGCGGATTTTGGGCACGCGGATTTGGCGGGGAAGTTGCGCTCGGATATCGATTACGATTACATCAACAATGACACTACCGCGCAAGATGACGCGGGGCACGGCACGCACGTCGCGGGGATCGCGGCGGCGGCTACCGACAACGCGCGCGGGGTGGCCGGATTAGGCTGGAATGCGACGGTGTTGCCACTCAAAGTGTTGGATGACGCAGGTTCTGGCGGGACTGGGGGTATAGAGGATGCCATCTACTACGCCACCGACCACGGAGCCAAGATCATCAATATGAGCCTGAGTTCAGAGCCTGACCAGAACTTGAATTGTGTCAGCGACACTCCTGCATTGGCCAGCGCCATTGAATATGCGTACAACTACGGAGTTTTAGTCGTCACCGCAGCCGGCAACGCTTACGGGAATGCTGATAAGGTCATTCCGGCCAACTGTCCGCATGTGCTCACCATTGGCGCGACGACGTCAAGCGATCAACGAGCCTCATTTTCCAATACCGGCAATGTGGTGGATCTGGCCGCGCCGGGGAGTTCAATTTTGAGCACGTATTGGCCTGGGGATGGATATATTTACATGGATGGTACTTCCATGGCGACGCCTTACGTCGCTGGATTAGCAGCGCTGGTTTGGGCAGCGCATCCCACTTACACGCCAGATCAGGTGGCTGCCGCGCTCTTGGATAACGCGGTGGATTTGGGCGGCGCGGGGTGGGATGCGGAGTTCGGCTGTGGGCGGATTGACGCGGCCAGCAGCGTGATCACCGGCACGCAGGGGAGTTCCTCAATGTGCAAGCCCAACGCACTGAGCAGCATCGCCGCTGCGCGTATCACCCCGTCAACGGAGCCGCCGGAGGAGAGCAGCTATCTGCCGGGCCGCTTGATCGTCAAGTGGCGCGCCAGTCCGCAACTTTCGGCGGAGTCAACGCTCACCCTGGAACGCGAATTGACGGATGACGCCTGGCTGGTACGCGTGCCCGCCGGTAGAGAGTGGGAGCTGCTCCAACAGTTGCGAGGCGATGAAGCCGTGGAGTATGTGCAACTGGATTATCTGCTACACGCGCAGTAAGCCGTTTAGCGTCTCAGCATCTCGGCGGCGTAGATGCTAGCCCCGGCATCCCGCCGTGCGGCCCAACACTACCCGACTGACCGGTGGCTGGCGGTTGAAACCGCGCCACTATCGCGTCAAGAGCGGGCACGGTCAAGAGCCCGGGCCGAGATCTTTTGGATTATAAGCGACACAACGCTAACCCGCTAAGAGACAATTTACCTCTTAGCGGGTTAGCGTTTCAGGGTCTGTTAAATCCAGTAAAATCATAGCGAGTTAGTGACTACCCGACTACCCGACTACCCGACTACCCGACTACCCGACGAATTGACTACCCGACGAATTGACTACCTGACTACAAACCCCCGCGTTCGACGGCGGTTGCTTGCGTCTGCGCCAACAGAGAATCGGCGCGGGTGATGATACCGCTCAATTTATCCAACCAGGATCGCGCTAACTCCTGGTCAGCAACGGAGACGGCGTTGATACGCACATTGAGCGCGGCGCCTTGAATGGCCGCCATAGCCATCCAGGCAGACGTCGCGGCATCGGTGATGGCGTTGGGATTGCCTTTGCGGGCCACGATCAATGCCAGTTCCATGGTCGCCAGCGCGTCCTCTGCCGTGGCCAACGGTACCTCGGCGGCCTTGATCATCGTGGCCTGAATGGCAGCTTGGCGGGCGGATTTCTCCTCCGGCGTGGTCTTTGGCGATTTGTAGGCGGCCATCACCGCGTTGAACGCCTCGGAGTCCTGCTCCATCCGTGCGGTGAGCGTGGCTCGCAGTTGCTCCGCCTCGATGATTACCTCACGCATCTCAGCACGCACGTCCGCGAAACGCCGTTTCCCGGCGGTCAGCCGGCCCACCATCGCGGCTAACGCGGCTCCGAGCGCACCAGCCAACGCGGCCGCCGAACCTCCACCTGGCGTGGGGGCTTTGGAAGCTAACGCTGCCAGGAATCCCAACGGCGCGTCCTCATCCATAGCCGCCAGTTGATGCTCCAAAATCTGGTCGGGGTTGAAGATATCTAGTTGCAAATGCCACCGCGCCGTGTCAATCAACGCTTCCTCTGGCAACAAGCCCACCAGTTCGGTGTGGGTTACGCGGGTTCCGTAACGGGCCGCCTCGCTGCGCACCGTCTCCAAGACACGGTGCAAGGGCGTTTTGCGGTAATGAGTCAAGTTCATCGAGACTTGCGCCTGTCCCGCTACCAGCACTCCCATCGCCTTGACGTAGCGATAGCCGCCGCTGGAGTTACGCACCGTCCGCGCGATTTTATTGGCGATACTCACGTTGTCCGTATCCAAGTAAGCATTGAAAGCAATCAAGTATTGCCGCGCGCCGATGACGGTAGCTCCGGCCGTACCTAATTTGCTAGGCCCGGCGTCCGGCTCGCGCTCCGGCTTGACGCCCAACTCCTCTTTGAGCACCTCGTACTCACCGCGCCGGATATCTTCCAAATTGGTGCGCTCCGGGCGCAAGGCGGCCTCTTCATAGAAATAGACAGGGATCTGGAGTTCCTCGCCTACACGCCGGCCCAGAGCATGGGCTAGCGCGACACATTCTTGAGTCAGCACGCCACTCAAAGGTACAAAAGGTACCACATCTGTGGCTCCGAGGCGCGGATGTTCGCCAGAATGTTCATCCAGATTGATCAGCTCGGCGGCTTTGGCGATGCCTTGAAACGCCGCTTCTTGCACGGATGTGGGCGGGCCAACCATCGTCACCACAGAGCGATTGTGGTCGGGGTCAGCTTCCACATCTAAGATGTTGACGTGAGGGATAGCGCGCATCGCGGCGACGAT
This sequence comes from Chloroflexota bacterium, assembly GCA_034717835.1. Classification (GTDB taxonomy): domain Bacteria; phylum Chloroflexota; class Anaerolineae; order B4-G1; family SLSP01; genus G713. The sequence goes on from JAYELZ010000031.1 coordinate 5,085, forward strand.
GCTCTGGATGATCTCTGGGTCACGTCCTTCACTAAAATTGGGTACACATTCAACTAGCGGTTTCACGATTATTCCTCCTCCTCTACTACCTCAATAGGTTCAATATCAATGATTGTTTCCGCATCTTTTTTCTGGGGTTCTATAACAGCTCTCAGAGTAGCCTGATATTGCGCTACGAGTTGCGGGGGGCAGAAGACGATAAATGAGCGCAAGCCGAGTAGTAGCACCGCTAAGTCGTCCATTTGACCTAACCCCAACGCCGCATCGGGAATTAAATCCAAAGGGAAAAGCAGATAGGCGATGGTCAAGAAAGGAATGCTCTTGGTAAAGATGGGAACGCGGCGATCTAGCAATAAATACCAAGCTAGTTGAAATTGTTGAAAAAAATCTTTTACCCAAGCCAAGACGTTCTCTGATTTTACCTGCTCAGCAGGGGGGCCAGAGTGTTGTGGTGACATCAAATTACCTCCTTAAAAGTAGTTGATGGAATTTCAATTAAACTCATACGGTTGATTATAGTCGCAGGTAGCTACGGCGCAAGAGAGCGCTTTATCACGCACTCAAGTTTTTCTTCTTCCTCACGCCCTTGACTTTTCGTTCTGCTATGGGATAATTTTACCAATGGCGTTGAAGGAGAAGAGTAGCGGCGCGTAGTTCCGCAGAGCGAATCTGGGATAGTGTGAGCCAGATGGAGAAGAGCGCATCGAAAATCACTCCGGAGCTGCCCGCTGAAAATTAAGTAAGCTGGGCCGGGAGAGTTTGCCCGTTATCCTGAACCCGGCAGTACTAGCTGCCGCTGGAGTGGTTCCCTGGTAGTCTGGGAGCAAAAAGGGTGGTACCGCGAGAGTTTAATGCTCCCGTCCCTTATGGGCGGGGGCGTTTTTGTCTAGTTACGGCTAGCTACCTGACAGATTCCAAAATGGGACGCAGACAAACGCGGATGGACGCTGATAAAAATGCTTTCCACGGGAAAAACTAAAAGTTTTACCACAGAGAGATATTGAGGTCACCGAGTGTTTTTCTTAGGGTTCTCTCTGTCTCCGGGGTGTGCATCACAGCAACACAATGTTTCCCCCTACTTATTGAGAAGCTACCTTTGGTACACCAACAATGCCGATTTGCCATTTGCTATTTGCCATTTTCATGAGGAGAAAGTAACCATGTCATTCAAACCGGTAAGCAATCAAATTAATTTTATCGAACAGGAACACGAGATTTTGGATTTCTGGCAGCAATCTCAAGCCTTCCAGAAATTACGTGAGCTCCGCGTGGGAGGCCCGCACTGGTCGTTTATTGATGGCCCTATTACGGCCAACAATCCGATGGGCGCGCACCACGCTTGGGGACGTTCGTACAAGGATCTTTGGCAGCGTTTCTGGGCGATGCGCGGGTATCAGGAGCGCTACCAAAATGGGTTCGACTGTCAGGGACTCTGGGTCGAAGTGGAGGTCGAAAAAGAGAAAGACTTCACCTCCAAACGCGATATTGAGGAGCACGGGCTGGGTGATTTCGTGGTGGATTGCAAGGCGCGGGTGCTGAAGTACGCCGCGCGCATGACGGAACAATCAATCCGCCTGGGTTACTGGATGGATTGGAACGATCCCGCCACCTTGCGCGAGATGGGAGAGAAGCTTCAGGAAGACCCTCGCCAGACAATCACGGTGGCTGGCCCGGATGGCCCTGTCACCGGGCCGGTGGAAGAGGTGGTGGGTCGCTTGGGAATGCCAGAGCTGGGCGGTTCCTATTTTACCTTCTCCACGGAGAACAACTACACCATCTGGACTTTCCTCAAGAAGGTCTGGAAAAAAGGCTGGCTCTACAAGGGGCACGACGTGATGCCCTGGTGTTCTCGTTGTGCCACCGCCATCAGCCAACATGAGATTGTGACCGATGGCTACCGGGAGCTCACTCACGATGCGGTGGTGGTGCGCTTCCCGCTCCGTGGCCGCGAGCAGGAAGCGCTCTTGGTCTGGACGACTACGCCCTGGACGTTGACCAGCAACGTCGCGGCGGCGGTGGGGCCAGAATTGGATTATCTCCAAGTGGCGGCGGCGGATGGCTGGACGTATTATCTGGCCGCCGGAACTAAGGCCATGCTCCACCGCAAATATGAAGTTATTCGCACGCTCAAAGGCACCGAGATGCTAGGGTGGTCTTACTCCGGGCCGTATGATGAATTGCCGGCCGTGCAAGAACTGGAGGCTCCCGCCGCGCACCGCGTTATTGCCTGGGAAGAGGTAGGGGATGAGGAAGGCACGGGTATCGTCCACATCGCGCCAGGGTGTGGAGCGGAGGACTTTGGATTAGGACGGGAACTGGGGCTGCCGGCCATCGCTCCGCTGACGGATAACGGGCATTTCTTGGCGGGATTTGGTTGGCTGGCCGGGCGCGAGGTGCATGAAGTGGCTCACGACATCTTCCATGACCTGGAAGAAAAGGGGTTGCTCTACCGTTTTGATCCCTATACTCACCGCTACCCGGTCTGCTGGCGTTGTGGCACCCCGTTGGTTTTCCGGTTGGTTGACGAGTGGTTCATCAACATGGGCGCTCTCTACGCTAAGCCGCGCGAGGAACTCTCCAAAGAAGAAAAGGAGCAGAGCCTCCGCTACCAGATCATGGATGTGGTGGACGAGATCAAATGGATCCCGGAATTTGGACACCACCGCGAGATGGACTGGCTCCGCAATATGCACAACTGGATGATCTCCAAGAAACGCTATTGGGGTTTAGCGCTGCCTATCTGGGTCTGCGATAACCCTGACTGTGAGCATTTTGAGGTCATCGGCAGCGGTGAGGAGCTCCACGAGCGGGCCGTAGAGGGCTGGGAGGAGTTTGAAGGACACACGCCGCACCGGCCTTACGTCGATCAAGTCAAGATCACCTGCCCCCACTGCGGTAGCACCATGACGCGCATTGAGGATGTGGGTAATCCCTGGTTGGATGCCGGCAGCGTCGCCTATTCCACGCTCCAATATCGCACCGACCGAGACTTCTGGGACGAATGGTTCCCGGCGCAATGGATTAGCGAATCCTTCCCCGGCCAATTCCGCAATTGGTTCTACAGCCTTATCACCATGAGCACCGTCTTCGAGAACCGGCCACCCACCGAGATTGTACATGGCTACTCTACCCTGTTGGATGAAACCGGGCGACAGATGCACAAATCTTGGGGCAATGCCATCTGGTTTGATGAGGCGGCGGAAAAGATGGGCGTGGATACCATGCGCTGGATGTACCTCAACCAGAAACTGGATCAGAACCTATTTTTTGGCTACCAGAAGGCTGATGAGACGCGCCGTCGTTTCCTGATCCCGCTCTGGAATGTGTACGCCTTTTTCGTCACCTACGCGCGCATTGATGGTTGGGAGCCGCCCGTGGAATTGCGCGACAACCCCGCCACTCTAGCAGAAGGCCAACCCAATCTTTGGGCACCGTGGACTAAAGCGGCTGCCCCCACCTTATTGGACAAGTGGATCATCAATCGCTTGCGCGAAACGATTGAGGCCATGACCGCCGGTCTGGAATCTTATATTCCCTTGAATGTTACCCAGCCGGCGGAGGAGTTCTTGGACGATTTGAGCAACTGGTATGTCCGGCGCAGTCGCCGCCGCTTCTGGGCCACCAGGGGACAGAACGAGAGTCTAGATGCCGATAAATCTGCCGCTTACCAGACGCTCTACACTGTGCTGGTGACGTTCTCTAAATTGTTGGCCCCCGCCTTACCCTTCACAGCCGAAGCACTCTATCAAAACCTGGTTTGCAATGTGATTGAGGACGCCCCCGCGAGCGTACATCACTGTCTCTGGCCCACCGCCGAACCGTTGACCCAGACGGAGAAAATCGGAGTGGAGGCTATGGCTGTCGTGCGTCAAGCCGCGACGCTAGGCCACTCGGCGCGCGCCGCCAACCAGCTCAAAGTACGCCAACCCTTGGCCCGCGCTATCATCGCCACCGATCCGCGCCGCCGGCAGGTACTGAGTCATTTGCTGGAACTGTTGGCCGATGAACTCAATGTCAAAGAAGTGCAATTTGTGGAAAAGGCGGGCGATTTAGTGACCTATAATCTCTTGCCGGTCAATCGTGTGCTAGGCCCGAAATTTGGATGCCGTTTCCCGTTGATTCGTAAGGCTCTCTCCAAATTAGCTGCAGCGGGGGTTGTCGCCAATCTCAACGCTGGCAAGCTGCTGCAATTGACCTTGGAGGATGGACACGAAGTAACCTTAGATCCCAGTGAAGTGCTGGTGCGCACTAAGGCCCGCGCCGGCTACGGAGTAGCGGGCGCGGGCGGCTTGGTGGTGGCCCTGGATACCGAGATCAGCGAGGTCTTGGAACAAGAAGGGCTGGCGCGGGAGATTATCCGCCGCGTGCAAGAGCTGCGCAAACAAGCCGATTATCAACTCACCGACCGCATCAGCGTACAGTATCACACGGAAGGTGTGTTGGCAGAAACCCTCACCGCCTTTGCGGATAAGATCGCCAGCGAGGTCTTAGCAGACCGGTTGGAATCCACCGCTACGCCGTGTGGCGCTGAAGTGCTGACAGACGAAATAGCAGGTACCGCGATTACTCTGGCGGTCGAGCGAGTTTAACGCTTTTGATAGAGCTCTATGGCGCCATTCCTTGCAGGCATGCTCCGCGCTTGCAGTTGCCAGATGGGTTCTTATTTCTCATAATCCAGCGTCGTGGAAGGCGGCCTGGACGATGGTTTTGGCCTCCTCCTGGATCGCTTTGAGGTGCGCTTCGCCCTTGAAGCTCTCTGCGTAGATTTTGTAGATGTTCTCTGTGCCGGAGGGACGGGCTGCGAACCAGCCATTCTCCGTGACGACTTTGAGACCGCCGATAAGCGCGTGGTTGCCGGGCGCGCGGGTCAGTTTGTGTTCGATCTTCTCGCCGGCTAAGGTGTCCGCTTTGATTGCTTCGGGGGAGAGGTTCTTCAACGCGGCTTTCTGCGCCAACGTCGCGGGATCGTCAATGCGCTGATAGACGGGGCTGCCAAACTGCGCTTCTAACGCCTGATAGTGCTCGCCGGGGTCTTGGCCCGTGACGGCGGTGATTTCCGCGGCCAGCAAATCCAAGATGATGCCGTCTTTGTCAGTGCTCCAGACGGTGCCGTCTTTGCGCAAGAAAGAGGCTCCCGCACTCTCTTCCCCGCCGAAGCCGAGTGAGCCAGCGAACAGTCCCTCCACGAACCATTTGAAGCCGACCGGGACTTCCACCAACCGGCGTCCCAATAATTTGGCAACGCGGTCGATCATCGAGCTGGAGACCAACGTCTTGCCGACGGCGGCAGCTACTGGCCAACCGGGGCGCTGTTGGAAGAGGTACTGGATAGCAACGGCGAGATAATGATTGGGGTTCATCAGGCCGACGCTGGGCGTGACGATGCCGTGGCGGTCGTAATCTGGGTCGTTGCCGAAGGCGATGTCGAATTGATCCTTGAGCTTGATTAGGCCGGCCATGGCGTAGGGCGAGGAGCAATCCATGCGGATTTTGCCGTCTCTATCCACTGTCATAAAGCTGAAAGTAGGATCGACGGCGGGGTTGACGACTTCCAGCTGCAGCCCGTAATGTGCGGCGATGGGTTCCCAGTAGGCGACGCCTGCGCCGCCCATGGGATCAACGCCAATGTGGAGGCCGGAGCGTGCAATAGCTTCCATATCGACGACGTTGGCGAGATCCGCCACATAGGGCGTGATGTAATCGTGCTCGTGTGTCGTCTCAGCCTGAAACGCACGGGACAAGGGCATCTGGCGCACGGCTTGCAGACCCTCCCGCATAATCTGGTTGGCGCGTTCCTCGATCCGCCGGGTGATTTCTTTGCCCGCCGGCCCGCCGGTGGGCGGATTGTATTTGTAGCCGCCATCCGTGGGGGGATTGTGCGAAGGTGTGATGACCACGCCATCCGCCAGCCCGGTTTTCCGCCCCTGGTTGTAGGCGAGGATCGCGTGGGAGATAACGGGTGTGGGGGTGTAACCACGCTGCGCGTCGATCATGATCTGCACGCCATTGGCCGCAAAGACCTCTACGGCGGTGGCGAACGCGGCCTCAGAGAGCGCGTGGGTGTCAATCCCTATGTAGAGCGGCCCGGTGATGTCTTCCTGCTGACGATACTCGACGATGGCTTGGCTGATGGCTAAGACATGCGTTTCGTTGAAGCTCCGTGCCAGTGAGGCACCGCGATGTCCCGATGTGCCAAAGGAGACACACTGGGTTGGCTCTGTTGGATCAGGTCGGTGGGTGTAGTAAGCGGAAACTAAACGGGGGATATTGGGTAGTAGTTCAAGTGGCACCGGTTTCCCGGCAAGTTTGTGTACACTCATCGATAACTCCTTTTTAGTTAGGGTTAAACCTGTTGCGCCGCTACCCGCTACACGTCTAAATTTTGCACCTCATGGGCGTGGCTTTGGATGAAGCGTCTGCGGGGCGGGACGTCTTTGCCCATCAACATGCTAAAGGTGTTGTCCGCGACAGCTGCATTCTCAATCATCACCTGCAGCAAAGTGCGGTTACTGGGGTCCATGGTGGTTTCCCAGAGCTGTATCGGGTTCATTTCCCCTAACCCCTTGTAGCGTTGCAGTTCATATTTGGCTCCGGCTAATTCCTTGATATAGCCTTGCAATTCCTTCTCGGTATAGATGTAGTCAGCTTTGCGGCCACTCTTGACTAGATAGAGTGGTGGTTGTGCCAGATAGAGATGCCCACCCAAGATCAGCGGCTGCATATAACGGAAGAAGAAGGTGAGCAAAAGCGTAGCAATGTGTGCCCCGTCCACATCCGCATCGCACATGATGATGATACGGCTATAGCGTAAGTTCTCAAGCTCAAATTGATCCCCAATCCCACAACCGACCGCCGAAATCAGGGCCTTAACCTCTTTGTTGTTGAGAATGCGGTTGAGGCTGGCCTTCTCCGTATTAAGAATCTTACCGCGCAGCGGCAGGATCGCTTGGAAATGCCGGTCACGGCCTTGCTTAGCTGAACCACCTGCCGAATCGCCCTCGACGATGAAGATTTCCGTCTCCTGCGGATCACGGCTGGAACAATCGGCCAGCTTACCCGGCAACGTCATGCTTTCCAACACGCTCTTGCGGATCACCAGATCGCGAGCTTTGCGGGCCGCGCGGCGGGCTTTGAAGGAGGTGAGACATTTCTTGCCGATACGACGGGCCGCGCGCGAGTGCTGCTCCAGGAATTTGGCTAATTCCTCGTTGAGCGCGCTCTCCACTAAACCTTTGACCTCGGCATTCATCAATTTCACCTTGGTCTGGCTCTCAAATTGCGGCTCTGGGATTTTGACGCTGATAATGGCAGTGACGCCTTCGCGTACCAAGTCACCGCTCAAGTTGGGGTCGCTCTCCTTGAGCAAGTGGGTCTCGTGCATATAGCTGTTGATGGTTCTGGTGAGTGCCGCCCGGAAGCCGGTCAGGTGTGTGCCGCCGTCTATCGTGTTGATGGTGTTGGCAAAAGCCATCACCGTCTCGCGGTAGCTATCGGTGTATTGGAGCGCTACTTCAATGTAAACGCCATCCAGTTCCTTCTCTACGTAAATGGGAGCGTGAATAGTTTTATGGTGGCGGTTCAGGTAGTGGACGAAAGCGCGAATGCCGCCTTCAAAGTAGAAATTCATGCGGCGGGGGAATGGCTGGTGACGGAGGTCGATTAGCTCTATCGTTACATCACGGGTGACAAAAGCCATCTCGCGGAACCGTTGTTCCAACGTCGCAAAACTGAATTCCACATCCTTAAAAATAGTAGTATCAAATTTGAAAGCAATGGTCGTACCGGTCTCGGCTGGAGGTTCTGTGTTGAGTTGCTTTACTTCCGTACAGGGTATCCCGCGCTCGTAGCGTTGCCGGTAGACGCCATCTGGATGGCGGATCGTCGCTTCTAGCCATTCGGAGAGCGCATTGACGGCGGAAACGCCGACGCCGTGCAGCCCGCCAGAAACTTTGTAACCGCCTCCTCCAAATTTACCGCCAGCGTGGAGTGTGGTGAGCACTAATTGCAACGCCGAGATCTTCTTCTCTGGATGCTCCCCCACCGGGATACCACGCCCGTTATCCCACACGGTGACGGTGCCGTTTTCGTGGATGGTCACTTTGATATGATCACAGACTCCGGCCAAGGCCTCGTCGATAGAGTTGTCCACAACCTCGTAAACCAGATGGTGCAGTGCGTGTATATCGGTTCCCCCGACGTACATGCCTGGACGACGGCGGACCGCCTCCAAGCCCTCCAACACCTGAATGGTAGAAGCATCGTATATGAGTTCTGTTTGTTCTATATTATCAACCATGGCGCCTCGCTAAATGATATTTGCTCTGTGTAGCTTACTGTGTCTCCGCCGGTGATTTGGTAGTGCTGGCGGCATAGGCTTTCTTGAGAATTTCCAGATATATAATGCGTTCTTGGTAGAAGATGAAGAGGGAGATGATAAGTGCAGTGCTGACGATGGCATGTCCGCCGATACCAACCACGGTGGGCCAACTCTCCGGGGCAGGCAAAGTCCAGACGTAATTCAAGCCCTGACTGATAATCAACAGGGCCAAGAGGATGCCCAGCGTGCCAGGGAAATCCGCGCGGGTCAAGATGAGGCTCTCGCGCAGCGCTTGGAAGGGTGTTTGGCGGAATTGCACCATACTGGGGATGGTGTAGATACAATGTAATAGCAGGAAGGCCACGGCGGATAAAACTAGGGTGATTAAAAAACTAGCAACGCCAAAACTAATCAGGCTCAAGAGCGAGGAAGCCAACAGCACTGGAGAGCCGATTCCCGTCAGGAAAAATAGGAGCCAAAAGGTTAATTTCAACAGGCTTCCCCAAACGTTGAGTGGCGTGTTGGATTTCACAGGGAGCCTCTCGGTCTCTTCACCCACATACTTACCTATCTGCCAGAAGTAAATTGCCGCCAGCCCCAAGCCTAACACGGTGAGAAAGAACGTCCAGCCAAGGGCCTGTCCCGCGCTGGCTACCGGCAGGATAGGGCGCTCGCCAAAGGGGCGCAAGATAGTGAGGTGCTTACTCATCAGAGTCGGAACACCCAACAAAGGGGCAGGCTCCAGGAGTGCAAAGAGGTTATATTGCTGCCCTAATTCATCAATGATTTGATTGAGTGTTTGGTAAGCTGAAGCTAATTCAGGAGTGGGCGGTGTAGCCCAGAGCACACTCACTTTATCTAAAAGTGGCTTTAAGGATAGGCGAGGGCCTAACCAAAGGAAGAGATCCAGCAAGAAGGGCAACGTGGTAAGTTGCGGGTGATTGGCCGCAATTTCAAAGCCCCGTGTTAAACAGGCAATCACACCTAGAGGTTGTTCTGATTCTGTAGTAGGTTTATTTTCAGCTATCACCTACATATTCTACCATAATCAGAGCAAAATACGAGTATGGGTAGGCTCTTAGTCCAGTGCTCAGGTAGTCGAATGGTCGTTAGGGGAAGAGACAGTGGCTAGAGATTGAAGGCTCCCCGGTGAGTTGGCTCTCGGTGGTTGAGAGGCCATTCGCTAATTTGCCAGCTGCTTCTCTTTCTCGGCAATTCGTTGCATAAAACGTTCCCAATCAATGATGAAGCGTTCGTGTTCGCAGACGCCAATCTGCTCCACCTCATCCCAGGCTTCAACGTGCAACTTCAGGCGACGCCCCTCTACCGCTAGCACCTCCGCACGCAGGCGCACCTCCATCCCCACGGGGGTGGGGGCTAAGTGCCGCATATTGATCAGGGTGCCTACGGTGCTCTGGCTCTCCGGTAGATATGCCTGCACTGTCTCCCGCGAGGCGTTCTCCATCAAGGCGACCAGATGCGGCGTGCTCAAGGTGGGCACCAATCCACTGCCGTAAGTGGCTGCGGTTTCGGCCTCGGTGACAATATGGGTGATCTCTCCTACTAATCCTGGTTTAATGGTCATGTTTCCTTTCCTTCACTAACTCAACAACGGTACAATAAATCTAAATAGACACCACATATCCAACCCGAATAATCCACCCAGCAAGAGAGTCCCCCAGATGGCGTTAAATTTAGCCGCGGTCAGGCCACTCAGAGCCGTGAGCAATGCCGCACTCCCCACTAACAACAACGTCCAGAGCGGCAGGTCGCCGCGTAGCAATCCCACCCCGCCGCTGATCAATCCCACCACCACCAGTAACAGCGCGGTGATAAGGGCTAAACGTTTATGGGTCAGCTGGCGCAATCCCAGGGCCGCGCTCAGAGCCAGCGCAGGCAGCGCGGGGAAGAGGTACCGTCCCTGGTGTTGCACGAAGGTCAGATTATACCAAAATGGCAATGCGAAGGTAATCAGGGTAGCTGCCCCTAATAGATAAACCGTGTCTTGTTGAGGACGGGAGATTCCCCGGCGGAGCGCGAAAATCGCTTGCCACATTGCTCCCCACAACATCAGGCCAGAAAGTAGCCCCATGCCTAGATAGATACGTTGGTCTAGCACTACACCCATCCAGCCGAACTGCCCCCAGAACGAGCGGAAGGTGGTGCGCAGTGCGTTGCGCAAGAAGAGCACTAACCCGTTGCGTGCGATCCAATCTGCGGTGCGCGGCTGGCCCACCACTACTGCGTTATGACGTTGCAGTCCTAGGATGTCGGGCCAACCGTAGAATAGCGAGTTGCGCGTCCACCAGAGCGCGCCCAACAGCAAGCCAGGGAGGAAGAGCGCGACGGCCTGACGCAGCGCCCAACTGAACGTGAAACCGCCTCGCCGCCAGCGCAACACAATCACCAAGAGTGCCAGGGGGAGAGCCACGTAGCCCGTAGTCTTGGTAAGCAACAACGCTCCCAGGACTACCCCCAAGCTGAGCGGGGAGGTTTTGCCCCGCAGGTAACGCAAAGCTAGCCAGAGCCAGCACGCCAGCAAGGCTTCCGTCAGCGAGTCGTTGTTGACTCCGGCCATCATCGCCAGGTGCTGTGGCAATAAGGCGACCAGACCGGCAGCCAGCCAGCTCAAACCGGGGGCTTGGGGGAAAATCTCTGATGCCATCAAGGCGGTAATCACGACTACCATCGCACCCAAAGTCAAGGAAAAGAGTCGTAAGGGGAGCAGTCGCCCCTCTCCCAGCCAAAAAACCGGCGTGGCTAAGAGGTAGTAGAGCGGGGGTTGGTGATCTTCATAAGTCAGCGGTGCGATGGGGAGCTGCGGGGGGAACTGCTCACTGGTTAGCTGTTCAATGTAGGACTGGTCGTAATCTTGCGCGGTCATTACCGGCAGTTGATGTTGCTCAGCCAGCGTGCGGACATAATTGTAGTGCGCTGGTTCGTCGGGCACCTGCCAGTTGGGCGTCTGCACGGCGTAGAGCGTGCCGGCGGTGAAGTAAGCTAGCAGTATCAGCAACAACGGCCAATATTTTAGTTTGATAGTCATTAGTTGTTAGTCCTTAGCTGTTAGTTCGTATTAGCGATAGCTAATTTTTTGTTGCTTCAACCGCTCCAAGATTTTCTCCGCTACAATGATAATGAGGAAAAAAGGGAGATCGATCAGAAAGGTACTGCCACCTAAGAGTATAATCCATTGGACTGCACTGGCTAGTAATGGTGAGATGGTTTCCAGCAAGAGCGCTCCCGCTCCCGCAAGAACGATGATAGCGCCCCCGAAAATTAACGCTGCTCCCAGCAACGGCCAGGCGTGGGTGTCGGAGCGGCTGGGCAACATCGTATTGCCGACGGCAAAAATCAAGTAGGCCCAGACCCAGGCATCTGGAGCGTGTAGCGCGTGCCGCAAGCCCTGTAACGCGCCCCACCAGTCGCCAGCCGCCAGCGAGCTCAATACTGCCGGTGTGCCGAAGACGGAGTAGCCTATAGCTATGATCACCGCGCTGCCGATCAGGAGCGGCGCCGCGCCGATGCAACTGGCGCGCAAGAAATCAGTCTCGGCCACCGGCACAAACCCTAGCTGGATGTGCCCCTCTTTCTGTTGGGGAAGCAACGAGATGCCCCCAATTTTAACTCCCAACAAGGCTGCGCTGAGAGCGTGGCTCAGTTCATGCAGCGCCACACCGGGAAAGAGCAAAATCGCATAGAGCCACAGAGCTACTTCCCGATTGCCGGTTAGCAAAAGGGTAACTCCTTGTAGATGTCGGTGCAACCAACGATCTGCTCCCAGCAGAAGTGTCAGCACCACTACCATTATCAGGGCAGAAAGGGAAAATGACATTTCCTTAATAAGTGGCGTGTGAGGGTTTGAGTAAGCCGATGGCCCGCAAGCCCACGATCACCCCGGTCCCGATAACTGCTCCGATAGTGGAGCGTAGTAAATGTTCCAGCGGGGCCAGCGGGGCGAAGGCTAACCAAGCTGCGTTCGGCCAGTTGACCAAGTAGTAGACCGCCGCCGCACCGATCAGATGATCGAGTCCTGCTACCATCCAGGTGCCGCAGAAAAGCCCGGCAGCCAACCGCCGGGGGTTTTCATCCCCAATTAAGCGCGCAAAATAGCCGCGCAGTGGAGAGATAAAGAGAAGCAAGGCGCTCCAATCGATCAACGTGCCAAAGAGCACCGCGCCCCAGGTCGCGCCGTTTAGCAAGACCGCGCGCCCCACATAATAAACGAATATCAGTACATAAATCAGCGCCAACGGGAACCACCACCAGTTGCGTTTGTCCCGGTTCAACATGGTGCCGGCGGTTAAGCCACCGGCTGCGGAACCCAACACGGAGATGATAGGGATGGTGGTGGTGTGTGGAGCTAAAATCACGCCCACCGCCGCGCCAATGCCGTTAGCCAACGCTCCCGCCACCGGCCCCAGCACCCAACCGACCAACGGGTAGATGCTCTGGCTTAACGGGAAGCTCTTGCCAGCGCCAATCACCATTGAGAAGGGGATGAAGGCAAGCACCGCTCCTACGGCAGCCAGCGCCACGACGTAGGAAATCGGCGCGCCGTCAATGGCGACGCCCGTGTTGCGTTCAAAATGTCGTTCTTTACCTTTGAAATCTTCGGTCATGGTTCACCCTTTTTGATTGGTCTAACTCGGTATGAATTTGCTTCGGTGCTCCGTCCGGCACTCGCTGTGCGGGGATCACAATCCCCGCAGCTGGTGCTAGCCACGTGGTCGGCGGACTGTAGTCCACCTCAAGCCGCTCCGCAGCTAGTGCGTCGCTAACGCTCCCTCTGGCTCGGAATGACAACTAGAGTTGCTATTTTGTTTTCATCACTAACGCGGGATCGCCCAGGAGGGTAAATCCCCAACGCACGTCCTCGGAACCGGACACCTGCAAGGCTTCCAACCAGGCATCCCCCAACCGCGAGTGGGTAGCCAACGCTCCGTAGAACGCTCTAGCAAAGGGACGTTGTTCAGACGTGGTCGTCTCGCCGACCGGGCCGAAAAAGGCCACGGCTCCGCCCGGCTCTTGCCGGAGCCAGGTTTCCGCCATGGAGGGCTGTTGCGGGTGCGTGTAATGGGCTGCCAAACAACTCCAGGCGATGACCAATGCTGGCTTTGACCATTGCGCGCCATCGCTCACCAAAAGCACGCCCTCATCCCCCAGCTGGCGGAGGCTGCCGTGTCCATTGTACGTTAGCCAGCTCGATTGTTGCGCGAGTTGCTCCAATACCTGTTCGCGGCAATCAGTTACTCCGGCATCCAACGGCAGGAGCTCTTCGCCGCCGGGAATTAAAGCCGCCAAGTCGGCAATCAATGTCTTGAACTCCGCCTCATCGTCGTGGAGTAGCACCGGTTGGGGCGGAGCGGTCTCTGCTTCCCAAGCGATAGTCTTGCTAACCATCGCCTGCACCTCGGATTCCGTCTCTGCCGGGAAACGGCCCACGGCCACGACCGGCGTCCCCGCCGCATTGCGGCCCAGCAGACCGTCGGCTGCCGTCTCTCCCAGGATAGCGGTGCGGGTGAAGGGAGCAACTACGCGCAGGGCGCCGCTGACGCCATCATAGCCGTTCGGCTCCACGGTGGCATCGCCCACCAGCAGCAGATAGCGGAGCGCGGGGAGTGTTTGCACCAACGCTTGGATCGCCTCCGGTGTGGGGCGACCGTGGCCCAGGGTATCGTAGACCGCCTGGGGCGTGACGACGGCCGTCTGCAAGCCCTGTGCGGCGCGGGCTGCCAGGAGCGGTTGCAACGCGGGCTGGAACTCAACGGGCGCGAGTGCCAGATAATCCACCTCGGCCAGCTCCGCAATCGCTAACGATTGCGCCGGGCGGATGGCTACTGGCGTGTGTGCCGCTTCCGGTTTGCCGATCCAGTAACGGTGACCGGGCACACTGGCTACGGTACCATTCTCGGATTCCAACAGCACCGGCAGAGCGGGAGTGGTCACGTCCAGCACCAGCGTACCGGCGGGCACGGATAACGCGGCCCCGGTCGCGGTGCAATTACCGGAGCCTACTTCCTGGTGGTAGCTGAGCTCCCAGCTATCCAGCCAGACGATCGGCACTTGTCCCTCGGTGAGCGTGGGAGTCTCCAAAGTTAGAGTATGTTTGCCGCCTGGTGAGAGCTCCTCCCAATGGGCCGCCAACTGCTGCATCCCGCGCCCGTTCCACTCCCATTCTCCGACTACTTGCCCATCCCATTTGAGCAATGCGCGATGGTCGGGATAGGGCTGGAAATTCGTATGGCTCCAGAGTTGCAGCGTAGCAGTAATGGGGCCGGGGAGCGCGTCAGTGAGCACGACGGTTTGCGCAAGTTCGCCGGGCGCGTAACTTGGTTCCCAGAACCAGGGGAGCGCGGCGGTGGCCGGGGGCAGGTAGCGCTGCTCCTCTTCCCAGCGTTGCGTGACCAGCGCCGGGGCCGGGGACGCGGAAGACGTCGCTGCTTGCGACGCCAACGTCAAGCCCGTGATACCGACTTCCAGCCGGAAAGCGGTGCGCTGAGTATAGCGAGTGGCCCGATCTGGCGCGAAAAAGAAGGCGCCCCAACCCTGATCAGTTTCCACGGGCAACCAGGGCAGTTCCGCTGCGCCCCACGAGAAGCGCAATTGTGGCGCTTCAGCGGCTTGAGAATCAACTCCCAATGCCTGCAACGTCTCCGCTGCCAGCCAGAGACCGCCTTCTCCGGTACTCTCCACAAACCAGTTGGTGGTATCAGTCGGGAACACCGGCGACGGCGTCGGGGAAGTGCAGGTAGCCAACAAGAGCAAGCAGAGTATCAGCGATAGCAGACGGTATTTTATCATTGGCTCCTCTGAAGAAAGCTAGCTCACCACGGAGACACCGAGGACACTGAGAAAAGATAGCTTGCCGCCAAGACGCCAAGTCACTAAGAAAAAATTGATTTCCTGAAGATCAAATTTCAAATCTCGGCGCTCTTCGGGGTGAAATTTTTGGTTTTTGGGCATCATTATTCTCTCCAAGCTTTCCAAATTCCCCAACCGCCGAGGCACACCAAACTACCGCCCAGCACCAGGGCTGTAAGGATCCCCCACCACGAGGTTTTGGCGCTGGTTGTACTTGTGCCGGAATTATTGTTGGCAGTGGTCGCAGTAATTTGCGGAGCACGGGTAGGGAGTGGATCATTTTTAGCTAACTGGGTAGCCGTTGGAAATCCGCCAGTGGTATCTGTCGGGGTAGGAGAATCTAAAGCCGGAAGAGTTTTTTCAGCAGCAGGAGCGGCGCTCGGAGTGCGGGTGGGGCGGGGGGGAATGGTTGGGTCGCGTGAATCCTGAGTAGGGGGCGGCGCGACGGTACGTAGCTGATAAGGCGTCACCGTGGGATAGAGCGTCGGAGTAGCCGTGCTGGTGGAATCAGGAGGCACTGGGGTGCAGCTACCACTCACATTGATGGTCAGCGTGTGGTCTTCGTAACTACCGTCGTGAGCAAAGATGCGCAGAGTGTGAGTCTCTTCAGCGCAAGGGCAGAGCGTCTGTTCACGGTAGTCGCCGGGAACTCCACTCCCATCCAACTCAACCCGGGCGGCATTATCCGTTTGCCAGTGGAGAATGGTGCAGTCGCCTGCCTGCAAGCTGGTCTCATCCACCCAAAAGCGGACGTAGAGCGCGGGTGTGGCCGTTGGTTCTGCCGGATTCTCACCAGTGGGTGTATTAGTAGGCGTCGCGGTGGGTGTTGCGGTAGGCGTGGGCGTGGCAGTGGGGGTCGGTGTCGCCGTAGGTGTGGGGCAGTCAAAGCAGGCGGAGACCGGCCCATGGAATTCGGAACTGCCGTCGGTCTCCAGTGCTTCCAACTTGTAATAGTAGGTACTACCGGCTACCACATCCTCATCAAGATGCTCATAGAAAGCGCCGGCAATAGGACCTTCAGCCCAGATAAGTTCAGTAATACGTTGGTATGGACCCTCTTCAGCCGTGGCGCGTTGGACGTAGAAGCCAGTCATATAGATCTCGCTGGCCGTCTCCCAGGTGATTTTTATGTTAACTTCTTGAGGCTGGGCTTCAAAGGAAACCAACGTAACCGCCGCCAGGAGCAAGGTAGGCAGAAAGAGGAGTAGCCAGAGGATAACCAGTAACTTACCTTGTTTTAGTAGTTGCCAGGCCCCGGCCATACCGCGATGCCAGAGAGTCTTGGCTTGTTCGGGGAAAGATTGAGTAGCTACCGGTATATATTCGCCGTTTCGATAAATGGTCGTCACCCGTCCTAACAATGATGCTGGTTCCCAGAGTGGGTCTGGTGCGCGCAGGGCATCCCCTTTGGTCAGCAATTGCCCGGTGCGGGAGAATTTCAAGAAGCGATGGAGCAATGGCCCGCCAGGCGTGCGCACCACGATCCAATCACCCGCTTGGAGTTCGGCAGCAGCCACGGATTCTATGACCACCTCATCCCCCAGCCGCAACGCGGGGTACATGCTCCGCCCGGAGACGCGCAACCGCAGTTCTCCAACCCAGTGAGTATCCAAAGCCTCTAACCAGATATCGTTTCTCTTATCCACGGTGAGATTATAACACGAGGCGTTAGTCTGGCGAAATCCACCTACGTGGACTAGCGCCTGGTCGGCGTGGGATAGCCCCCTGATTGTTTTACGCTTTACAGAACACTAGCGCCTCCCTCCCCCCAACCACTTGTTAGTCATTGCGCAGGACGAGAGGGAGGTAAATCCTATGTTGTACCTCTACCCCGGTGCGATCACTGACACTCCCCACAGTGGCCGTGATCCAACCGTGGACGGCGTATAGCGGCGCGGTGAAGAGGCCAGTCGCGTCGATAGCGCCCAGGTCGCTGCTCCAGGTGATGATTTCCGCCAACGGATTACCGAATTGATCGGTTACGGTAGCTGTCATCTCCGCTGTGCCCCCCACTGCAATTCCTAAAGGATTGGGGGAGATAGTCACGGTGGTCACTTCGCGCGCCTGTACTTCCACGGGGACACTAGCCTGGAGCGCACTGACCGTAGCGGTGATCCGTCCGGTGGTTACTTCCTCTGGCGCGGTGAAGAGACCCGTAGCATCAATGACGCCCAGGTCGCTTGACCAGGTCGGGTCGACGCTGGTGGCGTTCCCCCACTGATCGGTGCCCAGCGCCGAGAGAGTAGCGTTGCTGCCGGCCCCGATGATGAGCGGATCAGGCGTAATGGTTAATGTGAGAGCCTCTCCCCCCACCACATTGATCGCGAAAGGAACACTGATTGATCCGCTATGCGCATTTGCCACGATCTGCTGAGTTAGCGTAGGCGCGGTGAACGCGCCCCAGCCGTCCAGAGAGCCGGTCGCTACCGTCCAGTTTGGATTCACGACAAACGATTGTCCAAAACGGGTGGCGCCGGTCACGGTCAGCACAGCGGGTAGCGAGATAACGCTATGTGCCGTCACGGTGAGCGCGGCCGGGGTAACGGTCAGCGACTCCCATCCGGGTAATATCAAGGTAGGATCACCCAATAGGGTATAAGTGCGCGCCAGATAAGACCAGGAGATCGCCTCGCGCGCCCGCTGCGTCAGTTCTCCCAGCCGAAAGACGCCTTGATTGAACATACCGTCGTACATCGCCTGAGCCAATTGTTTCTCGGTGGAGACGTAACCCAACCCGGCGGGGCCGAACAAGCCAATCGCGCCGCGATCCGTTAACACCGTGGTCGCCCATTCTCCTAATGAACGAGTATCGTTACTGCCAAAACTAGGGTAATGCGGGGGGAAGAGCCAGTAACCATCCCAACAATCTAGCGAAAGTATAAGAGGATATCCATTCATTTTTGGCAGGCTGGCAACTTCTGTATTGAATATCAACGGCTCATGTCCCCAACGATAAACGGCGCCGTGTCCAGCATAGGTCAACAGCATGGCCCCTTGTCCCCAGGTCTTGGTGAGCGCTTGGGTGGCCGAGGAACAACGGTTGTATGAGATCGGTGAGCAATAATCCTGAATATAAACAGTATCCGCAGTTACCGATGAGGGTAGATAACCAGTTTGGAGATCATCCAGCACGTCTGCAAAACCTTCTAGGGAAGTTGCTCCATCATCGGCTACAAAAAGCGTGCGCGTCATCCACGGGGCTAGGGATTGTTCTTCATAAGCCAGAATCTTGCCCACGACTCCCACCGCCTCCGCCGGAGAGTAAACTGGCAAACGTCCCACCGCTAACTCGGATAATCCATCGCCGGCCACGTCACCGAAGTAAGCATCCACCGGCACTTCGCCCTGGTCAGGATCAATGAAGTCCAGATAGGGCGGAATCACGGGTGGGGCCCAAGTTCCATAATCGGTTTCAGTGTAACCCTTGAGGTTGGAACTTGCATCACCGACCAACAGGAGATATCGAGGTGCCGGCCCTGGCCAATTATTGTAGGCGTAAGCTACCAGGGAACGGATGGCCTCTGGGTGCATAATACCGCCGTTAAAGAACGCGTAGGCATCCGCCACATCCACCAGCTGCACCCGTAGCCCCTGGCTGCGCCGCCGTTCCACCAAGGGTTGGACGGCGGTGAAGAATTCCCTGGCGGTCAACACAATCAGATCCGCGCCCTCCGTGGGCGAGAGCAGCTCGGAGGCGGGAGAGTAAGCCGCAATCTCCGCCGGCTCGCGTGCGACGCTCGTGGCTAGATAGGTGTCCCCGGTAGCGGCAACATCTTCATAGCTCAAATTGGTACCATTGTGAGCGGCGTTCGTCAACCTCACGGGGCGCGTGGGGATGGTGGTCTCGTAAAGATGTAACTCCCCCGTAAAGAACTCGGTCAAGGTGAAGGCGGTGTTCCCGGTCAGCGGAGCAAGCAGAGCCAGCTCGCCATTTTGGGCTACGGGTTGCCGCTGGTACTGAATCCCGAACCGGTCCAGATAGATACTTTGTGCCCCATCGTCAGTCAGAAAAGCTATTTCTAGAGGATTTTCCCCGGCTTGGATAATACCAGCGGGGAAAGTAAGAGTAGCTTGGTGACCAATTTTGCCGCTCCAATTTGCTTCTCCTATGACAGTCCCGTTTAGAGCAAAGCGAATGCGGTGGTCGTTCTCCGTTTTCCCGGCCAGCTCTACCCTGAAAGTAGCACTGTACACTTCCGCCGCTGGATTCGTTAGAGAGATGCTATAAGTATGAGTAGTGGGTGAGCCTACAGTGACTCGTTCCCAAAACCAGGTTGCGGCGGTACCGGGGGAATCTGACCATCTGGCCCACCAAACCAGGTTCTCCTCGCGCCGGACCGTCTCCGTGTACCAGGTGAGGGGCGCGCCTCCGCCGCTGGGCGTCA
>JAYELZ010000032.1:0-5936 GCA_034717835.1 Chloroflexota bacterium
CCCGTGAGGGCACTGAAACCAAACTGTAAATTTTGTACCTAGGAGTGTAAAAACCAAGGTCGCAGCACACTTAAAGCCCGTGAGGGCACTGAAACTTTGGTAAGGTAAGGCGGAATGTCATTCCGCCCCACTAGATGTCGCAGCACAACTAGAGCCCGTGAGGGCACTGGGGGGCCACTCCACACTACGGAGGGCGGCTCTGCCGCCTAAATGCGCCCACGGGGTTAACGAAGTTGTTCCTTCTCCGTGCCAGCGCCGCCCCACTAAAGCACCACAGATTTGGCTGGGGCCGGTGTCCTCACCGTGCCCCCCCCCGCGAGAACGGAGCCAATTCCGTTTCTTCACCCGTTGAGTTGGCGGAGCGGAGCGCCCGCCGCTAAAAATGCTTAACCAGCCACCTAAAACAACTCTCTCTCCCCCTGGTCATTCCGAGCGCCACGGAGCGTAGCGGAGTGCCGTCGAGGAATCTTCCACCTTTAGCCTTATACAGGAGTGTGCTCCAGGAACGTGAGCGCGTCTGCGTTACCCCGTCAGTGACTGGCGGGCGGCGCGGCTTACCCAGTCCGTTGGGCGCAATTCTCGCTTGAGAGAACAGAACTGTTCCAAATAGAAAGGGGGAAATTCAATGGCTATTCGTAGAAATGGAAAAATGAACTGGTTACTGCTACCGATGTTCACATTGTTGCTTGGGTTAAGTGCCTGTAAGCCCCAAGAGACCAACTTACCCTTTGAAATCGTAGAGCAAGAGGAAAGAAATCTCACCGGAGAAATTTATGAAGCTCGTGAGCCCGGGTTGATCGTCGTTGCTCAATCCGACGAGGTGGCAGAGTTGGACGATTGGGTTACCGAGACTTCCAAAGAGCAATTCCAAGTGATGGATTACGATGCATGCTTGGCCTTAGTTGTGTTTCAGGGGATGAAGCCGACCGACGGTTATGGCGTCCGGATTGAGCGCGTTGTAAGAGAGAGCAACGAAGTAACTATCTATGCTCAATTCCAAAAACCTCATTCTGATCAAAAGAAAAACGACATAGTGACCTCACCCTATTCTCTGACTCAAGTGCAAAAAACAGATACTTGGAATCAGAATATCAAATTCAACGTTATCGTGGATGATAGCGTGGTTATCTCCGCTTCGCACAGCATTCCGTGAAAGAGGCCTAAAATGAGAAACGAACGTTTTGTTTACAAACTACTTGCCGTCGTGCTTGCATTGACGACAGCCGTTGTGGTTGCTGCTGCTCTTGGACAAACCGATCTCGGTGTGTCTCCCGCGCTCGGTTTGTTCCAATCGCCGATAAGTGCTCTTTCAGCGTTCGATTCACCGTTGCCTAAGCCAGTGCCATCTGAACCTGTATTTTCAGAAGCGGCCCAAAAGGGATTGGCGTACATCTCCGAACGCGAAAATATCCCTGTAGAGGCGTTGACCATTGCCGCCGATCACCTCACCGAATATCCTGCTTCGGGGCGAAAGTTTCAAGTTGTCACCCTGCTGGACACCCGTCCAGAGGGTCAAGTTTACAAACTGCTAGTAGACTTGACCAGCGGTCGGATAGAAGAAGACGGCTCTGCCCTGTTGGCAATGGAAGTTCAGGCTCATCAAGCCCGTTACGGCAAATTGGAGCTTGCCCTTTACGAACGTCTGAAACCCTAAAAGGTGATGACACAGTGCCGGTAGCCGTGTGGGTGGCAGCCCGCTCAGGCCAGACGTTGGCTGACCAGCAGGAAGCTGCTTTTGTTGCGTTGGCGGCCAAATATCCAGAGGCTAAAGCAGCCTTGACGCGCTCCGGTAAGCCAATGGATGTAGACAATCCTGAACTAGCTCAGCGCATTGAGGCAGAGTATGTCGCCCTGCTGACTGCTGAGACGAAGATTCGCGTGCAACCATTGGTGAGAAAATTAGAGCAGCAAAGCTTCGATGTTACTACCTATGAAGGACTGCCCACATTTACCGCCATATTGCCCAAGCGGGTGGTTTCGTCTCTTGCACATCGCGCCGATGTGAGCAGCATTTACCTTGTTGAAGCTCGCAAGCAGCTTGAAATGGACTCGGCGGCGCCTACAATCTTGGCCCCTACAGTATGGAACCGAGGGTATGATGGGAGTGGTATCACCATTGCGATTCTCGACATTGGCAATGTTGATTCGAATAACACCTACCTGAATTTGTCGCCGAATTCCAGGCTTGGACCAAACAACCCTTTTTGGCACGCGACAGCAACAGCTAGCATAGCAGCCAGTTTCCATACCACATATAGAGGTATTGCTTATGGGGCAGAGCGTCAATGAAGATGGTACGCAAGCCGATGAGCTACTAGCCTTACAGTGGGCATTTGACCAGGGAGCACATATCCTCAATAACAGTGGCGGCTTTGAGGCAGATGCAGATATTCACTGGACCGATCATGCATTCGATTACTGGGCACGCCAACGGTTTCGATTAGTAGTCAAATCCTCCGGCAATACGGGTGGATATATCACGAGTCCCGGTAAAGCTTGGAATCTCATCACCGCCAGCGCACGGCCAAGCGCAGGTAGACGCGGACCTGGGCCAATGCTTCGTCGGCCAGGCGCAACTGTTTCAGCCGGGCGCGACCGCGCCGCAAGTTGGCGATTTCCAGATGCTCGCGCAGCTCGAAGGCCGCGTCCAGCAGACGCCGCGTAAAGGTGTGGCGGTGAGCTCGTGGAAAATTATTGGTCATTGGCAATAGCCAACTGAGAAAATCAAACGTCCGCGTGAAGATGATCATTTCCTTGTCTCGTGCCAAAGAAACCTCCTAAAATCCGTTAGCCAGCGACGCGCTTACGCGCGGACAATCCTGAGGCGGGATTCCCGCCCCAGACCCCACCCTTAGAGAACCAAGGTCAGAGATTCAGCGTGCAGAGGGACAGCGACCAGAGATACAGCCTCACTTTGTTCGGCTGCATGGGGACACCACCACGCGAAACCCGAAGTACCCGTAACGGAAGTCCGGGTTGACGAGGTTGCGGGACGCACAGCGGACGCACCTCTCATTATCGCCGAACGACCCGCCGCGCAACACCCGGTGGTCAGGGCCTTGGACATCGTTGTCATTCTGATAATCCTCGTAATTCCCCTCCCACTTGGTCCGACACCACTCCCAGACGTTGCCGCTCAAGTCCTCCACGCCATACGCACTGACGCCACCAGGGAAACACCCCACCGCGCTGGTCGTGCCAATGCCCGTCTCAACGTAATTGGCTCGCTGGGGATCAGGTTCGTCTCCCCAGGAATAGATCCAGCCATCCGTACCCCGGGCGGCCTTTTCCCACTGCGGCTCCGTGGGTAGTGTAATCTCTTGTCCCGGTTCAAGATCACCCTGTTTTCGCAAAATCTCAGTCAGCCCCCTCCAGTTGGACCACCAGCGGCGCGTTGTCCTCCGTGTCGAGCACCAGCGTGATGCGGATGTCACCCTCGGTGGTGAGCAAGCCCCGCCGGCGGGCCAGTTCCAGAGCCGCCTCCTCGCCCCCCTCATTGTAGGCCAGGAGGAATTCCTTGTAGACGGAATCCAGTTCGGGATCGGTGAGAATAGGGGCCAGATGGGGGTACTGCTCGGCCAGTTCGGCCAGGGAGGGGGGTGGGGGGAGCTCCAGCGCGGGCAGTGTGGGCAAGGCAGGGGTGGGCGCGGCGAGCGGTGTGGTCTGCGCTGTGAGATAGAAGATACCAGCGGCCAGGAGTAAGATGGCTCCTGCCGCCAGGAGACAGGTCACGTTTTTACGGTTCATCAGGGTTTTCCTCTCTATGTTACCTCAAATCATCCGCTAATTGTCCGATCAACGGCAATGTAGTGGATCATAGCCACTTTGAATTTCAGGTAGGGGACTTCTCCCTCGGCGACAAGACGAACCAATTCTAGCTCTGTCATCAATTACGTTGCTCCTTTAACCTGTTCATCCGCCAAAAATGAAAGACACGGTCGGGTTGCTTTTACAATACCCGACTATTTCACCTTTGCTATAATGGCTTTGGTAGTTGTTGACCAAAACCATTGAGCCGCTTAGACTAACCCGTTCCGATTTTCACCAGCAGCGCGTTAAGCCCAGAAAATTTGCCATGTCTTACAAACCGCTACGCTAACTTAATGACATTGGGCGGGCATTGTGGTGAGGTATCAGCGTCCATACAAGAAAATTCTGACATGCTCTCGTCATACAACGTATACTTGAATATCTGCCAGGTTCAATCATTAAAAAGTACCAGAGGCGGAGACTTAGTCAAACGGCTCTCATTAAAACCTCTTATCACCTTCAAAATTTTCCTCACGGTACCCAGCTTGGGTATCCTCCTCCTTCATAAGTTAGCCGGCTCACACTTCCATTGTTGATATTTAGAAGATTAATATCATCCTGGCCCCCCGCATCACAGGTGAAAGCAACATAGTCACCATCAGGTGACCATACGGCACCCCAATCATAGGCTCCAGGGGTATTATGAATCAGATGGGGATTACTACCATCGGCATTCATAGCCCAGATAGCCGGGTCCTCCTCATTGTTCCGTCGAGATAGAAAAATTATCTGCTGGCCGTCAGAGGACCAATTAGGAGCCCAGTCATTAACATTATTATTGGTTAATCGCAACTCACCGCTGCCGTCAGCTCTCATCACATAGATTTCCCAAGTTGAGGAGTCAACGTTATCTCCCGCGTTGAAGACAATCCACCCATCTGGCGACCAACTGGAATGCCCATCCCAACGTGTGTCAGAGGTCAAGCAACGTAAGTTATCACCAGTGACGGCTATCACATATAGATCGAAGTCTCCATCAGGCGACCAATTCGGCAACCGATCTTGGGCGACATTAAAGGTGAGACGTGTTTGATTTGTTCCATCACGATCCATCACATAAATTTCCCAATTGTCATCGCGATTGGACTGGAAGACAATGCGACTTCCATCAGGAGAAACAACGGGAAAAGAATCGTCACCCAAGGCAGTAGTCAGTTGTGTCACACCGCTACCATCTGCTCTCATAATGAAAATATCTAGATTTTGTCCACGGTTAGAGTGAAATACAATGTCAGGCAACGCTAGGTCAAGCTCTTCCGTGTTTGTGGGGAATGCGATTTGTTCCGTAGTAGTAGGAGGAAGTATAGTGTCTGGCGGTGTATTTTCTGTTGGTCCAGCTGCGGATGTCGACGGAACGATCTGGGTACGACTTGCCAATTGGGGCGTGGCAAGCCTCTGACGCACCAGCACCAACAGAATCACCACTGTCAATATCACCCCAGTTCCCCCCCAAAAACACCCATACCCAGATGGGGACGGAGCGTCTCGGACGCGCGACCGGTGAGGTCTGCTGCATCACCTTCGTCGAATGGCGCTTGGATGTTATCAGATGATCCGAAGCATGTGCTTCACCACTTAACGCTGCCGCCATCTCCTGCGCGCTCTGGAACCGCTTGCTACGCGGCAGTTCCAGCGACCGCAACACCGCCGCATCGGTTTGGGGGCTTACGCGGCGGTTCCACCCGCGCACCGCCACAAACTGGTCTGGGTCCGACATGCGGTCAGTAGCCGTCAGCGGTGTCTGGCCCGTTAGCGCGTGGTAGAGCGTTGCCCCCAGGCTGTACAAATCGCTGTACGGACCGGTATGCCCTGTTTGAGTACTGTACTGCTCCGGCGGGGCGTACTCCGGCGTGCCCATCCCCCGCATTGCCGTCTTCGTACGCAGGTCGTGCGGGTTCCACAACTTCACCAGCCCAAAGTCCACCAACACCGCCTCCCCTTCCGGCGTGATGATGACGTTTTGCGGCTTCACGTCGCGGTGAATAATTCCTTGAGCATGGCAGTACTCCAGCGCGTCCAGCAACTGGCCGGCCCAGACCAGCACTTCTCTCTCCGGCAGCGCCCCTTGTCGCTCAATGCGGTCGGCCAGACTCTCCCCTTTAACGAAGTCCATCACCAGATAAGTG
>JAYELZ010000033.1:0-5924 GCA_034717835.1 Chloroflexota bacterium
CCGTAGCCAGCAGAAAGGAGAGGACAATTTGGAAGGGGACGGTGCCTAATGAATAATAAGAGGTAATCAAGAGCGCCATGAAGAGGTCCTCGTCGCCATTGCCCAACATCTGGGGGAAACCTAACACCAAACCCAGACCCCCGACGATGAGCAGAAAAGCCAAAAGTACCTTGAACAACATAGTCTTGGTCGAATCCTCGCTCTTGATCTTGCGCCAGAGCATCCACGAACCGGCCAACAATCCTAAGCCACCCAGTGTAAAGATGGTATCTTTCGGGGTGCCTAGCGCTTTGAGGTAGTTGCCGAAGCCTATGAAATCCCCTTTGCGAATACGCCACTTATGAAAGCTAATGTAGAGCGCGTAACCGATGGGGAAAAGACTAAAGATGAACAAGATGAGAGTGCCGGGTAAGAGAAAGAGATATGCCTGCAAAGCCTCACGCAGATGGCGACTCCTCTGTCCTGAGAACAATGAGTGCTGTACACCAACATCAACAAGTTGCTTTGTTGCAGCCATTTTGACCTCCTAGAAAAGGGTTACACGTTCCAGCGCACGAACTTATCATACAATACTTTTCTCAAATGACGAATGACTGCCTGACTGCCTAACTACTGACTACCACTATTCTTTGCCTTACTCCCAAAACGTGCTAAGATAATTTCCACTGAGACCTTTATCTAACTATCTGGAGGTATGAAATGGAAGCAGAGAAGGAAACTCGTAAATTTCAGTTTTGGCCGGCGTTCAAAAACTTCGCCATCATCTTTTCCTTTGCAGTGAATTTTATCCTGGTATTGGTGCTACTCCTCTCCCCGGGGCCGTTGCTGATGGCTAAAGCGCAACTTGTTGAGCCACTCTTAGGTGATCTGGATGCGGCTTTTGGAGCTTTGGGCGAGACCGAGATTAAAACCACGGTTGACATTGACACTGAGATTCCGGTGCAATTCATCTTGCAGCTGGACCAGGTGACAAAGGTGGTTGTAGTCGAACCAGTCCCCTTGAATGTCCCCGCTACCTTTCAACTCCCCGGTTGGGGCGGCTCCATCAACGGTACGGTCAGCTTGAACTTGCCGGTAAGCATGACTCTCCCCGTAGCATTGAGTTTAGAGGTGCCTGTTGATGAGTCCGTCCCGGTGCAGATGGAAGTGGATGTGGTGATTGGCTTGAACGAAGCCGGGATGGGGCCGGCAATTGAACAGTTACGCGGCGTTTTCAGCCCCATCAACGTCGGTCTCCAGAGCTTACCTGATACTCCGGCCGGATTTCTAAAGAAGGCCGATGAGTAACCGTCCAATTTGTGATTACGAAGGCTCGCGTTACCGCACTGAATTCTGGACGGCGGCGCGAGATTATGAAGATGGCGCGGAGCGCGTGGCGTTGCGCGCTCTGTTGCCTCCCTCGGGGCGCACGCTGGTCGAGATCGGCGCTGGATTTGGACGGCTAGGCGCTCTCTACCAGGGCTACGAGACTGTCGTCTTCATGGACTACGCGCGCACGCAGTTGGAGCAGGCCGTAGCCCAGTGGGGCGAGGGCGGGGCAGACGGCGAACCACGTTATCGTTACGTGCAAGCAGATTTCTACGCGCTGCCCTTTGTCGCCGGGCTGTTTGACGCGGTGACGATGATCCGGACCTTACATCACGCCACCGATGCGCCCGCAGTGCTGCGCGGAATCAGCGAATCGTTGGCCCCGCAAGGAGTCCTCGTGCTGGAGTTCGCCAACAAGCACAATCTAAAAGCACTGGGACGCTATCTTCTGCGCCGCCAAGAGTGGTCTCCCTTTGACCGTGAGCCGGTAGAATTTGTAGAACTCAACTTCGATTTTCATCCGCAATGGATTGGGGAACAATTGCGCCGCCTCCGGTTGAAACGTGAAGCGGTGCGTACCGTCTCTCATTTTCGCGCCGGTTTTTTGAAGCGGCGAATACCCACTCCCTGGCTGGTGAAATTGGATGCGTGTCTACAACCAACCGGTGCGCTCTGGCAGTGGTCGCCCAGCGTCTTTCTGCGTGCCCGCGCCAGCCGGAAAAAGGCGCCAGCCGCCCCAGAGGACTTCTTCCTTTGTCCGGCTTGCAAAGCAGACTTGGAATCAACTACCCTCGACGAATTCCATTGCCCTAATTGCGGCAACAGCTGGCGGAAAGAAGGTGCGATCTACAATTTCAGAGATCCGGTGCGAGCGAAAAAGCGAGTAAGTGAGTGAGCGAAAAGTCCTCATGCGCTTGTAGTCGCGCTTCCCAGAATGATTTGAGATTTGCTGATTTGTCAGGCGGGCTTGGTCGGGGAACTGACATGCGCTAGCGAACCTCAAAATCAGTATTTATCCGCGTTTATTTGTGCAAACCTCAAAGCTTTTTCAGTGCTACCAACAACTGCTCCGGCTCATCTGTGCCCAGACGGAATTTTTTTCCGGAACGCAACTCCATTTCCACCGCCTGCCACCCGGCGATGTTGTACACCCAGCCGTGTGGCGTTAGATGAATCCCCCAACCGTAATACCACGGATTCCTGACAATTTGAGTGTGGACAATCTCGCTAAGAGGAATTTGCTTCCTAATAAGCCCCACGCCAAACCAGAATGCTAGCGAGTCGTCCTGTACTCGTGTAGTCAGCGAGTGAAATAGCAGCAATATCACCAGAAGCAGCAAGAGTATCGCCAAGTACAAGAAGTGTGCTTCAACGGTATATGCCAGCGTTATCAAAATGCCGCCCATCACCAACCAGATTGCCGACATCCAGTAGCTAAACTGCGTGTGCCGGTAAACCTCCATCTTGCACTTACCTCCTTAAATTTAACCAAAAATGAAACGCACCCTTAGGGTGGCTCAGTCGGGAGACCGACCACAGCATTTATCTGCGTCCCCTAAAAACCTTACGGTGTAAACCGGTACATCCCGGTCTCAAATTCTTCCGCAGGAGTGTTGGCCGGCACTAACTGGAACCAGCTGTTCCCCGGCTTCAAGGGGAGCGGATTGCCGCTCGTATCCTGGAACGTGAGCATATCCTCGCGCTCTTGGCGCTTCCAATAGCCCTGGTACATCTTACCATCGCGGAAGAGCAATGCCGAGCCAGTTCCCCAGACCTGAATTTGGAGGGAATGCTTCCAATTGCTCTGGTCGCCGAGCATTTCTTCCCAAATGTCAGTTTCTAAATGGTTGGCGAAGATAATCGCTACATTGGAAGCATGTACTTGTTCTCCGGTCAGATAATCCCTATGAATTTCGCCAACGGTTTGACGTAACCAATTTCCGCTGGCAGCATCGTAACTCCACTCGGCGGTACAAGTACCAACCAGATAGTTAATCTCAAAATAACTCACTTCAAACATATCTTTGAGCGCCGGCGGCGCAGCAGCAAATGACATCAATTGCGGGAACTCTGGCGATCCATCCACGCCCCGGTCAGCCGTCAACGCGCGTAGCTCCACCGGATCGACGTAGAGAGTGTGCTCGAAAGCCTTTCCCTCTTCCGGCACACGGTAGAAATAGGGCTGCCCGATGCCGAAATCTGGGGAGGCTACTTGATCTGGGAAGAGGTCGGAAGCGCGGAATCGTTGCTTCACGCCGCCGCTCATGCCGGAGAAGGCAAATATCCCCTGATACATTGCCGGGATTTCCAGGTCAATTAGCCGTCCGCTCCGTACCGAGCCGACACGCTTTGGGAAGGTGCCATAGAAGATACCGGTAAAGCGCGTGATATTGCCCTCCGCGTAATGCTCAAAGATGATATCCGCGGAATTAAGACCAGATTGTGGGCGCACCGCCGGCGAGTTGGAGATTTTGATTGCCAGTGGAATATGCTCCAACATCTCCGGGTCTGCCACTTCCAAGCCCGTCAACGGGTTGACGCCCGGCGGGAAAGGGGTGACGGCTTGCGCCGGCGCTGCAGCCTCGGTGGGCGTCGCGGTGGGAGGCAACGGGGTCTCGGTGGGCAGAGCCGTGGGTGGCACCGGAGTAGCTGCCGGCTTCGGGGTGCGCGTAGGAGTGACGGTCGCTGCCGGAGCGGCATTACCGCAGCCGGTTATGAATACGAGCAACAAAGTTAAGGTTCCGGCGATTAAAATATATTTATGGTTCATGATTCTCCTCTAAAATAGGTCTAAAATCTAAAGTCGAAAATCAAAGGTTAAAGGTCAGGGAGCCGTGCCCAACAAATGATGAATTACCAGTGCGTCGGTGAGCAACTCTACCGGTGCGCGATCATCGGTGAAGACGGTTCCGCCGGGCGCGACCTGCACCAGGTTACTCTGGGCGCATTGCACGGCGGCCCGCAACCGCCGATCCTCAATCTGCGCCAAGTTATCCGCGAGATTCGCCGGTTCCGTGGGCTGGACGGTGGCGATGACGATGGCGTTAAAAGTATCGGGTACAGAGACAACCTGCACAGAAGAATAGACCGTCTCCATAGTAGCGACCAACGCCTCCACCAGCCGCCAATCGTCAGGCGTATGCCCCACATTGATGGCAACGACGCCCTCAGCGGTAAGATGGGACTTGATCTCCTGGAAGAACTCCTGCGTCGTCAAATGCCAGGGGATGTAAGGCAGCCGGTAAGCATCCACGGCCACCACATCGTAGCGCGTCTCGGTATGTTGAAGATAGTTGCGCCCGTCCGTGATATGTACGCGCAATCCCGGTTGGTGCATGTCGAAGTAACGGCGGCCTATCTCCACGATGGCCGGATCGATTTCCACGCCGTCAATGGGCAGCGCGCCGTAGATGGCGGTGTATTGCGCAGGGATGGTGCCGGCCGCCGAACCGATTACCAGGAGATTGTCCACCTGCTCCGGCGAGTAAGGCGGCGGATTGAAGTAAGGCGCGGCTAAAAAATAGTCCCACGTTCCGCCGGTGAGGGTCTGATGAGGTGCGTAGATGGAGTGGATTCCCTGGCCTTCGTTGAGGAGGAGGAAACGGACACCCGCCTCGTTTTCCACCACTTGGATGAGATTGTAAGTGGATTCTTCCTCATGAATCAGGCCGGCTTGCGGCTTGATGGTGCCGGGCGGGAGGAATAACAAAATCAACAGGAGGGGTAGCGTCCAACAGAGAAACCAGAAACGGTGCCGGTCAGCGCGCCAGAGTCCCCAGGCTCCCAATAGCGCGGTTAAGAGCGCCAGAAGCAGGAAAGTGCGGCGGGTACCTAACAGCGGAATCAGCAACAGATTAGGCAAGAAGGTGCCCAGAAAACTGCCGAGGGTGGAGACGGCATAGATGCGCCCGGCGGTGATGCCCGAAGCGCGCACATCGCTCATCGCCAGACGGATGACAAAGGGGGAGATGCAGGCCAGTAATGTCACTGGGGCCGCGAAGAGTACCAGGACGACCGCAAACGGGCCAGCCACTAACCCCAGATTCCACGTTGACATGCCCGCCGTCGCCAAACGCAAGATCGGCCGGCTGAGAAAAGGTAATGTCCCGATGGCGATGCCGGCAGAGAGCACAATGGTGTAGAGCGTAGCGGGGCGCGGGGAACGGTCGGCCCATTTGCCGCCGAGCTCATAGCCGGCGGCCAGGTAGAGCAGGATCAAGCCGATGATGGCTGACCAGACCAGTTCCGAGGTGCCGAAAGCGGGCGCGAGCAGCCGTGCGGCGGCTAGTTCTAAGGAGAGGGAAACCAACCCGCCGATAAATGCAGTGATGTAGAGCAAGATAGTCATAATGAGATTTTTCCTTATGGCAGTTACCGAGCGGTGCGGGGAAATTAGGCAGAGTGTCGCGGACTTGATACAATTTTTCTCTTTTTCGCATTACTTGGCGTTAATTTGACTGGCGACTTTAGACTTATCTTCAGCGGCTCTCTCCGCGCAGAGATTGCCACCAGCGTTGCCAAAATGGCGCGGGCGTGGGCGTCGCGGCAGGTGTTGCCGGCGGCGTAGGCAAGAGGGTGGCGGTTGGCGTAGGCAATAAGGGCATGACCAGCACTTC
>JAYELZ010000034.1:0-58625 GCA_034717835.1 Chloroflexota bacterium
TGAGCTGCGTATAAGTACTCATAGGTGCTCCTTATGACTGGTGGTCAGCAAGGCTCACCTTGATTTTAACGCAGCTTACCTTTCTTTCCAAACGGTCATCTTATGCACTTACGAGTTGAATCCAAGAATAAAAGCGATAGGCAAGTTCGATCGTCCTTTTAGGGCAGTTAATATTGAGAAATTCAACATAATTTACGCTGACAATGGACGAGGCAAGAGTATGCTTGCCGCGATCTTACGTTCACTTAGTACTGGTGAGCCTCGTATCATTATGGAGCGTCATACTTTAGGGAGCACTAATGTACCAGAAGTATCTCTGCTAATTGACAATCATTCACGAGCGGAGTTCCAGAATCAAAAGTGGAGCATGACTTTGCCAGAGGTAGAAGTGTTTGATGCGGCCTTCGTGTCAAGTAACGTCTACTCTGGAGACTCGGTTGAACTTGATCACAGAAGGAATCTTTATCGTTTTGTGTTGGGGTCTCAGGGAGTAGCCTTGGCAAGCCAGGTGGATGAACTTGATAAGGATAGTCGAGCTAAACAGAAGAAAATTCGAGAACGTGAAACCGAGATCCGGCGGCACATTGTTGGAGGTATGAGCGTTTCCAAGTTCTTAAAACTTCAGCCAGTATCTGATACTGAACTTGAGAAAAAACGTGCTGAGATTGATGCACTTGAAGAATCTGAAAATATTGTTTCCAAATCTCATCTCAGTCCATCAACACTCCCAAAAGTTTCTCTAGAAACCTTGAAAAAGTTGTTAGCAAAGTCACTACCAGATATTTCAAAAGAGGCTGAACGCATTACTCTTGAGCATATTGCTGACTACTTGGATGAAGAGGGGCAGAGTTGGCTGGAGACGGGGTTTTCCTACACCAAGAGCGACATTTGCCCGTTCTGTGGAGCTTCTATTCTAGGAAACAACCTCATTCAAGCGTATAGGTCGTACTTTGATGAAGCCTATGCCGCTTTTAAACTTGAGATTTCAGAGTTCACAAGCTCAGTAATGGATACGCTATCCGAGAAACAAATTTTGCATACTCAGAGCGTCATCACTTCGAATAATACATTAGCAGAATTCTGGTCAGATTATGTACCCACTACGTATCCTGCTATTACATTCGAGAAAATAGCCAAAATTTGGAAATCTGTTCGTCTTCTATTAGTTGCTGATTTGAATCGGAAGAAAGCATCTCCGTTGGAGAAATTGGAACCATCACAAGCATTGATTGAAATGCTAGACGCATATCAAACACTTCAAACGGACATGGAAGCCTATAATGTTGCAGTAGATGCCGTCAACGTTCTTATAGCTGCTAAGAAAAACGAGGTTAGCACTGGTGATTTATCTCGCGCCCGCACTGAATTACGGGTATTGGAATGTCGTAAAACACGTTTCCGGGATAGCATTGTAGATCTTTGTGAAGTATACGAGACCCTAAAGAAAGAAAAACGAGAATTGGATAAGCAAAAAAAGGAAGCCAAGAAAAGATTAGACAAGGCGGCAAACAATCTCCTGAGAAAATATCAGAAAGCTATCAACCGTTATTTGATGCAATGCGGTGCGGGTTTCAAGATCGCGGATACAAAAACAACCTACTTGGGAGGGAAACCCAGTGCTGGCTATTGTCTGGAAATCAACGCAAAACGAGTTGAGCTTGGCACTTCAGAAGTTAATGCTTGCTTCAGAAATACTCTGAGTGAGGGTGATAAGAGCACTTTGGCTTTTGCCTTTTTTCTCGCCAGGTTGGATCAAGACCCCGACCTTTCCGCAAAGATTGTTGTCTTTGATGACCCGGTTTCCAGCCTGGACGCGAATAGACGTCAATTCACACGAGATCAAATAGTTCGGATTAGTAAGACCGCTCAACAAGTGATCGTGTTGACCCACGATTTATACCTGGCTCGTAAGGTTTGGGATGGAATAAGAACTAAGAACAAAAATGCCCTTCAGATCAAACGTGCGGGAGAGCAATATAGCGTTATAACTGCTTGGGATCTGGAAAGCGCGACACGAGGTGAGTATTACAGGAACTACAATGTTCTAGCGGACTATTTAGAGAACAGCTATCGAGATGATGACCATCTTCGGGCTGTTGCCAGATGCATCAGGCCGCTTTTGGAAGGTAATTTGCGAATGCGATTTCCCCAGGCATTCAAAGAAAACGAATGGCTGGGGGATTTTCTGACAAAGATACGAGAAGCTCAAGATGGTGATCCATTATTTTGTCTACAACCTCAGTATGAGGAAATATCCAATATAAATGATTACTCAAAGAACTATCATCACGATCAAAATAGCGGTGCTAGTAATGAACCCATCTGTGACTCTCAGTTGTCCCCCTATGTTCGGCGCACATTGAAAGTTATTGGGGGCATTTTGAGCAGCGTGTGAGTCAAAAAGTGTTCCATATTACTATGGCGCGGCTAACACGGATTGGAGCCGACCGGGCTAATCTTGGCGCTTTTCGATTGCTCGATGCACTTTGGAATTGCCTGGTTGGTGAAGGCTCTTTCTCGCAACCGCCCGGCGGTTCAATCTTGACCGTTGCCCACCCCCTCACCCGTGTTCAGCGTCACGTCATGGCCCGACGAAGATCAACCAAAACCAAACGCCCGATTGAATCCTACCAATACACCGGCAAGGAGCGGGTCAACAACCCGCCCGCCGCCCCAAATCACGGCGATAAATCGCCTACTACAAGCCCGGGTTATTTTCGAAGCAGTCGCTGAACCGCACCCAATCAACAATCACTAACTCCCCACGCACAACGCCCCCAGGTAAATGCCTGGGGGCGTTCGGTGTCTCACAATCTACGCGATCTTCTCCACTCTAGCTGTGGCCGGTCTCATTATCTTATGACTGACACACCAGCCGTAACCGCTACAGGCACAAAGACCTGGGGAGGACGTATTTTCAGATCAACCGGTCGCCGGGTATGCATGCGCGCGATGATCAGCGGCTTATCAGAGTCGCCTTGTTGGCTCAGCAATTCCAGGTTACGTTGTCCCAGTTCAGGGTCGTCGTCGGGCAGGATGACCAGCCGAAAGTTATCGGGGAGCCGCTCCAAGATGCCAGGATGGCTCAAGATATATTGCATAAAAACTGTCTGCAGTTCCAGATTATGCTCGAACATTTCATCGTTAGTCATTTTATCCATCTCTTGTACCGCTCCAGATAGTAGCGCCAGTGCGCTTTGATGTCACATTGGGCGTATCGGTTTGCCCCTCCACGAGGATGTTGACGCGCACGAGGGAACTCATCGTGTGGGCCTCCCGCCCAGCACATTTTTCTCCCACAACTCACCTAGGGCATAGTCCTCAAGCCACTCGGACAAGCGAGCGGGGTCTACGCGCTCAATGACCGTCGCGCGATCTCGATTTTCGACGATCAGCAAATCCTCCGGCTCGAATTGATTGACCAGAGTCACGGATTGGGTCGAGACAATGAGTTGCTTCTTCGCTGCGGCACTGCGCATCAAAGAAGCCAACACACCGATCGCATAAGGGTGCAGTCCCAGTTCCGGCTCATCAATCAGAATCGTGGCAGGTAAGCGCGGCTGAAGCAGCAACGTCGCCAGACAAATGAAACGCAGGGTGCCGTCTGAGAGGTGATGCGCCATGAAAGGATAGTCCGAACCCGGTTCGCGCCACTCCAGGCGAATTTTGTTCTCGTTCTCCGGTAGAGGACGCAGGATGAAATCATCGAAAAAGGGTGCGACTAAACGGACGGTATCTCTAATTGCCTCGTAATGTGAGCGCTGAGATTGCTGAAGGCGATAGAGAAATGCGGCCAAGTTACCGGCGTTTGGGCGGAGGTAGCGGTTATCGTTGATGTCGCCAATCTTTTTCAGCGGTGCGCTGTCGCTGGTGTCGTGGAAGTGATAGACCCGCCAGCTCTTCAAGCCGTCAAGAACGTAATAAAAAGGTCTCCAGCGTTTCTCCTGTACCGCTTGGGGTAAGTTGCTCTCCAGCTGCCCTGACCCCAAAGACCGTTCTGCTTGAGAGGCATAATCGCCATAAAAGATGCAGTTTTCCTCGGCAAAGAACAGCCGGTCATCTACCGTGGGCATCCAAACGCAGGCATAAGCATTTTTGCCAAAGGTCAATTTTACCGTGATTTTAGCGGTGGTCTTTTGCCCAAAGTACAAGAAGGTATCGGCCCCGCCGTGTTGCCGGACAAAAGTTTGGAAATTCCCCATCACCATTTGATTGAGCAGCTGGAAGAGGGCGATAAGGTTGCTCTTCCCGGCGCCATTGGCCCCGATCATCACATTCAAGGGGCGTAGTGCTAACTTCTGCAACTCTCGAATGGATTTGAAGCCGCTTACCTCAATGCTATCTAAACGCATGATTTATCCCTCCCAGACAACACTATACTTCACTGCTCTGAAAAAGTAAAGCCCCTCTCGAAGAT
Source organism: Chloroflexota bacterium (assembly GCA_034717835.1). Classification (GTDB taxonomy): domain Bacteria; phylum Chloroflexota; class Anaerolineae; order B4-G1; family SLSP01; genus G713. Next base: position 4,418 of record JAYELZ010000034.1, read on the forward strand.
TCAAAAAACCTCGAGAGGGGCTAGCTGTGGCCGGTCTCTGACCGAGCCACCTCTGGAAATTACCTTACGCGATCTTCTCTACTTTGACCGCGCTGACCTTATACTCTGGAATCTTCGCCACGGGATCCAGGAAAGCCCCTGTCAGCCAGTTAGCATTCCCCGCCGGGAAATGGAACGTACTGAAGACTAACCCCGGGGCGACCCGATCGGTCAACCACGCGCGGGCCACCAGCTCGCCACGGCGTGACGCCAGTTTGATCTGGTCCCCGTCCACAATCCCCAGTCGATCCGCGTCGTCAGGATTGATCTCGACCAGCGGTTCGGGGTAGAGCGCCAGCAGGCTCTCGGAACGACGCGTCTGCTCGCCGCCGTGCCAGTGATAGAGCACGCGCCCCGTCGTCATGGTGAAGGGGTACTCGGCGTCGGGAGCCTCACGCGGCTCAAGGTGCTCGTTGGCGGTGAAAAGCCCCAGCCCACGGGCGAACTTCCCAACGTGCAGGATGGGAGTGCCGGGATGCTCGTCCCCGCGCACGGGCCAGGCGAGCTGCGCGCCCGCGTCCAGCCGCCAGTAGTGGACGCCGCTGTAGATGGGGGTGCAGGCCGCGATCTCGTCCATCACGTCGGCGGGCGAAGCGTAGTGCATGGGGTAGCCCATGCGGGTACCGACTTCGCAGATGATCTGCCAGTCGGGGCGCGACTCGCCGGGAGCTTGTACGGCCTTGCGCACGCGCTGAATGCGGCGCTCGGTACTGGTGAAGGTGCCCTCCTTCTCGGCGAAACAGGTGCTGGGCAGGATCACGGTGGCGTATTGAGCCGTCTCGGTCATGAAAATGTCCTGCACGACCAAGAAGTCTAAAGTTTCCAGGGCTACCTTGACGTGGTTGAGATCAGGATCGGAGGTCATGGGGTTCTCGGCAAAGACGTAGAGTGCTTTGAGGTCGCCATCATGAGCGGCGTTCATTAGCTCCACGACGGTGAGGCCGACTTTGTCGGATAGCCCCTCTACGCCCCAGAAAGCCTCGAACTTCTCCTTCATCGCCGGGTCAACCACTTTCTGGTAGCCGGGGTAGACGTTGGAGAGCGTGCCTAAGTCACACGCGCCCTGCACGTTGTTCTGGCCGCGCAACGGATTCACGCCGCCGCCACGCACGCCCAAGTTACCCAGGAGCATCTGCAGGTTCGCTAACGACATCACGTTCATCGTGCCGGTGGTGTGCTGGGTGATGCCCATTGACCAGAAGACCGCGCTGGGCTTGTTCTCGTGGAGCAGGCGCGCCGCTTCTTTGATCTTCGCGGCGGGCACCGTGGTGATCTCCTCGGTGAGCTCCAGCGTGTATTTCATCACCACTTCTTTGCACGCCTCGAAATTCTCGGTGCGCTCGGCGATGTATTCCTTGTCTTCCCAGCCGTTGACGATGATCTCGCGCATGATGCCGTTGAAGAGCGCGACGTCGGTGCCGGGGCGCTGTTGCAGGTGCAACACGGCCAGCTTGCACAGGTCAATTTTGCGCGGATCGGCGACGATGAGTTTGACGCCTTTCTCGCGGATGGCCTTGCGCATCTTGATGCCGATGACGGGGTGCTGCTCGGTGGTGTTGGAGCCGGTGACGAAGTAGAGTTTGGCGTCTCCGGTGGAGTCCTCGATGGAGTTGGTCATCGCGCCGCTGCCCAACGTGCTGGCCAGACCGGCGACGGTGGAGGAGTGGCAGAGGCGGGCGCAGTGATCCACGTTATTGGTCTTGCCGACCGCGCGGGCTAGCTTCTGCATCAGGTAGTTCTCCTCGTTAGTACACTTGGCGGAGGAGAGGTAGCCGACACTGTCGGGGCCGCTGTGATCGCGGTGGTAGGTCAGCTTCTGGGCGACGAGGTCTAACGCCTCATCCCAGGTCGCTTCGCGGAAGCCGGGATATTTGCTGCCGCCATTCGCGTCGCGGATGAGGGGGACGGTCAGCCGTTCGTCGCTGTGGACGAAGTCCCAACCGTAGCGCCCCTTGACGCACAGCGCCATACCGTTCGCCGGCGCTTCAGGCGTGGAGGTGACGCGGGTGATCTTGCCGTCCTTCACGTTGAGGTCAAACTGGCAACCCACGCCGCAGTAGGTGCAGGTGGTGCGAACCTTCGTCTGGTAAGTAGCGCGTCCCCAGCCCTGGGAGGGCTTGTCGAAGAGCGCGCCCACCGGGCAGTAGGCCACACAGTTGCCGCAGGATTCACAGTCTGCGTCTAGCATTGGTTGATTGGCGCCGGCCACGACCAATGTATCGAAGCCGCGCTCGGAGAAGTTCCAGACGTCACGTCCCTGGATCTCGGCGCAGGCGCGCACACAGCGCCCGCAGAGGATACATTTATTCATATCCACCAGGACGACGGGGTTGGGGTCGGAATCAACGGGGCGCGAGTGGCGTGCCCCACTGTGCTCCGGCCACTGCACGTCGTATTCGTAGACCCAGCGTTGCAGCTCGCAGTCACCGTCCATTTCGCAGGTCATGCACTCGTTGGGATGGTCGGTCAGCAGCATAGAGAGTGTGAAGCGGCGCGAATCTACCACTTTATCTGTCTGCGTATGCACCACCATGCCTTCGGTAGCCGGTAACGTACACGATGTCTCCAGGTTACGCATCCCCTCAACCTCCACCACACATAAGCGGCAGGCCCCCGTCGGTGTAAGGTCAGGATGATGACAGAGCGTTGGAATTGTGATGCCTAGTTGTTGGCTAGCTTCTAAAACTGTGGAATTTGCTGGAACGGTTACCTCTTGGCCATCAATAGTCAGGTGAACCATTTTCGTCATAAGAACCTCCTTACAGCTGCAAAATTTGTTTTTATCAAAGTTTAAAATAACGGATTAACAACCAATGCCAGACTTTTCAAAATCACAGATAATTATGCTGGATAGTTTCGGGTGCTGGTTGGTTGACTTTATCCAGAGGACAGACCTCGGCCGGGCAATGACCGGCCAAGTGAGCTTCAAATTCTTCACGGAAGTAGCGTAACCCGGTGATGATGGGGACTGCCGCTGCCTGACCAAGACCACAGAAGGAAAGTTCCTGAACCTGCGTGGCAATTTCTTCCAACGCCAACAGCTCCTCCGTCGAGCTCTGCCCGTGACGCATCCGCGCCAGTATCTCCAACATGCGGGTAGTGCCGATACGACAGGGGGTACATTTGCCGCAGGATTCGGCTTGGAAGAAGCGCATCAGCACGTAAGCCAGATCCACGATGCAGGTATCTTCTGCACATATGAGCAGCGCGCCGCTGCCCAGCGACGCCCCCTGCTCCTGCATTGACTTGTAATCCAGCGGTACGTCCAACATCTCCGGGGGGATGAAACTGCCCGAAGCGCCGCCCGTCTGGGCGCATTTGAACGTTTTGCCAGCTTTCATGCCCCCGCTGTAAATATCCAGCACCTCTCGCAGCGTGATCCCCATCGGGACCTCAATCAGCCCGGTGATGTTGACATCACCTAACATGGTGTAGACCTTGGCGCCGGGGCAATGCTCGGTTCCGATGGAGCGGAACCATTCCACCCCGTTATGGATAATGGGGGGGATATTGGCGAGCGTCTCCACATTGTTGACCACGGTAGGTTTATCACGGAACCCGGCCACGGTGGGATAAGGCGGGCGGATACGCGGGATGCCTCGTTTGCCCTCCAAGCTTTCCAGCAGAGCGGTCTCTTCGCCGCAGATGTAAGCGCCGGCGCCAGCGTGGAGGTGGATGTGGAAGGAGAAGTCACTCTCCATGATATTATCACCCAGCAAACCGTACTCTTCTGCCTGCTGGATAGCCAGTTCCAGCCGCTCTCGGGCTTGACCGTACTCGCCACGGATGTAAATCCAGCCCTGGTCAGCGCCGACGGCATAGCCGGCAATTGCCATCGCTTCCAACACCACGTGCGGGTCGCCCTCCAAGATCAGGCGATCTTTGAAGGTACCCGGCTCGGATTCGTCGGCATTGCAGACGATGAATTTCTGAGCTGACTGCTGACTTTCTACGAAAGACCACTTTAGCCCCGTGGGGAAGCCCGCGCCGCCGCGTCCTTGCAAACCGGATTCTTTGATCGTCTCCACCACCGCGTGCGGGGAGAAGTCACTGAGCACGGCGCCCAGCGCGAAATAACCATCCTCGGCAATGTACTCTTCGATATCGGTGGGATCAATGCTGCCGGCACGTTGCAAGACCACGCGCTTCTGCGCGTAAGTGATCCCAGTACGGCCGGGTAGATGTGCGATCTCGCCGCTCAACATCTCTGGTGGGGCCAGTAGCTGTTCGACTACGCGGCCCTTGTAGAGCTGCTCCTCCACGATGTAGGCCGCATCTGCCGGCGTGACCGGGCCGTAGCGGGTCCCTTCTGGGTAGATGATCACCAACGGCAACGCATCGGTGCGATCCGCTGGGCCCATGTACGCGACCTGGACTTCATCCAGCAGCCCGTAGCGGGATAGTTCCGCTTCAAAGGCCAGTTTCGTTTCTTCAGCGCCACGCGAAAGACTGAGAGAATCGCTAGAAATCAGTATGCGTGCGCGAATCATGCTTCACCTCCTGTGCGATAGCGATTCAGAATAGACTTGACCTTTGCGGGGGTGAGATTGCCATAGGCTTCCTCATCCACCAACATCACCGGCCCTACGGCACAGAGACCCAGACAACTGGTCGGTAATAAAGTCCAGTTGCCATCTGCGGTAGTCTCCCCAAATTGGATGCCCAACTCACGCTCCAACGTTTCCCAGATCTCGCGGCCCCCTGCCACGTGACAGGGTGCATCTTGACAGAGCTTGATCACGTGCTCGCCCAGCTGCTCCACGTTGATCATGCTGTAGAAACTGGCGACGCTATGAACTTCGCTGGGGGGCAGCTGGAGCCGCGCAGCCACGGCTTCCATAGCCTCCGTCGTGAGATACCCGCTTTGTTGGCTCAGCTCACGCAGGATCTCGACCAACGCTTCACGGCTTGTTCCGTGGTGACCGATTACTTCATCAATCAAAGTCAAATTTGTTTCCATATTTACCTCTTTTGGCAGTCTAGTAGTCAGGTAATTTCCAATCTCAATTATCCGGCCAAGTGACTAAGCGATCAAGCGACTAAGGACTAAGCGACTACCCGACTAATTGACTATTCCACATGCACAGCTTCAACCGGGCAGACTTGCTTGCAGATGCCGCAGCGGATGCAGCTCTCCGGGTCAATGATGTGTACTTCCTTCGGCTTCCCGCTGATGGCGTTGACCGGGCAGTTGCGGGCGCAGCGGGTGCAGCCGATGCAGGCCTCTGGGTCGATGGTAAATTCAATCAATCCCTTGCAGACTTTGGCGGGGCATTTCTTAGCGTAGATGTGCGCCTCGTACTCGTCGCGGAAATATTTGATGGTGCTTAAGACGGGGTTCGGCGCGCCCTTGCCCAGTCCACAGAGAGAACCTTCCTTAATATAGTCCGCCAGGGACTCCAGCCGCTCGATATCGCCAGGTTGTCCTTTGCCGGCGCAGATATCGTTCAGGATTTCCAACATGCGGCGAGTTCCGACACGGCAGGGGGTGCATTTGCCGCAAGATTCGTCCTGCGTAAATTCCATGAAGAAGCGAGCGATATCCACCATGCAGGTATCCTCGTCCATCACCACGAAGCCGCCAGACCCCATCATGGAGCCGACTGAAGCCAGACTTTCGTAATCGACGGGCAGATCCAAGTATTCCTCTGGGATACAGCCGCCCATCGGGCCGCCGGTCTGCACGGCCTTGAACTTTTTATCATTCAGGATGCCCCCGCCAATGTCATAAACAATCTCGCGGATGGTCATGCCCAGCGGCACTTCCACCAACCCGGTGCGTTTTACCTTGCCGGCGATGGCGAAGGTCTTGGTGCCCTTGCTTTTCTCCGTGCCCATTGAGGAGAACCATGCCGCCCCACGCCGGAGGATTTTGGGGACATTGGCCAAAGTCTCCACGTTGTTGATGTTGGTGGAGTATCCCCAGAGGCCGGAGTTGGCGGGGAATGGGGGCCGGGTGAGCGGCATCCCGCGCTTTCCTTCAATGGATTGCATGAGTGCGGTCTCTTCTCCGCAGACGAAAGCGCCGGCGCCCATGCGGATCTCGATATCAAAGTCAAAGCCACTCTCGAAGATATTTTTGCCCAGCAAGCCATACTCGCGCGCCTGCTTGATGGCTGTACGCAGGATTTTGATGGCGATAGGATACTCGGCGCGCACGTAGATGTAGCCCTGTTGCGCGCCGATGGCGTAGGCGGCGATCGCCATACCTTCCAACACCGCGTGGGGATCACCTTCCAGGACGCGGCGGTTCATAAATGCGCCGGGATCGCCCTCGTCGGCGTTGCAGATCACGAACTTCTGCTCACTATCCGCCCGGCGGGCAAAATTCCATTTAAGCCAGGTGGGGAAGCCAGCACCTCCACGCCCACGCAACCCGGATTCCTTCATCTCAGCGATCACGTTCTCCGGTTCCATTTCAGAGAGCACTTCACCCAGTGCGATGTAACCATCTAGTGCGATATAATCGTCGATATTTTCGGGGTCAATCTTCCCGATGTTAGCCAGCACCACGCGCACCTCTTTAGCTGAGGGCGGGGGGAGTGGTTCACTGGGCGGTTCTTGATAAGTTAGTTTCTCTATAGGGCGACCTTTGAGTAGATGTTCGGCGACAATAAGCCGGGCATCGTCGGTGGTCAGGTTAACATACTGAGTCCCTTCTGGATAGATGACCAGCTCTGGGCCTTGTGCATCATGGCCTAAAGAGCTAACTTCCATAACTTGGACTTCAGCAGCCAACTCTAACGTGGCGAGCTCCTCCTGGAGAGCAGCTTTTACTTCCTGCGCCCCCAGGTCAATACACTGCGGGCTGTTGCTGATCAATACATGTGCACGGTAAACCATAGGACCTCCTTAATAACTGTGAGCGTCACTCACACTGCCGGCTATTTAGCTGTTTTAACTTCCCATTCGGGCACTGGTTCGCCAGCGACGAGGCGTTTGACGATCAAGGTAGCCGCGCGCGCCGCATCAATTTTGCCGTACCAGGTAGGTTCCTCAGCGCCGACCTGGATCTTGACCAGCGGCTCGTATTCGCAGAGGCCAATGCAGCCAGTTTGCGTGACTACCACATCCTTGAGCTGGCGCTGCTCGATCTCAGCGAGAATAGCTTTCATAGTTTCGCGCGCGCCGGCGGCAATGCCACAAGTGCCCATTGCCACGGTCACGCGCGCTCGCGCTTCTGTCCCACTTAATTGGCGACGTTGCAGGGCACGTTCTTTGATTTTACGTAGTTCGGCTAAATTTTTCATGCTTTATTTCCTCCTAAGGTATAAATCAACGGGTTAGAAAATTGCCGGGTGATTAGTGCGGAGTTATTCCCGATAGCCCGGCTTCCAAAGTGTTTCTGAGGAATCCCAACACTTCGGGGTCAGAGAGAGGTACCTCATTGCCTAGTACTGCTCGTACCTCGCGGGTATCCAAAATAAACTCCTCTTCCGCTGGGGATGTCAGACCTATCAAGTGATGGTGGTAATAAAGATCGACTTGCGGATAACCGACGATCATACAAGTGACAGTTGTTGCCACATCGCCCAGAGGAGGCCGGTCAATGTGGCTATATTGGAAGGACGCCTGGGTCGTTGTCCCTTGACCTGGTTGCGAGTGAATCGCGAAGTTCCCCCCGCACATCTCTGCCGTTTGCTTAAAGAAAGGAATCCCCAAACCTACCTTGCGCGTGGTGCGCGTCGTGACCCAGGGATCGGCAATGTGTTGGAGCATCTCGGCATCCATCCCTGCGCCATTATCGCATAAGGTGATGGTGAGTAGGTCTTGCTGCAAGTCCTCCTCGATATCCACGGTAATCAACGTGGCACCGGCTTTGACGCCATTCTCGTAAATATCCAAGATGTGTTGGGACAGGTCCCGAAAAACGGTCATTAGGTTAGTCCATTAGTTGGTTAGTCGTTAGTCAAGTAGTCAAGGGCTAATCTTCAACTTTAGACCTTTGACTTTGGACTTTTGACTCCTATTTATATTTGCGTAGAATACGACCTATCTTACCCGGATCAACGCGTCCCACAATGTCGTCGTCAACCATCACCACCGGCGCCTGTGAGCAAGCTCCCACGCAGCGGCAAATCTCCAAAGTGAAGCGGTTATCTTCTGTGGTTTCGTTGATATCCACCTCCAAGAGCTGTTTAAGCTTCTCCACTAGCATGGGGCCGTCGCGCACGTAGCAAGCGGTTCCCAGACAGACACTGACCTTATGCCGTCCAATGGGGCTGGTGCGGAAGGAGGAGTAGAAAGTCAATACGCCGTAGAGATGGCTGAGTGGTACATGCAGCTGCTCCGCGAGGTAGCTCTGCATAGGGGGAGAGATGTAGCCCACCTCTTCCTGCACCAAAGTTAATACCAACATGGTGGCTCCAGGTTTGCCGAGATTTTTGGCCAGAATAACATCAATTTTTTCTCTGTTTTCCGGCTGTAGCTCTGCTACCAGTTCTTCGGCAGGAGTGACATTCATAAATTCACCTCGACTATATGTATTTTTTTGCATGTATATGGTAAAAAAACAAATCCCACGATGGAAAATAATCATCTGGTATTATACTGGCAATTCTTCTAATTCCAAAGTGTTATTTGTGCGTTCTTTACTGGTAATTCTACGCGATTCAGTTTAGGGGACGTAGAAACTCCGCCCATCTATGCTGTGGAGAGCCAGACGTAGCTCGGCGATAGTTGGCGCGGCTAGAGAGTAGATAGTTCTTACTTGCCCCAGAGTATCCAACCAATGCGCGTCGGAGTTGGTGATGAGCGGCAGGTCTGGCAGAAAAGGGTATCGGTGCCGTGCCTCGGAGGGGCGTAAGCGTGAGGAAACCTCCGCGGCATCGGCCTCCAGGTGTGGTGGCCAGAGGCCCAACACGCCTAGTAGTCCCTTTGCCGGACGTGTGATGTGGGCTGGAATGACCAGCCCGCCCAGCGCGTGGACGGCGCGAGCCGCTTCTTCTAGCGAAATCTGCGCCGGCCCCTGATAGAAATACAACTCCTCGCGCACGAAATTACCCTCGGTGTCGACCACAAACTGTGGCCCGAAGTGTTCCGGGTCATTTTCCAGGGGTAGTAAGAGCGGCGTGACCTGCGATTGCCAGCTCATGGCCTGCTCCAAAGTATCAAAGAGGCAGAGCAAGTCCACTTCCTCCTGCGCTTGGAGTTCCATGCCCGGCAATACAGTCAGCCCGGTGCCGTGCGCCGCCTCCATCACCGCCGCCGCGTTAGCTGTGGCATTGTGATCGGTGATCGCGATGATGTCCAACCCTTTGTGGAGTGACTCGTCCACAATCAATGGAGGGATCATCTCCACCTCGGCGCAAGCGGAAAGTACCGTGTGAATATGTAGATCAGCTTGGTAGGCGCGGATGGCGGGCACGTTCGTCTTTAGTACCCTGCTTGGATCAGTTTAGCGACGGTTTCGTAGGTTGGTTCCGCGCTGGAAAGAAGCACTACGCCTTCCGCCATGGCTTTTTCGACCGTTGCCGGGGCGATGGGAGCATCTTCCGTTACTACAATCGCCGCTACCTCCAACATGGAAGCGATGGCGATGATGTTGAGATGGGTCTGCAGGGTGAACCAGAGTTGCCCCGGTTGTACGCCGGCCATCACACAACTCAATAGATCGGCGATATAGCAGCCTTGGGCTTCACGTTCCAGTTGCTTTGCCCCGGCCAACACCTTCAAATCTAGTTCAGCTACAATTTTCTTCAGCTGCATTTGCTCCCTCCCAATAATTTGCGCTACTGAACTTGGTTCTTACTGCGGGGTGACGTTGAAAATCATCTCCACGCGGGTCCCCGTATTCACGGCTGACCAGACGTGTAGTGCGTCAGCACAGTGTTCGGCGTTGACCAGTCCCATGCCGGCTCCGAAACCCATTTCGCGGGCTTTTTGCGAGGCGGTAGAGAAGCCGGGCTGGCGGGCTAAGGCGACATCCGCGATGCCTGGCCCATCATCGTGGGCCACTATGGTGATCTGCTCTGGCTGGATTCTGGCGACAATGTGCCCGCCGTTGAGCGTGTGGATAATCAAGTTGATCTCTATTTCGTAGGTTGCAATCGCCACCCGTCGTGCCAGTTGAGGAGTAGCTCCAATTTGCTGTAAAGCTTTCTTGATGCTGGAAGAGGCGTGTCCGCCTTTGATGAAATCTCCGACTTGTACCCGGTAGCGCAAGGTCAAACTGGTCTCGTCTGAATTTAAGGCTTGGAAGAAGTGGTGTGATTGTTCTTGCTGCTGCAATTGCTCAATTTTCCGATAGGCTTTTTCCAGGGTTTGGAGGAGACCTGCCATAATATCGCCTTTTGTCAGAATTCCGGTCAAATTACCTAATTTGTCGACCACTATCAGACGTCCGAAGCCAGCCGTCTCTATCCGCTTTAGAGCTTCCACGACCGGTTCTTCATCCAGTGCGGTAGCTAGATCGGTGGCCATGAATTCGGTCACCGGAGCGTCTAATCGCTCCTGTTCTAGGGCACGAATTAGGTCTTCTACACTGACAAGTCCCAATAATTCTTGGTGTTCAGGAGATACAATGGGGATACCTGACACCCGCTGGTCACGCATCATATCCTTTACAGCGCGCATTAAGGTTGTCGGGGGGAGCGTTGAGATGTTGGCCGTCATCACCTCGGAGACCTGAATTTCATAGGTCAGCTCATGTAAGATGGAGAGCGGAAGGTCCTTACCCATCCGCGCGAAAAGCGAAAAATTTTGACTCATTGTTGTTGTACCATTGAGAGCTTGCCAAGCCCCGCTAAGCCAGCTTGATAGAGCAATCCAGAAGTTTCATACATGCTATAATCCGAGAGCAAAATCCCAACGCCGGTTTCTTGGGCCATAGTCAGTAATAGTTCTGGTGGTCGTTTGCCGCGCACAAAAAGAATTAGCGGAATATCAGACATTTCCGCGGTACGGATGGTCTGCGGATTGATCAAGCCCGTGAGCATTAGTAGCTGTGGTCTCGCAAAAGCTAAAATATCACTCATCAGATCAGCGGCAAAAGCATATTCTACTTCAATGTCTACTGACGGTGAAACCAGAACCTCACCGTCTACTATTGTTGCAATCTCATTTATTCTCATGGTCGCCGTTGCCTCCTGCAATAATGCAGTTGAATTTCGATTGAGGTTACTTTTTAGGAAAATAAGTACATTTCTTAATGTGGAAGATTGCCTGTACAAAGGGTATTATACCATACAAAGGTTAAAGTTGGACTCTGCGGGAAGTGGGCTTGATACAAGATCCTGTTGACAGGTGCTAGTAGAGGATGTAAACTGGATATAGTAAATCTTTGAGGCTATACTCTGAGGTGAGGTTATGGATGGGTGGCTTTTCCCAGTACTTATTATAGTAATTTTAGGCATAGTCGGATTGACGGCTTGGTTGGTGAGTGTTTTGGTGAAAGGAGGTGATGCCCCCCGAGAAGCAGTTACTCGTCAACCGGGCAGCGCTAAGAACAGCCTGCTCAGTGTTGACCGAGATGAACGCGGCATCTGGCAGGTGTGGGTTAAGGGGAAACTTTATCATAAACTAGCGGAGGTCCCGGAGCAGGCAACGCGGCGCGAGGTAGTGGATGCGGTGCGGATATTAGCCGGGTTTAGCCGCGAATATATTTCCCGAGAGCATCATACCGCAGCCGCTGCCCCGAAAAAGCCGTCTCTCACGGGGGGAGAACCTCCTACGTTTTTGAAGGATACCGCCCCCAAACTTTCTCAGAAGCCGCCAGTTTTTATGCCACGCATTGACTTGGCCAAAGAAATTGGGGAAATTATGAAGGAGCTGTTACAACAACGTCCATCATTGGCACACCGCTCCATCTACTTGCAGAATTCTCTCGACGGGAGCGTCTCCTTTATCGTTGATGGAGAGAGTTACTCGGCGGTAGGAGATATCTTAGATCTAGAGGTGCAGGCACTGATTCGAGCTGCTACGCGCAAATGGGAGGAGCGTCGGTGAGGATGAGGCATTGAGTTTTAAGCATTTGGGTTCTCCGCGTTTCTGGGAGAACTCTACTCTTCAAGCTTCCGGTGCTGCCGCGGCCGGGAAATGTACGTCCACTACATCCCCGTGGATATCAATGATCACTTTGAAGCCCATCAGGCCTAGCCAAGACCGTGATTCCGCAGGCAACCCGGTGCGGAAGAGCTGTTCCAGGTTCTCATCAAAATGATCAATGGACCTCTCCACAGCGGCTTTGGTGAAAAGGTCGGCCTTGCCTAGAAATTGTAACATACCCTCTACCACCAACTCCCGTTGGCTGGAGATGTTTTCTTGCAAAGCGGCTAGTACTTGACGGTCTACTTCTTCTGAGTGGATATGTCGTTGAAATCCCCCCGTGTTCACTACGTAATAGGCCTTCCCTCCGATGATTTCTACCTCCACCGAAGCGTCCGTTTTGTCCAGTACCAAACCTGCGAAGAGAGCCACCCGCGCCATAATTACTCCTTTGTTACCTTTGCTAGCGCCTGCGCTGTTTTGAATTTGCCTATCTCTGCTTGCCAAGTACACTTTAGCAGAAATCAATGTTTTGCCAAACTAGGAGCAGATAGATGCGTGAACTTTATCCTGTAGCTGTGGTGACAGATTCTGCCGCCGGTTTACCGGAGGAACTAGTAGGACAATACCGTATCGGGGTGGTGCCGTTGGTGGTGCAATTGGGTGGGCGAATTTACGATTCTGAGGAGCTGGGCATAGACGCCTTCTATCAATTACTACGTGACCCAGCATCTCTCCCGGCGACTACCAGCGCGCCCTCCATTGGGAATTTTCTGGCAATGTACGAGCGGGTGGCTAGGTGGGCTAAAGCGGTAGTCTCGGTGCATGTGGCTGGAGAACAGAGTGGGACTTGCAACGTGGCGCGGTTGGCTGGAGAGCATAGTTCTATCCCGGTGCAGGTGATTGATACGGGCACGACGGCGATGGCCGAGGGGTTTGTGGCCCTGGAAGCGGCGCGCGCAGCTTTGGAAGCATGTTCACTGAGCGAGGTGGTGGCCCGGACGCGGGCCGTGGTGCCGCGCGTGGAGTTGTTCGCGCTCTTGGAATCGGTGGACTACGCGGTGCGTGGCGGGCGGCTAGCGAGCGCGGCGCGACTAGTGAACAGTATCCTCAAAATTCAGCCTGTGGTGAGCGTGAAGGACAATCGACTGGCGCTCTTGACGCAGTGTCGCCGACGGGCCACGGGGTTACGCCGCCTGGTGGAGAAACTCCAGGCGCGGGTGGGCGAGCGGCCTCTCCATCTGGCGGTACATTACGCCGAGGATGAATTAGAAGGAGAAGGGCAGCAGTTATTGGCGACGTTGCGAGCACGGTTCAACTGTGTTGAGTCATTCTTAACCCGCGTGCCGATGGCGCTGGGCGTACATGCCGGGCCTGGCTCTCTGGGGATTGGATACTATGCGGAAGGCCATGCAGCATCTCCCACCACCTGGCGCGAGCGGATTGGGGTGTTGTTGGGCTGACGAGTTGTTCTCATAAATACCTCGGAGGTTAAATGTCAGTCAAGGAACGTAACCGTCAATTGCGCGTCGTCGCGGAGATTTTGCTGGTGCATATCCCAGCAACGTTGCCCGACGACCAAGCGCTGACCCGTGATCTGCTGGCCGTGGTCGGGACGGCGCTGCGCACCGTCCACGAGGACGCGGAGCAATCGGCGCGGGCCTGGGATAAGCGCGCGTATGATATCAAGTCCGACAAACTGCGCCGTGAGTGGGGCTGGGCGTTGGGCGCCTCCAATTATGCCCGCGGCTTGGCGTTGCGCAAGCAGAAACCAGACCGCGGAGATCTCCGGAAATTGCGGTTGTTGATTCGCCCGGAACTCACTAAATCACGCCGACAGCAGATCAAGGACCCGACGCGCTTTCGCGGAGCGGCTGAAGCCGTGCGCAAGCAAGAGGCGAATCGACCTCCCCCTTTGCGAGAGTATTGAGAGTTAACCTGGCCGCGGGCGGCTCACAAGAAAAACCACGTTAGTATCACCACGACGACCAGTGCCGGCAAGAGGCTGGTCGTTTTTATCTGTTTGATCTCCAAGAGGTTGATGCCAATCCCCAAAATTAGCACGCCGCCCACGGCAGAGAGTTGGTTGATGAGCAGCGGGGTGAAGAAGCCTTGAAATTGTCGCGCCAGCAGTGAGATGCTGGCCTGCACCAGGAAGAGCGGCAGTGCGGAGAGCAGCACTCCGCCGCCATAGACGGAGGCCAACGCCATCGAGGTGAAGCCGTCCAGGATGGCTTTGGTGAAAATTAGGGTGCGGTCGCCGCTCAGCCCTTCGTTGAGCGCGCCGACAAAGGTCATGGAACCGACGCAGAAGATCAAGAAGGCTGTGACCAAGCCCTCGGTGAAACGTTCATCCTGCGCGCCTAAGCTGGCTTTGAGGAACTCGCCCAATTTCTCCAGGCGCATATCCAACCGACTCAGCTCGCCCCAGATGCCGCCTCCAATGAGGCTGAAGATGAGCACCAGGAAATTCTCGCTCTGTAAGGCCATCTTCATTCCCAAAACCAACGTCGCCAGCCCCACCGCTTGGAAGATGATGGCTTGGATTTTCTGCGGGAATTTATGGCGTAGCGACATGCCAATGGCGCTGCCCACAAGCACCGTTATAGCATTGACTAGACTTCCAATGGGCATAGTTTACTCCGCTAGCTTCAATCCGATGCGGCCACGTTCCAAATCTACTTTGATGACGGTTACCTTCACCACGTCGCCCACCGAGACTTTGTCGTGGGGATTGCTGATGTATTCGTTCCCCATTTGGCTGATGTGGATGAGTCCTGCACGTTTGACGCCGATATCGACGAATGCGCCAAAATCAACGACGTTGCGCACTGTGCCACGTAATTGCAGCCCCTCGTGGAGATCGTCTATCTTCAATATATCTCCGCGCAGCAGCGGGCCGGCCAGCGCGTCGCGTGGATCGCGGCCGGGACGCGCCAGCGCGTCCAAGATATCTTCCAGCGTGGGTAATCCGCTACCGAGCTCCGCTGCCAGTGGCGCCAGACCGGTCTCGTTGCGCAGCGTGGCTAATTCGTGGGCTAACTGCGGCGCGCCGAGCGGCGCCTTCAGCCGCGCCAGGAGCGCGCGCGCCACTGGGTAGCTTTCGGGATGGATGGACGTATCATCCAGCGGATCTTTCCCTCCGGGGACGCGGAGAAAACCGGCGGCTTGCTCAAAGGTCTTAGGGCCGATGCCGCGCACTTCTTGCAACGCCGCCCGCGTGGGGAAGGGGCCGTGCTCATCACGGTACACCACTACCGCCTCCGCCGTCTTCGGGCCGATGCCGGAGATATGTTGCAATAGCGCGGCGGAAGCCGTGTTCAGATCAATCCCCACGCTATGTACCACCGACTCGACGACCGCATCCAACGCTTCCGCCAATGTGGTTTGATTGACGTCGTGTTGGTACAGCCCCACCCCGATAGCCTGCGGATCAATCTTGATCAACTCCGCCAACGGATCTTGGAGGCGGCGGGCAATGGAGACCGCGCCACGTAACGTGACGTCCAGCTCGGGCAACTCGCGCCGCGCTAACTGGGAAGCGGAGTAAACGGACGCCCCGGCCTCACTCACGATGGTGTATTTGGCCTGCGCGCCTTCTTGATGGAGCAGTCCTGCGACCAGCTGTTCAGTCTCCCGACTGGCAGTCCCGTTGCCGATGGCGATGACTGTAACCTGATGGTGCTTTCCCAGCCGGCGCAATTTCGCCTTAGCGCGCTCCGGATGCCGGTCGGGGTAGATGACGGCGGTATCCAGCACCTTGCCGGTGGGATCCACCACCGCTACCTTGCAGCCGGTCCGGATGCCGGGATCAATACCCAGCACCGTCTGCCCGCGCAGGGGTGGCTGGAGGAGTAACGAACGCAAGTTGGTGGCAAAGACGCCGCTAGCGTGCGCGTCGGCCAGCGCCGCCAGCGCACTGCGCGCCTCGCGCTCAATCGCTGGGAAGAGCAGCCGTTGGAAGCCGTCCTCTCGCGCTGCTAGCAGATCGTCCGCGAAGGGACTGCCGTAATCGGTGGAATAGTATTTCGAGAGGATGCCTACCGCAGCTTGTGCAGGGACTTCTAATCCCAACTTCAATACTTCTGCCCGCTCGGCGCGATTGAGCGCCATGACCTGGTGTGGACGGATCGCGCTCAAGGCTGCCGCAAAATCGTAATAGGTGCGGTAAAGGCCCTGGGGATCTTTCTCTTTAACGGTGTCGGTGGCTAATAGCTGCCCTTGGCGTTGTGCCAGCTTGCGCAGCTTGCCGCGCGCCCGGGGATCATCGGCGATGACCTCGGCCACGATGTCCCTGGCACCGGCGTAGGCTTCCTCGGTAGAGGCCACTTTCCCGTTCAAGAAGTCGCTCGCGGCCTGCTCCCGTTCCTCCTCCAGAGACTGCGTGAGAATCAGTTCTGCCAGCGGCTCCAGCCCTTTTTCACGGGCCATGGTAGCGCGAGTCCGCCGCTGGGGCTTGAAGGGTCGGTAGAGGTCTTCCAAGCGGTGCAGTGTGTCGGCGGCATCCAACTCTGCGGCTCGCTCTGGGGTGAGTACGTCCTGTTCGGCCATACTCCGGCGAATCGTCTCGCGTCGTTTTTCCAAGTTACGGCGGTAGCGCAGCCGTTCAGCGAGCTGGCGCAACTCCTCCTCGTCCAACGAGTCCGTAACCTCTTTGCGGTAACGGGCGATGAAGGGGATGGTGTTGCCCGCATCCAACAAATCCACCGCCTGCTCAACGCGCGGTCGCTCAAGGGTTAGCTCAGTCGCTACTGCCGCGATAATTTCTGAACGTTCCACCAGTACCTCCTGGGGTGTAATTTGTGAGCCGTCACGCTACTCGTATCACCTGGCTGTGGCCGGTCTCCTGACCGCGCCACCCTCGTGTCAAGGCCATGCCTCAGCGGTAAAACTTTACTTCTCTACCAACTCTAACACGCCGTCCGCTCCAATGGGAAAATGGTGCCCCTGCGGACAAACCAGCTGCTCTTTTTCCGCGCGTAACTCTTGGGCACAGCGGGGACAGCGCAGCGTCTCCACGCCTGACGCGGCCCGGGGCTGTCGCCAGAGGCCGGGCTTCACGGCCCAGAGCAGGTCGTAATCCACCAGCCAGCGCTGGGTATGCACCATCTCCAAGCCGTGGGCGCGCAAGAGTTCTTCAAACTCCTGGGGTTGATAGCTCCGGCCTGGCAGCCAGGCCGCATGTCTCCCCACCCGGTTGGAGATGAGGAAGACACCCCCCGGACGGAGCACGCGCACCATCTCGGCGAGTACCTGCTCCGGAACAGGCATAAATTCCAACGCCTCCAGCGAGCTCACCGCGTCAAAGGAGTTAGCAGGGAAGGGGAGTTGACTCGCGCCGTGCCAGACCCAGGTGCAGCGTTCCTTCCAGGTGGCTGTCCGGCGCACGGCTTCGCGCAACATCTGGCGGGAATAATCCAGCCCCACAATCTCACCTCGAAAGGTGGGCAGCGCCAAGAGCGCGCGGGGTAGACGGGCGGTGCCGGTTGCCACGTCCAAGAGCAAGGGCCGGGGAATCTGTGCCAGGGCGTGAGTTAGCGGCTCGGCTAAGAGGCGGCGTTCGGATTGTGGGTTAAATCCCTTGATGCGGTCATAGTCGTTGGCGTGGAGGTCGTAGAGGAAACTTACCACTTTGCGTCCCAGATAGGCCCCCTCCGCGATGATCAGTTGCCAGTAGAGCAATGTCGCCAGGGCGACGAGGCCGCCGCCCAACCAAGCCCAGGCCATCAGAGCACCCAAGCCACCAGCGCGAGCATCAGCAGCAACCACCGGGCCACGGCGGCACGATGCGCGGAGAGTTCCACGCGCTCCAGGGCCAGCCTCCAGCCAGGCACAGAGAGGAGCAATAGCAATCCTGTGGCTACGGCTTGACCTTGCCAGAGGAGCACCAGCCCGACCAGGGCCGCGCCGAGGGCGGCCCTCCACGAGGGGCGCGTGTGCCCGCTTACTAGGAAGGTAAGCGCCAGCGCGGTCAGCAGGGCCAGGGCGGAGAGCGGCTCGCCGGTCAAGGCCGCGCCTAAGAGCCAGGGCAACCCCACGAGCGCGAGGGCTTCCCAGAGCGACCCGACTGTCCCGCGCCCCTCGTTCCAGAGCGCGGCCAGCTCGGCCCAGGTGAGGAGCAGTAGCGTGAGCAGCAGGGCCGTGCGGCCCAACGCCGCGCTGAGAAGCAAGCTCACCAGCGCAGCGAGCGCTGCCGAGCGGAGCGGCCGCGAGAGCGCGGCGGCTCCTTCCGCCCGCCACCAGCCCCGCGCCTGTCCCAGCGACTGGTGGAGCGCGGCACCCGGCGTTTCTGGTTGCAGATAGGGCCAGTTATCGAGCGGTGCCAGTCCCTCCCAATTCTGCCAACTTTGTAGTGCTACGGCCCAATCCGTCGCGGTGCTGGCGCGCCAGAGCGGCAGCCAGCCCGCCAGGAGCAAGCCCAGAGCCAGCGCGAGCGGACTTAGCTCGTCTAACGGGGTGGGTAGGCTGGCGTAAGCCCCTCCCCCCAGAGCGACCGCTGGTAAGAGCAGCCAGCCGCCCTCCCAACGACCTAACCAAAAATTCAACTCGGAGGTTTGTATTTCGTTTTCCATAACAACGAGTATTATACCAGTGTAACGCGGAATGCCATTCCGCTATGTACCAGTGTAACGCGGAACGTTACTCCACTGCGTAGTGAATCCCTCCGATTGTTTAACCCATTATTCATGGCATAATGGGGGGAGAGGCACTAAATTAGTTGGCTATGAATTCCTTGGTAAATATGTGTGGCTTTGGGTGAATGTATGGGAAATTTGATACCAGAGTTTATTTGTCAGCAGGTAACAGAGCAACACGCGGTAGGGCATTTAGCGGCGGCTACCCTCTTTGTCGATATCTCCGGTTTTACGGAGTTGACTGAATCTCTTAAGCAATACGGGACCGATGGCGCAGATCTGTTGACGGAGCTCTTGAATACTACTTTCGCCCCGTTGGTAGCGGCGGTGTATGCGCAGGAGGGGTTCATCGCCAATTTTGAGGGCGATGCGTTCATGGCGCTCTTCCCGCGCCGGGAGGAGGGAACAGTTGCTCTGGTGGCTCGCCGCGCTCTCCAGGCAGCAGCTCTCATCCAACAATTTTTTGCGCAACAGGGACGGCGGCAAACTCGCTATGGCAATTATGTACTGAGCGTCAAGATCGGGGTCTCCTGGGGGAGCGTGCGCTGGGGGGTTCTGCGCGGGGCACGTGGAAAAACCTACTTCTTTCGAGGGCCGGCGCTGGAGGGAGCTACGAGCGCGGAGAGATGTGCCTCTGGGGGCGCGATTGTCTGCGACGCGGCTCTGCACCAACAGTTACCTGGTGAGATGAGGGTCGTACAGTTGGTGCCGGGGTATTATCTCCTGACCGAGTGTCCCACTGCTCCCCTGCGTTTGTCCCCGGTTTCCATGGTAGATCTCTCGCGTGAGTCACTGGAGGCATTCATCTGGCAGCCAGTGTTGGACTTGGTTGCCAGTCGGGTGACAGCAGAGTTCCGGCCGGTGGTCAGCGTCTTTATCTCATTTGTGGCGACTCCTCACGACGAGCGCTGGCAGGATTTTGTGGCGACGGTGCTGGATACGGCGCTGGAGTATGAAGGCTACTTTAACAAAGTCAATTTTGGGGATAAAGGCCCCGTTATCTTGGTGCTTTTTGGGGCCCCCTTGACTCGTGGTAACGATGCGGTGCGGGCGGTTGATTTCCTGCTGGCACTGCGCGAGAAAGCTCCGCCAGAAGCTTGTGCTTGGCGGGCTGGCGTGAGCTCCGGTACGGCATACGCGGGGATAGTGGGCGGCGAGGAGCGTTGTGAGTATACGGCGATTGGCAACGCGGTCAACTTCGCGTCGCGGCTGATGATGCGGGCGGCGTGGGGGGAGACGCTAATTTCGGCTACTCTGGCGCAGAAGGAGAGAGTGGCTAGCGAGTACCTCGGGGAATTTACCTACCGGGGTTTTGAGGCTCCTCGTCCCACCTACCGTTTGCAGGGACGGCGCCGGACTGCCGGGAGTTTCTTTGCTCAAAAGTTGATTGGGCGGGAGGCGGAATTACAGCAGCTCCAGAGGGCCGCACAACCGTTCATAAAGGGGAAATCGGCGGGGGTGGCGATCATTTATGGCCCTGCGGGGATTGGTAAATCACATTTGATGTATGAGTTGCAAGTTAGGCTACGTCGCATGCAAGAAATTACTTATTTTGTCGGGCAGACGGATCAGATTTTGCAACGGGCTTTCAGTCCCTTCACTTATATCCTTAACGCTTATTTCCAGCAGACCACAGATAGTACTCCTACGGAGAATGAGAGACGTTTCACTGCGCGCTTTGAGCGACTCTTGCATGATTTGGAACAAGCTGACGCCACTCAGTCTCAGGATCAGCACTATTTGCGGGACGAGCTCCGGCGGGGGAAATCTATCTTGGGCGCGTTAGTGGGCTTGCACTGGCCGGGCTCACTCTACGAAACTCTGGATGGTAAGTTGCGCTATCAAAACACACTCTACGCCATTAGAGCATTCTTGTTGGCCGAGTGTACTCTGCATCCAGTTTTATTGGGGTTGGAGGATTTGCAGTGGTTGGATGAATCTTCCCGCGAGGTGTTGACTATTCTCAGCCGCAATAGCGCGGAAGTGCCGTTGTACATTGTGCTCACCTCGCGTTACGCGGATGATGGGAGTCGCCCCGGCTTGAACTTACCGGTTGATACATCGCTTCTTACCATTGACCTCGCGGCGCTGTCGTCTCAGGGGGTACGGCAGCAAGCGGAAAGTCTCTTGGGCAGCGCGGTCAATGATAAGTTGGTGACGCTGCTGGCCGAACGGACACAGGCCAATCCGTTCTTTGTGCAACAATTCCTCTACTATTTCCAAGAAAATGGCTGGTTAGAGAAGGTTCCGGCGGTAGAGCCGTCCGGGATAGCGAGCTGGACGGTACGTGCGAATATCTCGGCTACCATGCCAACTACCATCAACGCGGTGTTGATGGCGCGTATTGATCGCTTGAGCCAGGATGTGAAAGAGGTCGTTAAAGTTGCCTCCGTCCTGGGGCGCGAGTTCGACGATCGCATTCTGGAGCATATTTTGCAGGCCGATCTTTCCGCAGAGATAGAACGAGCAGAAAGTAAACGAATTTGGGCGAAGGTGCGCTAATGCACTACCTTTTCAAGCATGTGCTATTACGGGATGTGGCTTATGATATGCAATTGCGTCAGCGGTTGCAAATGCTACACCTGCGAGCTGCCAGGGCAATTGAGGAGCTGTACAGCGAATCCCTTCTCCCTTACTACGCCGATTTGGCTTACCATTACGGCCAGGCGGGGTTGGAGGAGCAGGAGCGCCAGTATTCCTTCTTGGCCGGTCAATGCGCCGCGCAAGAATATGCTAATGAGGAAGCGGTCAACTTTCTCAGCCGCGCTTTAGAGCTTACGCCAGCGGATGATCGGGCGGAGCGGGGAAAGATATTGCTGGTCCGTGAAGAGCTTTACAGTTTACAGGGTAATCGTGAGGCTCAGCTGCGGGACTTACAGACTTTGCTATTTTTGACCCAGGGGGAGCAAAAAGCCCAAGCGGTGTTGCGGCAAGCTCAATACGCGGAGTTGGCCGGGAATTACACCGGTTCCGAGGCCTTTGCTCAACGGGCGGTCAAATTAGCGCAACGCCATCAGAATGCGGAGTTGGAGACCGCGGCTTATCTCCAGTGGGGGCGGAGTATTTGGAGGCAAGGGCGCTATCAAGAGGCGGCTCCCCATTTCCAGCAAGCCCTAGACCTAGCCCGGCAGGCAGTATTACCCCGGCTGGAAGCGGATGCTCTTCGCAATTTGGGCAATACCTACTGGTGCGAGGTGGCTTACTCAGAGGCGATGGCTTATTATCAACAGGCGCTTTCGCGTTACCGGGAGTTGAATGACAAGCGCGGCGAGAGCGCTACCCTAAATAATATCGGGATTGTCTTGCGCGATCAAGCGGTTTACGCTCAAGCGTGGCACTACAGCACGCAAGCGCTCAAGATAAAGGAGGCTATTGGGGATCGCATCGGAACTGGAATTGCCTATGCCAGCTTGGGTGAGCTAGAGTATTATCTAGGTCGTTATGCCCAAGCGCAGGAATACCATCACCGCTCGCTGCTCTTTAGCCAGGAGGCTGCGGATTCCCCCGGTGAATGTGGCGCCTTGCTCAGTTTGGCCCGGGTGGCTTACCAGCAAGGCCATTACGAGAGAGCCAGAGAATACGGTCAGACGTCTCTGACGAAAGGCAAAACATTAGGTGATCTCCATATTCAGGGCTACGTCTATCTTTACCTGGGCCGGATTGCCGTGGCGCAGCAGGATTTCCCCACCGCGAGGGATGCTTACCGGCAATCCCTCGCGCGGCATCTTGAACTGAATCAACTCTATCTGACCATTGAACCGCTGATGGGGTTGGCTGAGGTGGAGCTGTTGCAAGGAGAGCCAGAGTCGGCCTTGTCGTTGGTGGAACAAGCGCTCTCCGATATCCATTTTACGGTGGAGATTGACGTGGTAGCGCAAGGGGCTAAAAGCGTGTTGACCGGAACCTATGACCCTTTCTACGTCTACCTAACTGCTTATCGAGTTTGGCGTGCTGTCCTTGACCCGCGCGCAGAGATTGTCTTGCGGGCCGGTGCGCTGAACTTGCGCGCGCGGGCGGAGCAGATTACGGAACCAGAACTCCGTCGCTCCTTCTTGGAGAATGTCTCTCTCCATCGCGAGCTACTCGCTGCCGTGGATGATTTGAGTGAGTGATGAGTTATTGCACGCTGGGCGCAGATAAAAACCACGGTATCATTTCTAATCTGTGAGCGCAGCCGGCGTTTGGTTGTGTCACTTTTTCAATAAAACTAAATTCAAGGAGAAGTTAATATGCGTAAATTGCTGGTAACTGGTGGAGCCGGTTTTATCGGTTCCAATTTTGTCCGCTACATGTTGGAAAAGTACCCTGATTACTCCATCGTCGTTTATGACAAACTCACCTATGCGGGACGTTTGGAGAACTTAGAGGATATCGCCGCGCGTTTTACTGGGCGCTACAAATTTGTCCGTGGGGATATTTGCGACATGGAGTTGGTAGACCAGACTGTGCAGTGCGAGGGTGTGGATACCATCATCAACTTCGCGGCGGAGACCCACGTGGATCGCTCCCTGATGGATCCTGGTGCTTTTATACAGACAGATGTTTATGGGACCTTTGTGCTATTGGAGGCGGCGAAGAAGTTCAACCTGGGGCGTTATCATCAGATTGGCACGGATGAGGTTTACGGTCAGGTTTTGGAAAATCGCTCTCGGGAACAGGACAACTTGGATCCGCGCAGCCCCTATGCGGCGAGCAAAGCCGGCGGAGATTTGATGGCGTTGGCTTACTATGAATCCTGGGGTCTGCCGGTAACTCTGACGCGCGGCTCCAACAACGTCGGCCCGTACCAGTATCCAGAGAAAGTAGTGCCGCTCTTTGCTACCAACGCGCTTGATGATGAGCCGTTACCCGTTTATGGGGATGGGTTGCAGATGCGCGATTATCAGTACGTCTTGGATCACTGCGAGGGCATTGATTTGGTGTTACACCGGGGCAAGCTGGGTGAGATCTACAATGTCGGGACTGGCGCGGAGCTGACCAACTTGGAGATGACCAAAATTGTGCTGGAGACGTTGGGCAAGTCAGAGAACCTCATCAAGCATGTGGAGGACCGCGCGGGGCATGACCGCCGTTACGCTTTGGATGTTAGCAAATTGCGCGCCTTGGGTTGGGAAAGCCGGCACAGTTGCGCAGAGGCAGTGGCTAAAACCGTGCAATGGTACGCGGAAAACGAGTGGTGGTGGCGGCCGATCAAGGGGGGGGAGCTCTACCGGGAGTACTATCAAGAGCAGTATGGGAAGCGGCTGGCTAGTTAGCCTGTTAGTCTAGTAGCCGTTTGCTGTTAGGTGTTAGCCATGAGTGCGTCTGATAAGATCGCTGAGTATCTACAAAGGCCGTTTAACCGCGCTGTCCGCGAGTTCAATCTTATCGAGGATGGCGACCGGATTGCGGTGGGGGTCTCCGGCGGCAAGGATAGCCGCGTTTTGCTGGAGCTGTTATTGCGCGGCGTCAATATCCAGGGGGCTTACGAGGTGGTCGCCGTCCATATTGAGGGGACGGACGTGGGTCTGCCGGATCAACGCCCGTCATTAGAGCCGTGGTTCCGCGCGCTGGGCGTTGAATATGAGATCGCGCCGCTGGCGGTGGCCGCCAACGAGCCGTTGCCGATGAACTGTTTTCGTTGTTCTTGGAACCGGCGTAAAGCTCTCTTCTTCGCCGCTGACCGGTGGGGATGTAACAAGGTCGCGCTGGGGCATCACGCCGATGACGCGGCCGTCACCACATTGTTGAACGTGCTCTATCAAGGACGGGCTGAATCGCTAGTTCCGCACCGCACTTTCTTTGAGGGCCGTTTTATCGTGATCCGCCCGCTGATCTACGTGGAGGAGTGCGCCATCTCCCGTTACGCCCGCGCTCGCGGCTGGGAGTTCCCCCCGGAGTTGGAATGTCCCAGGATAGCAGCGTCTCGTCGCACGAAGGTCGTGGAGTTCTTGCGCTCGTTGAACAAGCGCGAGTATGAGCGGGTACGGGCGAATTTGTGGCGTCTGGGGAGTGAGGTATAGTGAGGAACATGTCCACCCTGGAGCGACGCCAGCGCAAGTTGAGCAAATTTCTCTCGCTGCTTTTGCGGCACCAACCGGCGCGCTTCCCACTGCGGCTAGATGAGGAGGGTTATGCCTCGCTTGACGCGGTCATGGCCATCCTCAAAGGATTGCCTAACTTCCGCTGGGTCAACCGCGCAGATGTGGACGCGGTGGTCAACGTGACGACGGGTCGCCGGCGGTTTGAGATTCAGGAGCAGCGCATTCGTGCGCTCTACGGGCACACGTCCCCCCGCCCGAAGTATGAGCCGGTGGAACCGCCGGCGACGCTCTATCATGGCACTGCCCCGGAGAATGTGGAGCGGATCAAGCGTGAGGGTTTGCGTCCTATGCAGCGGCAATACGTCCACCTGGCCACAACGCCCCAGATCGCCCGCTCCATTGGCTTGCGGCATAGTCCAGAGCCGGTGATCCTGGAGATTGATGCCGCCAGGGCTTATGCTGACGGCGTGGCATTTCATCATCCGGTGGCGGAGATCTACTTGACAACTTGGGTACTAGCGAGGTATATTTCTTAACACCATTATCTCAGAGTAAACAAAGGGGGTGTGGATGACGAAGAGTAGCTAAAAACAAGAGAGTGATTGGTGATTGTGAAAGGTGGCTTATATTTATAACGTGAAGTGAGGAGAAGTATCATGACATTGAGAAAATTGAGTGCTTTAGCGCTGTTAGTCTTGCTGCTGACCGGGATGCTGGCTGCTTGTGCTCCTAAGGAAGAAGCCGGGCCGGTAACTATCCAGGTTTACTATCCAGTGGCGGTGGATGCGCCTATTGCGGCGATCTTCGATGGTTACATTGAGAAGTTCCAGGAGCAAAACCCCAATATCACCGTGGAGGCGGTCTATTCTGGCGGCTACGGCGATGTGAAGACGGCTATCCAGACGACTATTGATGGTGGTGGTGAACCACCCGCGCTCGCCGTGATGTTGGCTACCGATCTCTACGATCTGGTCAACGCGGGTTATATTCTGGCGCTAGATGATTATATTGCGGCAGACGAGGATGGAGCGGCTTATATGCAAGACTTCATCGCCTCGTTTATGGAGAATTCCCACTACGATGGCAAAACCTGGAGTATCCCCTTCCAACGCAGCGCAGTGTTGATGTATTACAATGCGGATTTCTTCGCGGAAGCTGGCCTGGAGCCACCTGATAGTTGGGCGGCGTGGGGCGAGGCCGGGCAGGCGTTGACCCAAAAAGATAGCGACGAGGTCACGCGGTGGGGTATTGAGTTCCCTTCCGGTTGGCCCTACTGGCTATTCCAACCGTTGGCTATCGGTAATGGTCAGAACATCATCGGCGAGGGCGATGCTGAGGTTTATTTTGATGATCCCAAAGTGATTGAAGCCGTGCAGTTCTACATTGACCTTTCTGAGAAGTATGGCGCGATGGCTGCCGGCGTCCAGAGCATTTGGGGACAAGCGCCTACCGATCTGGCCAGTGGGCAGACCGCGATGATTGTCCATTCCAGCGGCAGCCTAAATACGCTCTTGGAGCAGGCCGATTTCGAGGTCGGCGTGATGCCCCTTCCCGGCAAAACAGCCGGAACTTACGCTTCTGTTCCTGGTGGCGGCAATCTCTACCTCTTCGATAATATCGATAAGGTTAAACAGGATGCAGCCTGGAAATTCATCCGTTTCTTGAGCGAACCTGAGCGCGCCGCTGACTTCAGTATCCAATCCGGCTACTTTGCCAGCTGCAAGGGCGCCTACGAGACTGAGGTCATGAAGGCGTATATGGCTGATAATCCGCAGGTGGCGCAGGCGCGGGCGGCGTTGGATGTGGCCGGGGCTGAATTCTCCGTGCAGAACTTGGGCGAAGTGCGCGGCATCTTCCACAACTACTTGCAGCAAGCCTACAATGGCGAGCTGTCGGCCGCTGAAGCGATGGCGGCCGCGCAAGCTGAAGCCGATGCTGCTATGGAAGCGTTCAAATAAGAGCTGCGTGTAGTTGAGGTATGAGTTCGGGGCAACGTACTTTCCTTAGTGCGTTGCCCCGAACTATTAGAATCGGGAGAATTTTATGGAAAAAGAAACCGCCAGATCAAGGATAGATCGCTATTTACCGTATCTCTTAGTTTTGCCCACTTTCGCCTTTGTCTCATTATTCACCGTTTGGCCGACACTCTCCGCGCTCTATCGGAGTTTCTTCCAACAGCGGCTTAATATCGCCAAATTTCGCACGCCCACCTTTATCGGCTTGGGGAATTATGCCGATATCTTCTCCGATCCCCACTTTCACCGTGTGTTAGGTAACACCCTGTTCTACATTATTGGTACAGTTCCCCTCAGTATCTTACTAGGTTTCCTCTTCGCGATGTTGGTCAATCGCAAAGTGCGGAACGTGGGATTGGCGCGGCTCGCTTTCTTCCACACCACGATTTTGCCGATGGTGAGCGCGGCAACCGTCTGGATGTTCTTCTTTACTCCTGGTTATGGTCTATTCAACACAGCCCTGGCCGCGCTAGGCTACAGCGGCCCGCAAAACTGGACCGGCTCCCCGGATCTGGCTCTGCTGGCTGTGATGATAGTCGCCATCTGGAAAAACGCCGGTTACTACATGATCTTCTATCTGGCCGGGTTGCAAAATCTCCCCACCCCACTCTACGAGGCGGCGGGTCTGGATGGGGCGAACTGGTGGCAAAAGATTTGGTCTTTGACGTTACCCCTCCTGCGCCGCACGACCCTGTTTATCACCACCATCGCTTTTATCGACGCTTTCCGTACCATTGACCATATCTTTGTCTTGACGAGTGGCGGCCCCAGCGAGGCGAGCACGGTCTTGCTCTACTATCTCTGGCAGAAGAGGTTCGAGCAATTGGATATCGGGCTTTCATCGGCACTCACCGTCATTCTCATCTTGGTGCTCTTAGTTTTCACCATCACCAATTTCCGGGTCTCGGAGAAGGGGGAGGAAGATGTCTAATAAATTCCGTATCCGTGCGGGTAAGTTGGCGGTCAGTTTCTTGACACTAGGATTATCGCTTCTCTGGTTGACCCCGGTGTTCTGGACGCTGATCGCCTCGCTCCGGCCGGCCGACGATCCACTGGGACGGGGGAATGTTTGGTTCGGCTATACGTTGACGTTAGCTAACTACTGGCGGGCCTGGTCCATGGCGCCTTTCGGTGAATACTATCTCAACACTGTTTCCTTGGTGCTGATGATATTAGGCGTGCAGCTAGTTACCGTCACCATCGCCGCTTTTGCGTTCACCTATTATCAGTTCAAGGGGAAAAAAGCGCTCTTCTTCTTTATCTTATTGCAGATGATGATTCCCACCTCGGCTCTCTTAGCTCCCAACTTCAGCACTATCAGCAAGCTGGGTCTCTTTGATACGATTCTGGCCATCGGGATACCCTATTTCGGTTCGGCCTTTGGCACCTTCTTGTTGCGTCAAGCCTTCTTGGAAGTGCCGCGTGATCTGGTGGACGCCGGGACCATTGATGGCTGCTCCTGGTGGCAGCTGCTCTGGCATATCTACCTGCCGCCCTCCTTGCCTACCCTCATCGCTTTTGGTCTCTCCTCCGTGATCTGGCACTGGAATGAGTTCCTCTGGCCCTTAATTGTGACCAACAGCCCCAACAGCCGCCCGCTGACCACGGGATTAGTGCGCTTCACGCAGCTGGGTGAGATTGGCGCGCAATGGTCGCTGCTCACGGCGGCGACTCTGTTGGTTGTCGGCCCGCTCTTTATCATCTTCTTGATCTTCCAGCGACGTTTTATCCAGAGCTTTGTACATTCCGGGTTGAAGTGAGTCTCTCTTGATAATTTTGCACATCACCCCGCGCGCTAGCTGGCAGGCAGCGCAGACGGAAGGCTCCTATTACGCAGACTCTCTGGAGACCGAGGGGTTCATTCATTGCTCGCGGCCTTCCCAGATTGTGGGCGTAGCCAACGAGTTCTATCGTGGGCAGAGCGGGTTGGTCTTGCTGGTCATCGCTGCAGAGCGCGTGGCGGCGACGGTGCGTTACGAGGATTGTTACGCTACCGGACAGCAGTTCCCGCATATCTACGGGCCGCTTAACTTGGCCGCGGTGTTGCAGGTTGTGGAGTTCCTCCCGCAAGAGGATGGTATTTTTGAGCTCACGGCCCTCGATTTGAAGGATGCACCAGCGTGAATTGGCAATTTTTTATAAATGCGTTATACTAAAGAATATTAGATGAGTTGAGTTTTAGTTTGAGCCTAAAAACCGCTTGGTTCTTAACTTCCAGGCGGTTTTTTCATTTGGAAGGGGCCCAATTGCCAAACCAACTTGTGTAGAATTAGTTGCATGGAGATGCAAGAAGGAGAAAGAGATACGATGAACGAGCAAGAAACTGAGATCGTGAATGAGGAAGAACTGGAAGTTGAAGTTGTTGATGAGGTGGAAGTTGAGGCCGTGCCCGAGGCCGAGAGTGAAGTAGAACCTGAAGCGGAATCTGAAGAGGCAGAAGTTGAGACGGTAGAGACCGAAGCGGTGGAGGCCGAAGTGGCGAAGACGGAAGCGGCGGATGAAAAAGAGACCGGCACCGTTAAATGGTTTAACGCAGCTAAAGGTTATGGTTTTATTACCCGTGAGGGTGACGAAGACGTGTTTGTTCACTATTCCTCAATTGTTGCGGATGGTTTCCGCTCCCTAGAGGATGGTCAGAGCGTTAAGTTTAAGGTTGAAAATACCCCGAAAGGGCTACAGGCTATTGAGGTGGAGATTGTTGGTGGCAGCACTGGTAGCTCATCCTCAAAACCCACCAGCTTCTGGTAAATCGATAATTAAACAGAGTGAGGAGTCCTGGGGGATTTCCCCAGGACTCTTTTTGTTATATCTATCGTGCAGCGAAACGTAAAATGAGAGGTTCTCACGTAGGCGGACACTGTCACTGCCGGTTCCGCTACCGCGACTTCAGTCGTTGCTGGAGGCACTTATCCAAGCAGCCTTGATGGAGTACTAGGTGCGTCGCACTGCAGAAGAGTAAACGGATCCCTATGGTTTTGGCGCGAGTGAGTTGCATGTTAAGGAACGTGTACTAAAATGGATAGCTATCAAGAGTGCATTAGCTCCAGGTAGGAGGCAACCATACCGATGTTTACTTTTGGGCCGGTACCGTCACGTAGATTAGGGCGCAGTTTGGGGATCAACAACATTCCCCCCAAGGTCTGTCCTTACGCTTGTGTTTATTGTCAGGTGGGCCGCACTACGCGGATGAGCATTCAACGCCAGGAATTTTATCCTCCCGCAGAAATTCTTCAGGCGGTGCAGGCTAAGTTGGCCGAGGCTGAAAAGATCAAGGCCGCGGTCGATTTTCTCACTTTCGTACCGGATGGAGAGCCTACCTTAGACATCCACCTGGGAGAGGAGATTGCGGCCTTGCGAGCGCTGCCGCCTCAGATTGCGGTAATCAGCAACGCGGCGCTCATCTGGCAACCGGAGGTGCGGGCGGAACTGGCGCAGGCGGATTGGGTCTCCTTGAAGGTTGATTCTGCCGTGGAGGCAGTCTGGCGTAAGGTCAACCGGCCTTATGCCGCTCTGGAATTAGCCACCCTGCTAACCGGTATACACGAATTTGCGCAGTTATTCACCGGCAAGTTGGTAACTGAGACCCTGTTGGTGCACGGGGTGAATGACGGGTTAGCCAGTCTGACCGCTACGGCGGCCTTTTTGGGCGAGTTGCAGCCAGCCACGGCCTACATCTCGATACCTACTCGTCCCCCCGCCGAACCCTGGGTTGAGGTTCCTACGCCAGCCTCCTTGCACCAGGCTTATCAGCTTTTCAAAGAGCAAGTTGAAAACGTAGAGTTTATCATCGCCTATGAGGGCAATGACTTCACCAGAACTAGCGATGTGGCCGCGGATTTGTTGAGCATCACGGCAGTGCATCCCATGCGGGAGGATGCGGTCAAGGGCTTCTTGGCAGCGGCCGGGGCCAGTACGGAACTCGTCACTGAGTTAATAGCGCGTGGTCTGTTATCCAAGTTGGAGTACCAGGGCCGGCGTTTTTATGTCCGGCGGTTCTCTAAGGCGGCGGCTGAATAACGCGCGTATACTATTACCAATTATTTTATAAGGAGGCCATGAGATGAGCGAGAAGGTGAAACTTGGCATTATCATCTGTGATCGTTATCGGAGATGCGCCGGTGGTAAATGTTTGCGCGCCGTGCGCGAGCGAGAAGGGGCTTTCAGCCGTTATCAAGGCCTGGAGGTTGAAGTCGTCGGGTACACCACCTGTGACGGGTGTCCCGGTGGGAACGTGGAATATGCCGTCAACGAGATGCAGTCGAACGGCGCGGAGGTCATCCATCTGGCTACGGGGCTGATTGTGGGGTATCCGCCCTGCCCGTATATCACCTATTTCCAGGATTTCATCGAAACCCGCTATGGCCTGGAGGTCGTTTACGGCACCCATCCCATCCCGGAGAAATATCTCAAGGTACATACCCGGCTGGGCACCTGGGACAATCCCGAATGGCAAGAGATCATCCAAGCGACTCTGACGGATGAGGAAACCCGCCTGGCTTATGATTAAATCTGGCGGAGCTTGGGCCGGTCTCCCGACCGTGCCCGCATAGTGTGATTTGGGCCTGGCCTGGTGGCGCGGTCAGGAGACCGGCCACAGCTAGCTAGGGCAGGTAATAAATAGGACACGGACGAGCATAGATGAGCTCGAAAAAAATAACTCACTACGGAGCCACAGAGAACACGGAGAAGGAAAATTAACTCTCGACCTGCGACTTTCGACTTTTATTATCCTATGAGGTGAATGAAATCAAATGAAACCACAATTCTCTATTGTCGGCCCAGTCTATAACGAGGAAGTTTTAATCCCTCAGTTCTACGAGCGCGTGCGCGCAGTAATGGACGCGCTGGGGGAGCCGTGGGAGGTCGTATTAGTTGATGACGGCAGCACGGATCGCACGCCGGAAATCCTGGACGAGCTCCATGCGCAAGACCCGGAGCATGTGGTGGTGTTACACTTTGCCCGCAACTTCGGACACCAGCTCGCCATCACCGCCGGGATGGATCACGCGCGCGGCGCGGCGGTAGTGGTCATCGATACCGATCTCCAAGACCCCCCGGAGGTCATCCCCGAGTTGATTGCCCAGTGGCGCGCGGGTTATGAGGTGGTCTACGCGGTGCGGGCGGAACGCGAGGGCGAGACCTGGTTCAAGTTGATCACGGCGCGGCTCTTCTACCGGCTGATCCAGCAGCTCACCAGCGTCACTATTCCGATGGAGGCGGGCGACTTCCGGCTATTGGATCGCCAGGTGATCGAGGTGTTACGTCGCATCCGCGAGCAGCACCGTTTTGTGCGCGCGCTAGTCTCCTGGGTGGGATTTCGACAAGTGGGCGTGCCGTATCATCGCTATGCGCGAGCGGCCGGCGAGACCAAGTATTCCTTCCCCAAGATGCTGCGCCTGGCGCTGGATGCCATCACAGGCTTCTCCACCCTCCCGCTTAAATTGGCGACTTGGGCCGGGACGGTAGTCACGGCTAGCGGATTACTGCTGGCGTTACTGTTGTTGATTTTACGTCTGCAAGGACAAGCGCCGCTGGCGGGGCAGGGATTGACGGCGAGCCTGGTACTCTTTGGCGGGGGCGTCCAACTATGGATGCTGGGCCTTCTGGGTGAATATGTCGGGCGGATTTATGACGAGGTGCGTCACCGTCCGTTATATATTGTGGGGGAGACGTTGCGGCTGGAAGAGTGAGCAGCCAGTCGTTAGTGATTAGCAGTTAGCTATTAGCCTAAGGAGCGAACCTACGATGACGTATTGGGACGTTTACTACACAGTGACGAGTATGGATGAGGCGGTGCGTTTACTGGCGGAACATGCCGGTGCGGCGCGGATTATCGCCGGTGGCACGGACTTGGTTGTGGAGTTGCGCAAGGGGGCGCGGCAACTGGACAGAGTAATTGATATTTCCCGCGTGGGGGGCTGGGATTATATCGAGCGGCGCGCCGATGGTCTTATCCACGTGGGGGCGGCGGTCTCACATACGCAGGCGGCGGCTTCCCCGCTATTGCAGGAGTACGCGCTCCCGCTGGCGCAAGCTTGCTGGGGCGTCGGTGCACCGGCGTTGCGCAATCGCGGCACCATCGCGGGGAACTTGGCGACTGCTTCCCCGGCTAACGACACGATCACGGCATTGCGCGCGTTGGAAGCTCAAGTTACCTTGCGTAGCGTGCGCGGTGAGCGCACTGTATCGCTATCCGAGTTCTACCGGGGGGTGCGCCGGACTGTCATGCAGCCCGATGAACTGCTGGTGGATATCGCCTTTGCGCCGCTGGGGGAAGATGAAGCAGGGGTTTACCTCAAGCTGGGGTTGCGCAAGGTGTTGACTATCGCCGTGACCAACGTCGCGTTAGTGCTCCGCCGGCCTCACGGACAGATAGCGGAGGCGCGCATCGCGCTGGGGAGCGTCGCGCCCACCATCATCCGCGCGCCGGCGGCGGAAGCGGCGCTCTGCGGGCAACCGTTGACCCCGGAGAGCATCAAGGCGGCGGCGCAGTTGGCCTCGGAGGCTGCGACCCCCATCGACGATGTGCGTGGTTCCGCCTGGTTCCGCAACGAAGAGGTGGCGGCGTTAGTGCGCCGGGGACTTCAATCCCTGCGGCACGGTGAGGAGCGGCTCGGCTTGCCGCAGCCCGCAGAGCTGGTCAAGTTATGGGGGAAGAGCGAGTTAGAGGGCGGTCAATGTTGGCCCGCGCTCTCCGGCCCGACCATCGTGCATCACACCGGGGGCGATGAGCCGATTCAATGCACGGTAAACGGGGAAAACGTCAGCGTGCAGGGAGCGAACGGCAAAACGCTGTTGCATCTGCTGCGTGATGATTTGGGCTTGACGGGGACCAAGGTGGGTTGCGAGGAAGGCGAATGTGGCGCTTGCACCGTCTGGTTGGACGGCGTGGCGGTGCTCTCCTGCCTCACGCCCGCCCCGCGCGCGCATGGCGCGCGCATCGTCACCGTGGAAGGGCTGGCGCAAGGCGAGCAACTACATCCCGTGCAAGCGGCTTTCATCGCGGAAGATGCCGTCCAGTGTGGTTACTGCACGCCGGGCTTTGTGATGAGCGCCGCCAATCTGTTGGCCGAAATGCCCCATCCCACCCGCGAACAGATTACTGCCGCGTTGAGCGGCAACCTCTGCCGCTGCACCGGTTATTATAAGATCATCAAGGCGGTGGAGAGAGCGGCTGGCGAGGTGCAGGGCTAGGGATTGGCCCCTATGGTGAATACGACCAAATAGTCAAATAAAAACCGTAATTACTCAGCAACCTTACCAAACTTAAGGGCGGACGCAGATTCTCGCAGATTTTCGCAGATAAAATCAAAAATCAGCGTCCATCAGCGTCCAGTTCTTGAAAACTGTCAAGCAGTTAGTCTCGAAGATAGCAGCAATCTTTTACGAAGAGCAACCCGTTAAAACATGAGACAAAATGGTTTCGGTGGAGAATGTCGTGGGCGAACTCAACTGCCAAGCGGCCCTGAGCGGATAACTAATTTCTGACAGAATCATAATAGGGGCAAGATGATCGACCGCACAAAATTTGTAGAACGTAGAGGGAAAATCGCAGACCTGGACCGGTCATTTGACTTGGCGTTCTGGCAAGCGCAGTCTCCTCAAGCTAGATTCATGGCAGCCTGGGAGTTAATCATGCATGCAAGCAGAGTAAGAGGTATAGATGTTCGTGAACTCCGACTTCACCGATCTGTTGAATCTTTTCAACGCCAAACACGTTAGGTACTTGATTATTGGAGGCTATGCGGTGATTCAGTACGCTGAACCGCGTTACACCAAAGACCTCGATTTATGGATAAGCACCGATACAACTAATGCCGCAGCGGTTTACGTGGCATTGGCAACGTTTGGCGCGCCCTTAACTGGGCTAACGGAAAAAGACTTTGCGGAAGAAGGGTATTTCTACCAGATGGGAATTCCACCGATACGGGTAGATATATTGATGGGGATACCTGGATTAGAATTTGAACCAGCGTGGGCGAGCCGGGTAGAGGTTGATTTTGACGGGTTATTAGTGCCGTTTATCAGCCGAGAAAATTTGATAACCGCCAAGCGTGCTGCTGGCCGTCCGCAAGATTTAATAGACGTTGCTACCTTAGCGCAGGGAGCTGATAAAAAGAATAGGGGGACAAAGGCTTGAGTGAATCTTTAGGCCAGTCTAGTTACCGGACACGTTTAATTTTGGACGCAGATTTTTTAGTTTCTCCCTTGAAAAGCGTTTTTATCAGCGTCCATCCGCGTTCATCTGCGTCCCATTTTTAGTTTTGCAGGCAACTCCAGCTACATTTCTGTAATTTGAAACACGGGTACATTCTTAAACAGTAGGAGCAAAGATGAAATGCACTAGTCCTAATCGCAGCGAAGACAAAATTAAGCTCTACATGCGCACCTACTACTCGCTGTTGCGCACCACCGAAGAGGTGCAAATCCGCACCCTGGAAGGGACGCATGTGGGCACACATTCCGCGTTGCATCTGCACGCTGGAGAGTTAGAGCCGGATATGTCCGCCTTCGTTTATAGCAGCTTGCGGCTACCGGCTTGCATTCGGCAAGTGCGGTTGGTGGTTCTGGGACAGACGGAGGAGGTCTTCCAACGGCGGGGTTTTGCCCTCGTGGGAAATTGGAATGCCGTCTCGGCACCCGGACGGCGGCGGCGGATGCTCTACGATGGCGAGGAGACGTTGGCGGCTTTTATCGGCAGCATCTCGGATGTGGATGATATTGTGCCGATTTTGACCGCTTTCCAGATTGAGTGGAATAAGATGCACACGCTCATCAATTTGGAGGCTGGGTTAGCCGAACGATTGGTGGCCTGGGCCGAGGCGGGGCAGGCTGACTTGGACTTGGAAGAGGAGGCGCGTCAGGCGTTGCGGCTTTCGGTGGAGGACTGGGCGCGCTTGCACAGCATCTGGAAAGATCGGTTGGCGGAATGGCTGGCCGCCATCGCCGGGCAGCGCAAGCGGATTGCTGTCCGTCTATTGGCCGGGGCCTATGTGGATTATCGCCGGGCCACGCAACGTTGGTGGTCGCACGTCCTGAGTAACGTCTCCCGGGATTTATCGCAGCGTTCGGTCTACTTTGTCTCCAGTAACACGCACAGTTTAGTAAATATGCTCACTGGTTTTGCCCAACGTCACGAGTCGGAGCTACTGCATCATTTGGAGACGGTGGTTGACGATCCGTCGCTGCAATCAGAAGCGCAGCGCATTCAGCGCAGCGAAGTGCCCAGCAATTGGTCGAATTTCCTCTATTATTTGCTGAAGAAATATCTAGCCGCGCCGGTAGGCCAAGCCCTGCTGGCGGAGCAACGGGCACAGGAGGCCACCTCTGGCATCACGTGGGTACCCAGCCGGCAGACGTTTGATTTGGAAGCGCAGGTCATTGAGCTCGCCAGCGTGGATCCGGAGGCTGTCGATCCGCGCTTGCAGGATTTGCCGTTGCATAAATTGGCCGATAGTAATGCGGTGATCCTCAATATCGACTATCCGTTGGGCTTTGGCGCGTATCATCTGCTCTCGCAGGTCGCGGCCAGTGCTGGGGACTTGTTGGGGCTATACATTATTGGTAAGGCGGCCACCCTCAACGCGCGCATTGGGGATGTGTTGATTCCCAATGTGGTTTATGATGAGCATTCGCGTAATACTTACTTGTTAAACAATGCTTTCAGCGCTGCCGATCTATCCCGTTATCTAATGCACGGTGACGTGTTGGATAATCAACGCGCCATCACAGTTTACGGCACCTTCCTCCAAAATGAAGCCTATATGAAAGATTTCCTCAATGCCGGATACACCGATGCGGAGATGGAGGCCGGGCCATATCTTTCGGCGGTATATGAATTTATTCGCCCCAAACGTTTCCCCACGGAGGAAATGGTCAATCTCTACCGGGCGCCTTTTGAAATTGGCATCTTGCATTACGCTTCGGATACTCCCATCAGCAAAGGGATCAACTTGGGCACGCAAAACCTTTCCTATTATGGTATGGATCCAACGTATGCGAGCACCGTGGCAGTTTTGCGCCGGATATTGATGCTGGAGACTGAGGAGCGATAGAGCGAAAAGGCGAGTGAGCGAGAAGGCGAGTGAGCGAAAAGGCGAGTGAGCGAAAAGGCGAGTTATTGTTAGTCCGCGTAGGCGGACTTTGCAATGGTAGCCGCGAATTTATTCGTCAGGTAAGCGAGGAAGCGAACGACCAACATTTTTAGTTAAGGAGAGAGAACCATGCAGGGTAATTACGTTGGTAAATCGGAGATTCGTATTGACGCGCAGAGCAAGGTCACGGGAGTAGCGCGCTATCCGGGCGACTTTAACCTACCGGAGCAACTTTACCTGAAGGTGCTCTTTGCCCGGCGGCCACATGCGCGCGTCTTGAACGTGGATACGCACTTAGCGCTCCAAGTGCCGGGTTGCGTGGCGATTTTCACCGCCGAGGATGTGCCGGTCAACGAGTATGGCTTGCAATATCCCGACCAACCGGTTCTCTGCGGGCCGGGCGGGCCCAAAGCCGGCACTGACGTGGTGCGCTTTGTGGGAGATAATGTGGCGGTGGTGGTGGCCGCAAGTGAGGACGCCGCCAGTGAAGCTCGCGCTCTCATCAAGGTGGAGTATGAGGATTTGCCACTGCTCACCGATCCCCGTGTGGCGTTGGAAGATGATGCCCTATGTTTGCATCCACCCTATCCAGGCATTGATATTCACCCAGAATTGGTCTTCGAAGAGAACATTGCCTCGCGGCACCGCATCCGGCGCGGCGACGTGGATTCCGTCTGGGAGCAGGCCGCCGCCATTGTGGAATCCGAGTACGAAATCCCCGGCCAGGAACATGTTTTCCTCCAACCGGAGGCTGGCTTGAGTTACATTGATGATGAGGGGCGTATCACCGTCGTCACCAGCAGCCAGTGGGCGCACGAGGACCAACATCAGATCGCGCACGCGCTGGATTTGCCCGTCGAGCAGGTGCGCGTGATCTACCCGGCCATCGGCGGTGCTTTTGGAGGCAAAGAAGATATGTCTGTCCAGATTGTTTTGGCTCTGGCGGCGTATAAATTGCAGCGCCCTGTCAAGCTGGTTTGGACGCGAGAGGAATCGTTGATTGGGCATCACAAGCGTCATCGCGCCTTTGCGCACGCCCGCTGGGCCGTGGATGAGGAAGGCCATTTGCTGGCCGCCGAGACCGCAGTCATCGCCGACGCCGGCGCCTACGTTTACACGACCAACAAGGTGTTGGGCAACTTGGTGCTCACCGTCAACGGGCCGTATAAAATCCCGCACGTCAAAACCGATGTGCGGGGCGTTTATACCAACAATATCCCTGGTGGCGCGTTTCGCGGGTTCGGTGCGCCCCAGGGCAACTTTATCGCCGAATCGCAGATGAATAAACTGGCCGAGGCGCTGGGCATGGACCCGGTGGAGATCCGGCTGCGGAACATTGTCCACGCCGGCGATTCCATGCCGTGGGGCAAACCGCTCCCCGATGACGCGCGTGGTCTGGCAGATACCCTGATCGCGGTGGCGGAGTCCCTGGGTTGGGAAAAGGGCGACGCGGGTTGGCAAGCTCCGCAGATCAATCCTCGGCCTGGCGATCCCCCGTATCTCCAACGCGGCGTGGGGCTGGCGTTGGGCGTGAAGAACGTCGGCTTCTCCTTCGGCTACCAAGAGAATGCTTGGGCCGGGATCGAGTTGCACGGCGAGGCGGAAATTGAGGCGGCCAGCGTCTACGCGGCCAGCTCCGACGTGGGACAGGGGACGCGCACCGTGATCCGCCAGATGGCGGCGGAAGCGTTGGCGCTGCCTATTGAGAAAGTTACCGTGGCTCCCACCGATACCGCCATCACCGGCAGTTCTGGTTCCTGCTCCGCTTCACGGATGACCTTTATGATTGGCAATGCCATCCAGGGCGCGGCGGCGAAGGCCTGGCAGGCCTGGCAGGATGGAGCACGACCCGTCAAAGTTGAATTTACCTACTTGGCGCCCAAGACTACGCAGATCGATACCGAGACCGGCTATGGCGACCCCAACTTCTCCTACGGGTATGTGACCATTGGCGCGGAAATTTTGGTGGATACTGAATTAGGACGGCTCTCCTTCCCCAAGTTGGTCTGTGCCAATGATGTGGGTCAGGCGATCAACCCCCGTTTGTTGGCGGGCCAGATCGAAGGCGGCGTAATTCAAGGTTTGGGGTGGGCCACCACCGAGGAGTTGGTACAAAAAGGCGGCGAGTTACTCACCAATAACTTGAGCACCTATCTGGTCCCCACCACTGAGGATATTCCAGATGAAGTTGAAGTCATCATCATCGAAAATCCAGAACCCAATGGGCCATGGGGGGCACGGGGTATGGGCGAGATGCCCTTTATCCCGGTCGCCGCGGCCATTCATCACGCGCTGCGTGCGGCTACCGGACTTTGGTACAATAAATTCCCCTTCACTTTGGAGCGTGTGTTACGTGGCTTGAAAGGCAAGCTTTAGTGACTCTTTGGGAATTCGCGGGGTTGAGCTAGAATTAACCACGGATTTCACGGATTAGCACGGAAAAAAAATAAAAAAAATCAGTGTAATCCGGGTAACCTGTGGTGAAAAACCTACGTCGCGTGACACTTACCACGTCAAATCCCAGAGACCCGCTTTAGTTTAAGGGCTAGGGTTGGTAGTAAGAAAGTTGCTGGGAAAACCAGGCATTTTTCTCGAGGAAGTCAAATTTTCGCTGGCAGGGTATCTAGGAGAGTAACCTTTGATGGAATCAATAATCATTGACGCAGGGGTAGATAATGAAGGGGTCCCTATTGGTCAGTCTTGTCTGACTCAATTAGAAGGGCTATTGACACCTTTGCTAATCTTGGATGAGAATGGCAAGATTCAGCGGGCCACGGCCAGCTTTCAGCAGCTATTGGGATATAAGGCGGGGGATTTGCAAGGTCAAAATATCGGTGACTTTGTGGCACCGTATGAGAGACAAGCTCTATTAAAAGCGATAAGCGCCAGTCAAGTAGAATCTGTTGAGCCGTTGATGTTGGAATTGCAATTGCTCCGCCACGATGGGCGGTGGTGTGACGTTGAGGTGCAAGGAGTGCGGGTGCAAGGGCTGCCAGCCGATTGCCTAGCTTTTACCTTTCATGACATTACCACCCATAAACGCGCAGAACATAAATTGCAGCAGCGTAATTTGGAGTTGGCGTTATTGAATCGGGCGGGACAGATACTGGGAGCGACCCTAGATCTGGATAAGATATTCGCTGCTGTGTTGGAAGAGGTACATCGTTTGATGGGCGTAGCAGCCTGTTCTCTTTGGTTGATTGAACCAGAGAAGCAGTAAGTAGTTTGTCAGCAAGCTGTCGGCCCTAGAACGGAGCTGATACGTGGTTGGCGATTGCCGCTAGGAACTGGTTTGGTGGGGACGGTAGCCCTGACAGGGGAGAGCCTCAATGTGCCGAATGTGCTGGCCGAGGAGCGACATTTTAAGGATGTGGATAAAGAGACGGGGTTGCAGTTGCGCTCCATTCTCAGCGTCCCGTTGGCAACTCAGGAAAAAGTGATTGGGGTCTTGCAAGCTGTGGATTACGAAATTGGACGGTTTATGGCCTCTGACGTCACTTTGCTGGAAGCCTTGAGCACTTCGGCGGCCATTGCTATTGAAAATGCACGTTTGGTAGATACGCTGCGGCAACGCACTGAGGAACTGCAACAGAGCAACAGTGAATTAGAATCGTTCGCGTATACGGTGGCCCATGATCTTAAAGCCCCCTTGACTCACATAATTGGCTATGCGGAAGTTTTAGGATTTCAAGGAGAGAAGTTTTGGGGGAGTAAGCAGTGGGGTTATCTGCAAACTATTCGACGGGGCGGACAAAAGATGGATAATATCATCGATGAGTTGCTCCTCTTGGCAAGATTGCGCAAGGGAGAGATTGAATGCGTCCCGGTTGATATGTTGCAGTGTCTCGCCGTGGTGGGGGAACGCCTGCAACCGATGTTTGAGGAGTATCATGCCCAAATCACATTGCCGGAGAGTTGTCCGGCGGCGTGTGGGTATGTCCCCTGGCTGGAGGAAGTCTGGATGAATTACTTGAGCAACGCCATTAAATATGGCGGGCGACCTCCGAAGATGGAAGTCGGTGCGGCAACGCATCCTGATGGCAAGGTTGATTTTTGGGTGCATGATAATGGGGCGGGTTTCTCGGCAGAGCAGCGCAAACATCTATTTATTCCCTTTTCCCGTCTCTCGAAGGTGGACACGCGAGGTTATGGCCTGGGGCTTTCCATTGTGCAGCGGATTGTGACTAAACTCAATGGGGAGGTGTGGGCTAAGAGTAGCAATGGAGATGGCAGCACTTTCGGGTTCACTCTGCCAGGGGTTTAGTGAAGGGCTGAAACTATGGGGAATCTCTTGGTAGTAAATAGTTTAACCGACAAATTTTTTAGGACGCCGACCAGCGCGGATAAGAGCAATTGGTGCTAGTTGCTGCTTTAGATGGAGTCTTGCTAGTTCTCCAGGAATGTGCTGAACTTCCCAGAGAACTTTTTTTATTAGCGTCCTGACAGTGAACGAGCTTTACCAGGAGATCAATTAGGCGGATTTTGAGGAAACTTCAGCGTTAAGGGGCAATAATCACAAAATTGTCAAAGGCGACGCTGGTTTCATCGTTGGTGAGGCTGTCGGTGAAGAGCGAGATTTGCCCAGAGACGAAACTTTCGTCGGTGACGGAGGCTAGTTCTTGCTGATTGATGCTTAACGTCAAGGTGTTCGCCACGCAGCTGACTTCCAGGGTATTTATGCCTCGGTCGGGGTGAATCGCGGGGCTGGTTTCCGGCCCGGCTAAGGGTGTGGCTTTATCTGCCAGCATCTTGAGTAACAGGTAGTAGCCATCGGCGCCGATAGCAAAGAGGTAATAATTACTCTCGTCCGCTTGCCGGCAGGTTACCCCCATCCAGTTGTTCTGAGTGCCGGCAGCTTGTCGCAGTTGCGTACGGATGATTACATTGTCCCATTGTCGATTGAGTAGACTGGTGGAGATGCTCTTTTCGTGTCCGAGATCTGTTAGGTAGAGGTTCCCTTGCTGGATTTGGGCTGTGCCTGCTGGAGTGTCAAAGAGCGCCCAATTCGAGTTGGTCATGGCGAAGTCATCACTGAATAGGACATCTCCCTCGCTGGACGGTGGCACCGGTGTAGTGGGGGTGCAGGCGGCCACGAGTGCCATCAAGCTGAGAAAGAGGATGAACCAACCGGCGCGATGGTATGGAGAGGGACTCACTTAATCCTCCTGGCGGGATTGATAAACGGGTAAGGTAAAGGTGAACGTGCTGCCTTGTTCCAGCCCGGCGCTTTCTACCCAGATTCGGCCTTGATGTCCCTCAAGCACGGCTTTGACGATGGCTAGCCCTAATCCCATCCCGCTGTACTGGCGACGCGCTCCGCCATCCACTCTCGCTATGAAAAAGAGATCCACCTCGTTACCTTCCCTGGTTGGTGAAAGTTACCGTATTATTGTAGCATAAATTAGGGGCCTGGTAAATGAAAGATGAGGATTTCGCTGGAGGCAGCTGCGCAAAAGGGAAGGGTAATTAGGAAGCGTGACTTAAATTAACCGCGAATTAACGCGCAAAAGAGTTAGTAGACCTAGTGTTCAAGCCAATGGCACCTGTAAACAGCTAATTCCCCGGCATAATCGGGGTCTGAGAAAGTCTGCTCGACGGTACAAGCGTCATTGACGAATTCAGATATCAACTGGGGGAACCAATCAGGGCTTAAGACTAGATACTCTGGGCGATAGTGTTCCACTGCCCAGAGTGCGGTGTCTTGGTAGGTTGTCTTGCGTTGCATCTGTGCCGCGACGTCTGGCTGAATCAGGCCGGCAAAACCTACCATTGGGCGACGGGCGTAGTATCCGATGATGCCTACTTCCAGGGCGCCTACCGGAGCATCAGGAGGAGTGTTTGCGGCCAACCAAGCGCCTATTGCCTGATAGATGTGGGTGCGCTGGTCGTTATGCGTACTTAACCAGTACACACTTTTCACCTGTGGCCAGAGCATTAGGGATAACAAGAGTGCCAGTAACGTCCAGGCGTGCCAATCATGTTGCCAATCGTTGAAAAGACGCCGCCACGACGCTTTAATGCCTAACCCGACCAACATAATAATCACCGGCACGAGGGGGGCATAATACCAAAAATAGCGGCTGACACCTAAAACCGTGTAACCCAAGAAGTACAATCCTCCCCAAGCTAGCAGGAGCAACCAACGATGCGCTTTGGCAAAAGCGTAGCCGGTTCCCAAGAGGAAGAATGCGGCGTGTAGCCAATAGAGAGGTTGCAGGGCATACGGTTTGAGCACGGTCAGAAAGCCGCGTGCAAAGCCTGCACTGATAGCCATGTTGGCTTGGTGCTGTTTCGTGGCTAATGTCACCGGGAAAAGTGAGCCAAAGTAGAGCCAAGAGAAGCTATACCAGGGAGAGATCAAGGCCCCATAGACCAGCGCCATCCGCCAGGGGAATTTGCGCTGGCGTAACAACGCCTCCAAACCTAACAGCCCGGCCACCGAAACCCCATCGGAGCGTGTTAGGGTGGCTAAGGCCGCTAACACCATCGCTCAGACTGGCTGCTCGGCTGCATAGAGCACGAAGGTAGCCAAGATCAACATCACATAGAAGCAGGTCTCCGCCCCGAAGGTGCTCAGTAACAAGGGGAAAAAGGGCAGGAGCAGGGCCGCGATTCCGCCAGAGAGAGCCACACGCGGCCCAACGGCGTCCACGCACCGGTATCCAGATCCACCAGATTACCGGTGGAATAGTGGGGGTCAGCCAGACTGAACCAGCACCAGCGCTGCACCAGTCGTCCACCATCTTGCGGATTGCCCAGCGCAGGGTCCGTGGCCGTGGCGAAGAAATGCCACGTCTCCCGCAAGTACGTCTCCATGCGTTCCGGTGGAAAGCCGTCCTCCGCTGGCATGGGGATACCGAACTCCGACACCACCAACAGGAGGGCGCGGTAGCCCTGGGTCGCCATCCATGCACGGAAAGAGATAATCTGCCGCGATGTTGCCCCCCGCATCACCGGCCCGGATCGCGCGGTAAGCCTCGCAGTAAGGTGTCTCGATAGTTACCGGCGGTGTCCGCAAGGTTGCTGAGCGCAAAGTCGCCGTCTCGGTGGGCGTCCAAGTTAGCTTCAGAGAACTGGTTGCGCTAGCCTTTGCCGAGGTGAACATCCAATACACTGTCTCTACTTGGTATTCCATCAGGCGTTCGTAAGCCAATCCCAGCTCCCAATAACCTAGCGGGTTATCAGGGCGGAGTTGTACAACGTCTGAGAAGTGCTCCACGGCTTGAAGTGGCTTTCCCCGCAGTAGGGCCACTCTTCCCAGCCAACGTTGGGCTTGCGCATTGTGGGGGTCCGCTTGGGCCGCGGCTTGAAAATACGTTTGGGCCTCGTTTAGAAATGTTAGCGCGGTTGAATCAGAGAGCATAGGCGTCAGCAGCCACAAATTCTCACGCTCAACTGCGGTATTCTCTAATACCTGATCTAAAACCATCCCGCCGCGCTCTTGATAATAGAGGGAGACGATCTGGGGCGCTACTCAGATCAGCCCACTTACCGTTAAGAGCAATGATGCCAGCCAGATATAACGCCTGACTTTATTCATTGCGCCTATCAAATCTACTCCCGCGCTCGCAACCAAGTCATCAATTCACGGCGGGCTTGCCACGCGGCTTGGCTCTCAGGGTTGCCACGTAAGAGCGCTAAGATTGCCGGAGTATAGGTCTTCAG
Source organism: Chloroflexota bacterium (assembly GCA_034717835.1). GTDB lineage: Bacteria > Chloroflexota > Anaerolineae > B4-G1 > SLSP01 > G713. The sequence continues at coordinate 48,874 of JAYELZ010000034.1, forward strand.
TAGGTGTCCCGGACGGCGCAGAAGAAAGTGAATTTTCTCTGTAAAGGACCTGCGTTGCGCCTGTTGCGGTTCTCCAAAGAGGATTTTCTGTAGATATCTTACCCAATCTTTATACCCCCTGCCTTCCAAATCACGCCAGACGTTGGGGAGTAACTGCGTGCGATATCCTAATAACATGTTTTGGCTGGCCGCTAATACCTGAGTGAGAGGTGTGAGAGAGCCCCGCTCCTTCTCCAGGATGTCGGAATCCGGCCAAAACCAGGCAACTAAGTGTAACGTTAATCCCACTGCCCGTAACATGTCGAGAGCCGCGCCGCGCTCTTGTAACTTTTGCCACTCGTATGGCCCCCAGCTGGCTGTCAGAAACTTGAAGTCAGTCAGCGACAGTCCGCCTCCTGCAAACTGGTGGCGCTCGATCAGATGGTAGGTGAGGTAGAGGAAGTGTTCTACGGGATGCGGAATCCAGAGGTCGGGGAATGGTTCCCACGGGGTTAATTTGCTAGCCCAGCGGTTAAAGGTGAAAAGAGAATTGCTCCCATGAGCATCTAGCGCGGTATGAATTTCTATCCTAAAACCAGCTCGTGAAGGATGAAGCGGCGGTAGATGGGTAGAACGGCCACCAGCCAATTCGGTATGATACCCTTCTTGTTGCAAGGCAGTTGTCAATTTAGTAGCGGCCTCTTCCGGCACCAACAAGTCTAAATCAGAATAGGGGCGTAGTATTGTTTCAGGGTAAAATTCCGCCATCACCGGACCTTTCACAACTACTATGGGGATAGCTTCACGAACAGCGATCTTGCTCAATGATTGCAGTTGTTGTTTTAGCAACATCTCGCGCGCCGAGAGTCGATAACGTGACTCTCGCACCGCTTGCTGCCACGTGGGTGAAAGTGCCCAGCCTTCTTGTGCCGCGCGCCATTCGAGGAGCGGTAACAAGCGTTGCGCTCGTGCCCAGGACACGAGCTCAACCTCAGGAATAGTCGCTTTTCCAGTCCACCAAAAGTTCAAATACGGCGATGAATTCATATTTTTTACGACTTGGGGATCTCTGGACAAAAATCTATGGCCAAACCACTGCCCGTATCAAAGAGGGTCGCGGCTCGGCCTATTGTCTTCTCCCAGGCGGGTTTGACATAAGAGAGTTCAGCTAACAGTTCGGTCAACTTCGCTTTAGAAACGCGCAGGAAGAGTACATCCCGCTTAGGGCTAAGTTCTACTTCCATTGTCAATTCATAGCGTCTGGATTCTGCACGCACTTGATCCCAGATTTGCATGTACGGTTGAAATTGCAGCTCATCCGTTGGATCCGAGTAGACGCCCAATGTTATCTCCGCTCCCATATCGGGATTGATCTGTCCATCTCCCACCGGACGCCCAGTTTCTAAGTTGCCATCCGTATCCAGTGCGAATAGCCAATAGATGGCGCCTTCTCGCTTCATTGGCACGGCTGTCTGCAACTTCATCCAGAGAATTAGATTTTCTGCTGGCGCCCAATCCGCAACTTGAGTAGCTAGTTCCTCTGGTAAATTCTCAAGCAAATGGCCGTTCTCATCAAAACTAGCCGCTTGAATATCAACCCCCGCGAGGGTGGTGGTTAGCGGCGTCAGGGTGTTGAAATCTACCGCGTCAGCAGCGGGATCGTTGACAAAGGCCACCGGCGTTAGGGTGGGGCGGCTGGTGGGAGTAAACGTCGGGGGAGCCGGCGTGTATGTCGGAATTGGGATTGGCGTTTCTGTCGGCACCGGTGTAAAAGTGGGCGTCGGGGAGAGGGTCGCAGTAGCCGATGGGAGCGGGGCTGGCGTAGACGCGCTGAACGGCCGTTGCAAAGAACTTCCCCCGGCACCAATCGCTACCACTATCCCTGCTAGCACCGCTAGCCCGATTACTACTATTCCAAAAATAAACGCTTGTTTTCGTTGATTAACCATATTTTTCACTAAATAAAACCAGGTGCGGTTTCACAGTTTGGCGCATTAGGATTAAATAGCCGTTGGGCACTCTAAATCCGCTTAGTTTGCAAATAATGAGCGGGAGCGCTCCGCCACAGGTCGCTACCCGCTTAACATTGTAACATAGTTGTTAGATGTTGCTGTTGGAAAGCCTAAGTATAATTTAGCGTGGATACACCGCGCAAATTAGTCTTTACGTTAAGTTACTCGTTATTCACAAACTCTTCCATATATTCCGCGAGGTCGTGACGGACCGAATAGGCTGCCGCCTCCGCGCGGTTGGTTAGATCTAGCTTGGAGAGAATGCTGCTGACATAATTGCGCACTGTTCCCTCTCCCAAATAGAGGGCCTTGGCGACTTGTTTATTAGTCATTCCCTGCGCCACGTGGGCTAACACGCGCGTCTCTTGATCGGTTAGTTTGGAGAAAGCTGCTACTTGATCTTGCAGCGTCGCCAACCGTACCCGCTTGAGAATACGCTGCGTCACAGCAGGATCCAAGAGAGCCTCCCCGCGGCCCACGCAACTGATGGCTTTCACCAAATCATGGCTACCTACCTGCTTGAGTACGTAGCCATCAGCGCCTGCGCTGATGGCATCAAAGAGCATTTCGTCTTCAGCGTATGAGGTGAGCATGATTACGTGTACCTCGGGATGTTCTTGCTTGATCATCTCGCAAGCTTTAATCCCGTCGGTGCCAGGTAATCTGATATCCAAAACCACCACATCTGGGTGGTGCAAGCGCACTTTTTTTAGCGCCTCTTCTGCTGATGCGGCTTCATCTATTACACTGAAGTCGCGTTGACTGCTCAAGAGGGTACGCAAGCCTAAACGCACTACTTCGTGATCATCCACAATTAAAATTCGCAACATTTTTCCCTCGTTTGGATTTAATTATAGGGTACGGTTAAATGCAATGTCATGCCTTGATTCGGAGCACTATCAATCTTCAATTTGCTATCCACTAACCGGGCGCGCTCGCGGATATTGCGTAGTCCGTAGCCTTTCCTCAGATGTAGGGATTGCATACCTATCCCATCATCCATGATCAACAACTCTATGTTTTCTGGTTGATAGACCAACGAAATGCTGACTTGTTTAGCTGCTGCGTGACGCGCGGTATTGGTTAAAGTTTCACGGGTGATTTGAAAGAGGTGCCGGCGGCGTTCGATGTTGAAATGCCCCCCCGGTTCCCCGGTGACTAACAGTTCTGTTTCTAGCAAAGTATTGATTTTGAAATCGCGCAATAGACGCCGGAGGCCGGTTTCGAGATCGTCATCCGGTAGATCGCTATGTAAATCGAAGATGTAACGGCGGATATCATGGATGGTTTGATTCAGATTTTTGAGGATGCGATTTATTTGACCTTGTGCGCGTTGCGGATGCGTCGTGATTTGATGTTGTACTCCTTCTAACATCAGACCCGCCGCGTAGATGGATTGAATGACGCCATCGTGCAATTCCCGCCCGATGCGCTCACGGTCCGCCGTCAGCGCCTGGAGGTGTTCTACGTTCTCAATCCATTGTTCAATCTCGGTTTGTACGATAGTCAGCGAGCGGACTATGCCCCATAGCCAGAACCAACCCACTAGTGCCCATAATAGCTGGGGGGAGAAAGGCAGGCAGGTCTCGTTGAGATAATAAGCTGGCAAAAAAGTGGCCTTCGGGACCAGGACGAGTTGCAGTAGCCCAAAAGCACCAGAGGCCGCCTCGATCAACCGCAGATAAGGGCGGATGCGCGACCGCCAATCTTTATTCAGGGTTTGATAGCTTTGCCGTCGAATACCAAACCCGGCGAGCACTCCTCCGGGGGCGGCCAACAGGTAACGCGCCAATATCTCTATCACCGGCGCTACGTCAGATCCCAGGCGAAAGGTGAAAAGTAGTGTTAATAAGTAGGGAATGCTCCAGCCTAGTTGCACGCCTAAGAGTAAGTAGCGTAACTTGAGGGGTTCAATTTCTTTGGGGAAGAAGGTCTGCACACCAAAGGCCAATAGATACGCATACCCACCGGTCAACACGGCGACTCGTAGCAGAGGAGGGAGCAAGGCCCCCCCGGTGAGCAAGGGCGCCAGTAGATCGTTCCAGGCCACGATGGATTCGCAGAGGGCAAAGGCTCCTAGCCAGGAGAGCCGCCGCGCTATGAGGATACGCCGGCTTCTATATTTCAAGAAAGCCACCGTCAGGCTGAGCGCAGTAAAGATCAGACCATGTAAAAAGAGCGTGAGTATATGCAATTCCGTCATTTTAACCTCGCTCGCCAAGTATATCATAAGCGAGGGAAGGTTCAACCATAGATGTCTGACAGCTGCATAAGTAGTAGCTACTATAAACAGTGAAGGCCATCGGGTTTCTCCGATGGCCTTAAGTTGCGCGCGGCGGTTACTCTAGGGTAGTAACTTTTCAAATTGTGTTAGCATCTCGTTGACGCGCAATGTGCCTGGGTCGAAGCCCAATTCCGAGGCCGCTTGGGCCAATTGCGTGATCTGTGGCGGTGCGACGAAGGTTTCCGCCAGTATCTGCGGCTGAGCGAAGACCTCAGCGGTCGGGCCATCCGCCAATTTTCTCCCTTGACCTAGCAGCACGATGCGTTTGGCATATCGAGAGACAATAGGCATATCGTGTGTGATGATAACGATAATATGCCCGCGTTCCTGGTGTAGGTAGGTGAGAAAATCCATAATTTCGAGGGATTGTTTTACATCCTGCCCGGTGGTCGGTTCATCCACAATGATGACTTTGGGGCGGAGCGCCAGAATTGAAGCGATGGCTACGCGCTGTCGCAGTCCCTTGGGCAAAAAGAAAGGATGTTCATTGAAATAAGCCGTACTTAGTCCCACCACTTGGGCAGCCTCTTCCACCCGCTCCGTAACCTCTTCCTCAGTGAATTGGATGTTACGGGGGCCGTAGGCGATCTCATCCCAGACCGTGCCGTTAAAGAGCTGGTGGTCGGGATTCTGGAAGACGTAGCCTACGCGCACAGCCATCTTGGTGATGGAGGTGGTGCGGGTATCCAATCCATCCGCGACTACCCGTCCTGTCGTGGGCTTAAAGAGACCATTGAGACATTTGGAGGCGGTCGTCTTGCCGGAGCCATTTTGTCCGATAAGCGCCACAAAATCTCCCTCGGCCAACTCGAAACTTAGATCATGTAATGCCAGCGTACCATCGGGATAACGATAGCTCAGGTTTACTACGCTCAGATAGGGGGTCGTCTTCATTTTCGCTCCTCAAACAATGTCCGCAAACATGCCGCGCCGGCGGCTACATTTTGGGGTAAGGGCAAAGCGGCTGGATAATGTCCTGCCACTTTCAAGTGATAGAAGAATTCCAACACCCCTGGGGGGAAAACATCATGTTCCATTAAGTACCCCATCCGCTTAAAGAAAGGCTCTGTTTTATCCGCCAGCAGCACTTCGCCGTGATAGACTAAAATCATCACATCCGCCAACGGCACTAAATTCTCCAGGCTATGTTCCACCACGATGATGGTGCTCTGATATTCGCGTTTAAGTTTTCCCAACACCTCAAAAACGCGCCGGCGTCCAATCGGATCCAGCATTGAAGTCGGCTCGTCCAGTACCATAATGGGCGGACGCATGCCTAACACGGCCGCTAACGCCACCCGCTGTTTCTGCCCGCCGGAGACCTCGTAAGGCGGTTTTTCCAGCAGCGACTCAATCTCGGCAAGCGGTATGACCCAATCTAGCCGGTGTTTAATCTGCCTGATGGTTAAACCCATATTTTCCATTCCGAAGACTACCTCGTCCTCTACCGTCATGGCGGTGAACTGGGCTTCGGGGTCGGAGAATACCAGCCCTACCTGTTGGCAAAGTTGCGCCTGGGGGATAGTGGTAATTTCCTTATCTAGAACGTAGACTGCTCCTGTGCGAATGCCGTTGTACTGGTTGGGAATTAATCCATTCATGGAATAAGCCAACGAGGTCTTCCCCGAACCGTTGGGACCAATGATGCCCACCACCGCTCCCTCGGCGATTTCCAATTTGATGTTTTTAAGCGCTGGTTCTTTGGTTCGGGAGTAACGCCAACTGTAATCCTCAAAGCGAATAGCGGTGCTCATGCGGCACCTCCCTTTAACCAAAGTTCCAGCCAGCGCAAGGTCAGCGAATTTTCTAATGTCAAGCCACCTTGTCCGAAGCGGATAATCAACACGGCTACCAATGAAAATGAAATAAGTACCACTAATAAGCCATCTCTAAACCGAAACCGATATTGGGTGAGGATATAATCGGGGCGTTTTACTTCGTGCAAGCCAGTGAAGCTATAACCTCTGGCCACGATGGCGTTAGCGAATTCGTCCGAGCGCCGTAACGCCAGTGCAAAGAGCGGGATGATATACATCACAAACTGGCGCATTTTGTAGGCGATTGATTTCCCTTGGGGGTCAAAGCCGCGCGCTTTCTCAGCTTGGCGCACGATGGAAAAATCCTCAATCACCATGCCTACGGAGCGCAACGCCATAGTTATCAAATAAGTCACTACAAACGGCACGTGTGCCCACCGCATGGCAACTAACATGTCCCGCTCGCGGGAGGTGCTGAGAAAGAGCACGGTGAGGAAGATCATCGGCAGGATGCGCGTGTAAACATCTATGGCTGCCACAATTCGTTCATAGTAGAAAGGGAAGCCGAAAAGTCTGAAAGCTACGTAGAATTCGGGATGAATGCCCCCTAAAACTGTATGGGAAAGTAAAATTAAGATACCCATGGAGAGTGAAACAGGGATGTAAATCTTCAAGGTGGATAGGTTTACTTTGCTATATTTTAATAAGAGGATGGAGAAGAGGATAATTGCCAAGTTCCATTCTGGGGCGTTGATAATCATAGGAAATAAACTGACTACTAGCAAGAAGAAGACCCGTACAAAGGGATGGATCCGATAAATAGGGGACTCTTCTGGCACGTAGCCCAGTATGGTTTTGTTCATATTCATAGAGAACAGCTCCAATTAAAGGTTAGACCAGCATAGGAGGGGCGGGGAGATTGGTATTCCTCCCCGCCCCTGGATTAACGAGCGTCTGCAGCTACGAGTTTAGGCAAACCAACGCTTGACGAAGGCATTGGTCGTGATGACCACATTAGAAAGTGCCTTCAAGAGGATTACGCCGAAGATAATTCCGGCGACTTCGTTGCCACCGAACCAACCCCAGATGAAGACCGGCACGGATTCAGCCGTGAGCAGTCCGAAGCCCTTCAAAACCACTAGCGGGGAGTAGAGCGCGCCGAAGATGTTGCCCAGGGTGATGGAGGCCAGGAAGATGATCCAATCGCGTTTGGAATTTAGCCGAGGATCGGCCTTGAAATAACGGAAGGCCAACATCGGTAATAGCGCCTGCATTAAGTTCGCGGGAATGTAGGCTAGAGAAACGTAGATCGGCGTGCCTGTAATCCCGTTGGAAATAATTGGGAACAAGCTGGCGGCGATCACACCCCAAGCCCCAAACCAGATGCCGCCCACATTTTGCACGGCAATCGCGGGCCAGAAGAAGTTTACCCCAAAGCCTAACGGCAAAGAGAAACTTCCAAAGGCTCCCACCACCGCGCCAATGCCGATGAGCAAGGCCGTGATAACCACATGAATAATGCCTGCTGAGCGAGTTTCGCCCTCTTCCACCTGCCAAATTTGCTTCGCGTCCATAAAAACCTCCTAAAAATAGATATGAATAAAATGGTTGCGCGAGTGCCCCGCAATTGGAGCGCTCGCGTTAAAAACGGGGCAAATAAAATCACGGTAGGAATATTTAAGTCGCGTTTTTGTATCCCCGGTGCAGAAGATTTCAGCGGCTAGTCGCCCCCTAATCCATCAATAGTATATAAAGATATTAAAAAACGTCAAATGACAATTTCCGTAAGCCAGTAAGATAAAAATCAGGTAAATAAACTCGGCTGGGGTCAATGGTTTCTGCGGTTGGCAAGATGAGAGGTTGTACCAGGTCTTTCTCGGGTTGTGAAAATTAGTGACTATGGTAAAATGTGTCGCGTGGAATGAGTAGCCTTGGGGGCTCGTCTAACGGTAGGACAGCGGACTCTGACTCCGTATGTGGGGGTTCAAATCCTCCGCCCCCAGTCAAAAAGAAAACCGCCCGGTCAACTTACCGGGCGGTTTTGTGTTACCAGAGCTTCTGAGGAGTGCTATTTTGCATACATCAGAAAGCGGTAGCGGCGCGCGCGCCGCGAGGCTTATTTATTAAACTGGCTCTTGGGGAATTCACGGGGTCGCGTTAAAATTAACCACGGATTTCACAGCTTAGCACGGAAAAAGGTAAAAAATCAGTGTAATCTGTGGTGAAAAATTTACGGCGCGTGACACTTACCCCGCCTAGTCCCAGAGTCCCTCATAATTATAGTTTACTTAATTTTGTCGCTAAGCGAAAGCTAAGTATCCAGAGCCAGTTTCTTCCCAAGAAACTGGCAACGATATGCCTTTTTGAGCACCGCTTGCTTGTAGTCCGGTCTTTATCTACGCGGAATGTCATTCCGCGCTACCGCGCTACGTGGCGAGCGCGGCTGAGTGGTAGTGTTCCGAGGTGTCCTTCATCAACTCGCGCAGCAACATGGTGGCGTAGGAACCTTTGGGCGCGGTGAAGGAGATGACCAGCGAGTCACCTACCATTTGCCAGGAGAGGTCAGTGACCAGATAGCGCAGGTGACGGCGGGTGCCTGGGGCTTTGACGCGCCGGAAATCCTCCGGTGTTAGTCCTAGGTCGGAGAGCAGTTGCTCTTCCAATGCGGCTGCTTCCCCCGCCGGCTGCATCAGCTTGTAGCCGTAGATGGGGCCGGTGGCGCTAATCTCCCCGGCGGTGACGCGGGGTAGTTCTGTCGCCACGTCCTCCACGGTGAAGATTCCGCCGGCAGGATGCTTTTTGGCGAGATCGCCGGGTAAGAGCGCGTCCCATGTTCCCTGCTGCATCCGGGTTGTCAAGTAGCGGTTGAAAAGGGCGGATTGCAGGGCGCTCACATAGAAGCGGCGCTGGCGGTACGAGGGCGAGCGAATGCCGCGTTCCCGCAACTCGTCCCAACGGTTGTGCAACAACATCCAGCCCACGCGATGGTTGTCGCCGTAATTGCCAAAACGTTGGATGCCGTACCCGTTGGGCACGCCTTGCTCCATCAGCACCCTGAGAATCGCCTCGGCGCGGCTGGCCGCTTCCGCATGGACGTGGCGCAGCCGGATGGTGAAGCGGTTGCCGTGCAGATGTCCGGTGCGCAATTTATTCGTGTGGCGTTTGGCCCAGAGTACGCGCGCACGGTTTAGTTCCAATCCCAGCAGGCGTGCCGGCGGCATGTTCCAGACCGAGAGGGTTTGCTCGGTGATGGCGTGGGTATCTTTGAGGCCAGCGTAGCTGATCTGTTTGGTCTGCACGCCCAACGCACGCGCGACATTCTTGACCAATTGGGGCGTGGAGAGCTCGCATTTCTCCACCGCGAAGAAAGTATGCTCCCCGGTCCCGCACGGCTCATAGGCGGGAATCTCGCGGACATCGAAGTCTTCCGGTGTCACGCGCAGGGCGCCACTTACGCCGGGCAATCCGGCGGTTAGATAAGGAATATGCCAATCTAATGTGGTGATTTTATTTTTCATAAGTGATTACCTGATCTTAGCGGCTTGGCGCCGTAGCAGTAAGGATACTTGTTTCTAACAAACTACAGTTGTGGCAGGCCTCTAGGCCGTGCCGCCAGGCCGCGTCAAGTTGTCTAGGCGGGCACGGTCAGGAGACCGGCCCGAGCGGCGCGTGGCTACAGTGCGCTCTCTTGTTATTTCGAGCCAGAGCGACACGCTCAAC
>JAYELZ010000035.1:0-5823 GCA_034717835.1 Chloroflexota bacterium
CGGGAGGCCGGCCCGAGCTGCGTGACCGGACTGGCGCGATCATGAGAAATCGCGGCTACGCGCCACCGGGCACTTGATTTTGAGTCTCTCTTGAGTACAATAGAGAGACAAAACCAGGTAGGCCATTTTTATTACTTTTCCAGTCGTCCAAGAGGAACATTGCTAGCATGACAAATTCAAATAAGACGATTGCCGCACAGCGAAGTTACGCCATACTAAATGTAGATGAAGCCCGTGAGGTCGCCTCAGTCTGGATAGCAGAGATGGATTTGGAAGCAGCCATCTCCTTCGGCCTGCCGGAGATTGACGACCGGTATCATATTTGGCGGGTCCCCTTACTAGCCAAAGATAGAGATACATTGATAGGAGAAGCGGTCGTTGACGCTTACACTTCCTTGGTCTACGCAGCCAAATCAACCGACAAGGAGATGCTGGAGAGACGTCTGCTGCATAAAAAAGAACGCCAGCCACCACGTCACGTCAAGAACAAACATTACAAAATCTCAACCTTACGAAATACCATTGCGTGCGGCGATTCTGAAGAGATCTTGCCGCAATTACCAGCAGAATCTATTGATCTAATTTTCACCTCACCACCCTACTATAATGCCAGACCTGAATATAGTGAGTACATCAGTTATGAAGAATACCTCCTCAAGATGCGCAAGATCATCCAGCTAAGCCATCGAGTTTTGAACGAAGGTCGTTTTTTTGTGATTAACGTATCACCAGTGCTTATCCGTCGCGCCAGCCGCAGCGAATCGTCGCGGAGAATCGCCGTACCATTTGACATCCATAGGCTATTTATTGAAGAGGGATTTGATTTTATTGATGATATAATTTGGGTTAAGCCAGAGGGTGCAGGCTGGGCGACCGGACGAGGACGCCGGTTCGCCGCCGATAGAAATCCCTTGCAGTACAAAGCCGTCCCGGTCACTGAATATGTATTGGTGTACCGCAAAAAATCGGAGCACTTGATAGATTGGAATATACATGCTCATCCCCGTCAGGATTTGGTGGCAGCTTCCAAAATCGAGGATGGCTACGAGACAACCAACATCTGGCACATTAAGCCTACTCACGATAAAAAACACCCCGCTGTATTCCCGGAGGAACTAGCCGCAAAAGTTGTACGCTATTATTCATTTATAGATGATGTGGTACTTGACCCCTTTGCTGGTATTGGCACCGTAGGATTGGCAGCCGTAAAAGCGCAACGACGTTTTGTGCTGATAGAAAAGAACCCCACGTACACAGATGAAATCTGTCAGCGAGCCAGAATGTGGTTGGGTAAGAAAAGAGTAGAGGATGTCTTCCTCATTGATTGTTCCCCCATTTATACTGATGATCTACTTCTATAAAATCCACCCAACGTGAAGTAATAGAGGAGAATGCCATGGCGCAGCAGCCAACAAAGATAGAGAGTTTATTGGGTTTAATGGGTACTGAATATGAAGAGCTGCTAAGTAAAAATGGGATGGAGCTAGTAAAAAAATTAGGTGCCGAGACCATTAAAACTATGGTCTTTGATGTTTTATCAGGGGAAAATCTACGTAATTCCACCGAGACTTTGACGCGCCGCCGATTAGCGGTATTAAACGCTGCGACCGTCGCGATGTTTCTAAAGGGTACTGAAAAATACCCTAACTTCATCCAAGATTTACCACAAATTGCCGAAAGGATATTGAAACAGCAAAAACTCTCTAAAGCCGAAAAATGGGTAACTCAATGGGCACTAGGACTTACCGGTAAAGCTCGACAAAATGTTCTCCGCGATGACGCTACCCTATTAACAGCATATAGAAAACGCTACGTAGCCACTTGTGAGCAGGTTATCCAGGAAAGCATCCAATCTTTTGGCCCCTTGAATGGAGAACTAAAACTTGGGGACCGTATTATTACCGAGCTAAGTTGGAAATTCATGGTTTACCTATTGGCTACGGTGGGAGCACAGACCCTAACTATCCGTGGCTCTGATAAGTCAATCCACGGCAAACTATTTGAGCCGCTGATACTGGGAACATTGTTAAGCATATTGGGCTTTAAGTACATACCAGCAACTGACAACCGAGATTACAATAAACAGACGTTTTGGTTATCCTCATCCACTGGAGACCAAAGGGAAAGTGACGCCACAGCCCTTATCAGAGCCGGCCAAGGAGTACGTTTTGATATTGGCTTCATCGGTCGCGGAAATACCGAGATATCCTTGGACAAGGTGACACGTTTTGCGCGTGAAAGCGAGATAAATGATTCTAAATGGTTCATGGCAACTATTATAATTGTTGACCGCATCGGAAAAGATAGCCAAATCCAAGAAATAGCGCAAGAAGTTGGCGGCGATATTGTTCAAATGAGTATGGGATACTGGCCCCAAGAAGTTGCTCAAATACTGCACCGCAGGGTAGAGTTTGAACACCCCTTAGTCACTATGCCCCACTCTGAAATTAGAGAATACCTACAAAAATCCATCAGTTCAATTGAGCTCCTGGATTTCTTATCTTAATCGGCATACAACTTGAGCCGGTGTCTTCAGCAGGCCCACTAGTGGCCGGAATACCATGCCGGCTTACATAATAAGGAGAGATTTATGAAGATCAACATCACGCTTAACGGCAAGGAAAAGGAATTTGAGATTGAAGCCCGCGAGACGCTCTTCCATCTGTTGCGCCGCTCCGGCATACACAGTGTGAAGTTCGGCAGTGAGGACGGCACGGGCGGGTACAGCACAGTGCTGCTAGCTGGCAAGGTACGCAACAGCATCACCACGCTAGCCGCGCAAGTGGATGGTGCGGAGATCCTCACCGTCGAGGGGTTGAGCGGACATCAACGGCCCGGCTGGAACGTGAAGGCCAGCTGGCATCCCCTGCAACGCGCTTTCATCGAGATGTGCGCCATCCAGAGCGGCTATGATACCCCCGCACTGATTTTGGCCGCCAAAGCACTCCTGGATCGCAATCCCGCCCCCACCGAGGCAGAGGTACGCGACGCCATCAGCGGCATCCTCTCCCGCGAGACAGGCTACGTCAAGCCGGTGGCAGCGATCTTGCGCGCCGCCGCCTATCTGCGCGGCGAGGAGCCGGAGCCGCTAGAGGGCGGCCCCGGCAATGAGATGTTCACGATGCCAGAAGGACTTCTCCCCCCACCGGAGAAACCGGAACCGCTGGCCGGCAGTGGCGGGACGCAGACTAGCGTGATGGTACAACCCCGGGTAATCATCACCGAGGAAGCCGCCGGCTTCTCCGTAGTGGGTAAACCGCTCCCCAAAGTTGACGCGCCCAAATTGGCGCAAGGCAAGATCGCTTTCGTCGCCGACTTCGAGCGGCCGGGGATGCTCTACGGCAAAATCCTCCACAGCCCGCACGCCCACGCCCGCATCACAGATATTGATACCAGCAGAGCCGAGGCGCTGCCCGGCGTCCACGCCGTGCTCTCCTACAAAAACGTGCCGCACATCGTCTATTCGACCGCCGGGCAATCCTACCCCATCCCCGGCCCGCTGGACTACGTCAGTTTTGGGCAGAAGGTACGCTACGTGGGCGACCGTGTCGCCGCTGTCGCCGCCGAAACCCCGGAGATCGCCGAAGAAGCTCTGGAATTGATCACGGTGAAATATGAGCTATTGGAACCGGTGCTCTCGATAGATGCAGCGATGGCCGAGGGCGCGCCCATCATCCATGACCAGGACGATTATGTGGATTTCGCCGACAGCGATGCCAGCCGCAATCTCGCCGCCCAGGTAAAGATCGACCTAGGGGATGTGGATGAAGTGATCGCCCACGCTGACCATACCTTCGAGACGCTCACTAACACGCAACGGATGAAACATATTCCGCTGGAACCGTGGGTCACGCTCACTTACTGGGACGAGGACGACCGGCTGGTCATTATGACCTCAACGCAGGTCCCGTTCCATGTGCGGCGTATCTTAGCCCCCGTGTTGGGCTTGAGCGAGGGGCAGATCCGCGTCATCAAGCCGCGTATCGGAGCCGCGTTTGGCAACAAACAAGAAATTTACGAAGACATTCCCGCGCACCTGACCATCGCCACCGGTCGCCCCGTCTTCCTGGAACTGACCCGCGAGGAGCAGTTCATCTACTCCGTCCGCCGGCACGCCATCCGCGTCGGCTACCGCATTGGCGTGCAGAATGACGGCATCATGGTCGCCCAAGACCTCCGCGCCTGGAGCGACACGGGCGCTTATGGCGGGCACGCCCTCACGGTGCTCGGCAACACCGGCCACAAGACTCTGCCCATCTACAACACGCACACACTCCGCTTCTGGGGAGAGACCTACTACACTAACACCCCGCGCGCCGGCGCTTATCGCGGTTACGGCGTGACTCAGGGCGTCATCGCGACCGAGACATTAGTCACCCAAGCGGCTGTGGCGTTAGGCATGGACCCGTTGGAGTTCCGGCTGAAGAACATCATCAAGCCGCACACCGAGAACATTATGAGCAAAGTATGGAGCGAGGGCCGCGAGGCGCAGGGCGAGATGATCGAGACTTGCGCGCTGCGCGAAGCGGCTACTCAGGGCGCAGCCGCTATCGGTTGGTACAATAAGTACGGCAACCCAGAATGGCACAAGGTGCCCGGTAAACCGCACCTCAAGCGCGGCATCGGCGTCGTCTTCCTGATGCAAGGCTCCGGCATTCCCAACTTGGATATGGGCGCAGCCAGCCTCAAGATGAATGATGACGGCACCTTTAACCTGTTGATGGGCGCAACCGACCTGGGCACCGGCTCCGACACGGTGCTGGGCCAGATCGCGGCGGAGGTGTTGGGCTGTTCATTAGACAACTTCATCATCCACTCCTCCGATACGGATATGACGCCCTTCGATGTAGGTGCTTACGCCTCCAGCACCACTTACGTGAGCGGCGGCGCGGTAGCCCGCGCGGCGGAGAAGGTAGCGCAACAGATCAAAGCGGCGGCCGCCGAGATGATCGGCGTGGAACCGGCAGAGCTCATGCTCAAAGAAAGCCGTGTCTGGACGGCGGAGGGCGATAGCCTCTCCTTCCGTGAGGTGGCGATGTACGCGCTCCACCAGCACAACCAACATCAGATTATGGGGCAAGCCTCGTTCGTCAGCCCCGTCAGCCCCCCACCCTTCGCGGCCCAGTTCGCCGAGGTGACGGTGGATACCGAGACCGGCCAGGTAACAGCGGATCGGATCCTCATCGCGCTGGATTCCGGCCAGATCATCAACCCGCTCACCGCCAGCGGGCAAGTTGAAGGCGGAATGCTCCAAGCCCTGGGCTACGGTCTTGCCGAGGAGCTGGTCTATGACGAGCTAGGCCGCACGCTCAATCCGCGCCTGGACGACTACCGCGTCTTCCGCGCCGACGAGTCGCCGCCCCTGGAGACCATCTTCATTGAGACCTTCGAGCCTAGCCATCCCGTGGGCGCGAAATCCGTCGCGGAGATCGTGGTGAACGGCGTCGCGCCGGCGGTCATCAACGCCGTCTACGATGCTACCGGCGTGATGCTCAAAGAGACGCCGTTAACGCCGGAGCGCGTCTGGCGGGCATTAAGGGAGTAGTGCTGGTACGGTCAAGTGGCTCGGTCAGGAGACCGGCCACAGCTAGGCCGCCGTTCTCTTGGTAGAGAGCGGCGGCCCTTTTTCGTTGCCTGGTAAAGCCATTGCCCGCGGCTAAAGACCACGGGCGACGTAGTTACGCCGACTGAAGTCGGCTACCGGAGGCTGAAGCCAGCTGTCCACCTCTGGGGACAGGCACTAGTCGCTAGCCCCACGCGGGGATCAATCCCCGCGCTACGGAACTACGCCCCGTAAACGGGGCTAGCCCTCGCTCATTCGCT
>JAYELZ010000036.1:0-5782 GCA_034717835.1 Chloroflexota bacterium
GTCCTGTTCCTGAAAATGTATCAATGTTGACATCAGCAGCCAAGACCAAACCACCTATTACCAGCAACAACAAACTCACTACCACACTACCCACTATCAACCCAAATCGTCTTTTTGCTCTCATGCTCATTCCCTCCTCGTGCTAACTAGATGTAATTAAAAACACTTGGTTCAACGTGCTATTTTTATCTCCGCCAATTTTCACTGTTTACCTTTGCAGCACCCCCTTTAACAATCTACATATATATAGTCGCACAACCCCCTCAAAAGGTTCAAATCTCGTGGCGAGAAAGCGAGTGAGCGAGAAAGCAACCAAAGACTACCTGACTAATTGACTAATTGACTAAAGACTATCCGACTATCCGACTACCCGACCACCCGACTATCCGACTATCCGACTATCCGACTATCCGACTATCCGACTACCCAACTATCCCCATTGACTAAACGCCCAATTCGGGTATCCTACTGCGGTGGACATTGAAATTAGAGAACTAGGCAAAGTGAGTGCGTATGTTTTTTACCACTGAGATGGGGATTGATTTGGGCACGGTGAACGTGTTGGTCTACGTGCGCGGTAAGGGAATCGTGCTACAAGAACCTTCCGTAGTAGCGCAGCAACTGAGCACCGGCGCGGTGATCGCGGTAGGTAGAGAAGCCCGCGCCCTGCTGGGCCGCAATCCAGGTACGATCCAGGTACGGCGCCCGTTACGTGACGGCGTAATCGCCGACTACCGCGTTACCAAAGAGATGCTAGCGCACTTCATCCAACAGGCGGGGGGGCGGTCGCGCCTCTTCAAACCCACCGTGATGTTGACCGTGCCGTTTGGAATCACGCAAGTAGAACGCCGCGCCGTCCACGAAGCGGCCCTCTCCGCCGGCGCGGGTAAAGCCTACCGCATCCCCGAACCACTGGCGGGCGCCATCGGCGCGGGACTGCCCATTCACACCCCCGGCGGACATCTGATCATTGACCTGGGCGGCGGAACGAGCGAAGCCGCCGTACTCTCGGTTTACGGCGTCGTCTCCTCGGCCGCCGTGCGCGTCGGTGGCGTCCGCATGGATGAAGCCATCATCGCTTACGTCCGCCGCAAGTATAACCTGACTATCGGCATCGTGATGGCCGAGGAAGCCAAGATCAAAATCGGGTCGGCGATACTGCTGGAGCACGAAATCCACGCCGAGGTACAGGGCCGCGACCAAGTTTCCGGCCTCCCGCGCAGCGTCGAGATCAGTTCCAACGATATCGCCGAGGCGCTAGAAGAACCTATCGGCCTCATCATGGGGATGGTCAAATCGGTATTGGAGCAAACTCCACCCGATTTAGCCTCGGATATTATTGACCGGGGCATGACGATGATCGGCGGCGGCTCGCTCCTGCGCAACTTCGACCAACTGCTCACTCAAGAAACCGGCGTGCCCGTCTACGTAGCCGATGCACCGATGGCGTGCGTGGCGATTGGCGCCGGCAAAGCACTGGGGCGACTCCCCATCCTGGAACGCACGCTCTCCGAATTGTAAAACAGTAGACGGTAGACAGGGGGTCATAGGAGCGCGTTCAGCGTTTCTAAGACCCTTTTTTGATGGCGGGGGTTAGGCGAGATGGGCTACGGTCAGGTGGCGCGGCCTGGAAGCCGGAGAGCTACCAACTACCTGACCATCCTGGCTCTTTGGGAATTCGCGGGGTTGAGTTAAAATTAACCACGGATTTCACAGATTAACACAGAAAAAATAAAAAATCAGTGTAATCCGTGTAATCTGTGGTGAAAAATTTACGTCGCGTGACACTTACCCCGTCAAATCCCAGAGACCCACTATCCTAAGGAGGTCCTATTTAGATGAAAAAGAAATGGCTCTGGATTTTGTTGGCTGTTGTGATCGTAGCCGCGCTAACCGGTTGGTGGTGGCTGCGCAAAGAAAAAGCCTCGCAATCCACTAATGAGATTTTACGCGAGGCGGAGATTATCCGCGACGATTTGCAGATTACGGTAGCCGCCAGCGGCAATATCGCCGCCAATCAGAAGGGCGAGCTCCGCTTTGAGCTACCCGGCACCGTCACCGCCGTAAACGTGGAAGTTGGCGACCGCGTCGCAACTGGCTACGCGCTAGCGGAACTAGAGAGCACCAGCCTAGAGCGAGCTTACCGCGATGCTAAACAACGGCTAGCGCGTGCGCAAACTGAGAATGAGCGGCAGCTCAAGGAAGCCCAACTCAATTTAGGGAGTGCCAAACTCCGCTTGGAACAGGCCAAGTTACGGGTGCCTAGTCTAGGCTCGGCCTCAGCCGCCATCCACTCGGCCAAAGCCAACTTGGAACGGGTGCAGCAAGGCGCCACCGCAGAAGATATCACCATCGCCGAGCGGCAGCTAGAACAAGCCAAGAACGCTCTCTGGGGGCAACAATCCCAACGCGATGCCACCTGCGGCGCAGTAGATTTTGGCGGCGCATCCAAGTCCCAATGCCATGCCGCTGAAGCCGCCGTGAATCAAGCCGAAGAGAGCGTGCGCATCGCGGAGCTGCAGCTCCAAAAGATCAACGCTGGCCCCAGCGAGCAAGACCTCACCGGCGCTCAAGCCCAGCTAGATCAAGCCTACGCCGAATACTCTCGCTCCTCCTCCGAGAGTGAAGCCCAGGAACAAGGGTTGGAAATTTTCACCGCCGATATCGAGCGCGCCCAGTTGACCCTGGAACGGCTCCAGGACGGCATTGATCCCAGCCTGGAAATCGCCCTGGAACGCGCCGCGGACGAGTTGGCGAAGGCCACTCTCACCGCGCCGTTTGAAGGCATTGTCGCCGCCATCAATCTGCAAACGGGCGTTCAAGTCGCCAGCGCGCTCCCCGCCGTGACGTTAGTTGATGATACAGTATTCTTCGTGGATGTGACAGTAGATGAGATCGAGATCGGCAAACTCACCTCGGGACAGGCAGTAGAAATCACCGTGGACGCTTACCCCAAAGTAATTTTACAGGGAAAGATAGAGACCATCGCGCCGGCCCCCACAAATAGCGGCGGCATCGTCTCTTATCCCGTGCGCATTCGGCTCCTCCCCTTGCCCACAGAGCAAGAGGTTCAAATCCGCGACGGCATGACCGCCAGCGTGCTCATCCTCACTTCCAAGATGGAAGGGGCCTTATTGATTCCCAACTGGGCCATCCGCACCGATGCGCAAACTAAAGAAGCCTACACTTACCGTTTGGTGGCAGGCATCCCCGAACGGGTGGTCATCCAAACGGGAGTGCGCAACGAGGAATATACCGAGCTCCTGTTTGGCCTGGCAGCAGGCGACCAGATCGCTCTAGTCACGGAGGAACGGGGACTGCTCTTCGAGATGGGCGATGGCCCGCCCCATAGAGGCCAGTAATGAGCTCTGCGGTCATCAGAATTCAGAAGATCGGCAAAGTCTACCAGATGGGCACGCAGGAAGTCCACGCGCTGCGCGGTATCTCGTTGGAAGTAGAGCGCGGCGAGTCCCTGGTCATCATGGGGCCTTCCGGCTCTGGCAAATCGACTCTGATGAATATCATCGGTTGTCTAGATCAACCCACGACGGGCAGTTACTTCTTAGATGAAGAAGATGTCAGCCAGATGAGCGATGACGAGTTAGCCAATATACGCAACCGACGAGTGGGCTTCATTTTCCAGAGTTTCAACTTGCTCGCCCGCACCAGCGCGTTGGAGAATGTCCAACTACCGCTGATCTACGCGGGCGCCAGTCCCCAACTCCGACGCGAGCGTTCTATGGAAGTGCTCAACTCTGTCGGCTTGGGCGACCGTTTGGATCATACCCCCAACGAACTCTCTGGCGGACAGCAGCAGCGCGTGGCGATTGCGCGCGCGCTGGTCAATCGCCCCTCCATTATTCTGGCCGACGAGCCAACCGGTAACTTGGATAGCCAATCGGGCCGCGAGGTGATGGAGATCCTACAACGCCTCAACCGCGAGCACGGCATCACCATCATCATGGTCACACATGATCCCCGCCTCCTCCAATACGCCGACCGGTCGCTCCACCTCTTTGACGGGTTGATCGAGCGCGAGCAAATCGTCACTCCTACTGACCAGCCAACCCCATCACCCACGGGGGTCAACTGATGAAAGTCTTAGAAAGCTTGCGTTTGGCGCTCCGCGCGCTGACCGCGAACAAATTACGCGCCATCCTTACCATGTTGGGCATCATCATCGGCGTCGGCGCGGTCATCACCTTGCTTTCCGTGGGGGAAGGCGTGCAGAGTTACATCACCGCGCAATTTCAATCCATCGGCACCAACATCTTTTTCGTCGCGCCCGGCTCTTTTGAACACGAGTTGGATAAGCCGGCCTACATCACCCGCGATGATGCGGAAGCTCTCGCGAATGCCGAACTGGTACCGGATGTGCTGCACGTCGCGCCCACCGCCAGTCACTATGGCCGCCTGACCATCCCCGGCCATGAAAAAAATACCGAGATCATCGGGGTGACGCCAGAGTACACCCTAGTCCGCGATTGGCTACCGGCCATCGGCGTCTTCATCAACTTCGGAGACGAAGCCAGTCAGGCCCGTGTCGTGGTGCTAGGCCAAATTGTCGCCGCCGCGCTCTTCCCCGCCAATCCAAACCCGATTGACGAAATAGTACGCCTCAACGGGGTACCCTTCCGCGTCATCGGCATCATGGCCGAGCGCGGGGGGAGCAGCTTTGGCAGTGAAGATGATGGCGTTTTCATCCCCTTGAGCACGCACACCAACCGGCTCTTTCCACGCCGCACACCTCAAGGCAAAGCCAAACTCTCCGTCCTCTACGTCCAAGCCGTGGACGGGGACCGCATGAACGCGGCCATCACCGAAGCCTCACAATTGCTGCGCCAGCGACATAACATTTTACCGGGGGAATACGATGATTTTTCCATCATCAGCCAATCCGATCTGATTGGCACCTTTGAGCAGATCACGAGCGTCATCACCGTCTTCTTGGGCGCCATCGCCGGCATCAGCCTGCTGGTAGGCGGCATTGGGATTATGAACATCATGTTGGTCTCGGTGACGGAACGCACGCGCGAAATTGGCCTGCGCAAGGCCGTCGGCGCTCGCCGCCGCGACATCCTCTGGCAATTTCTCATTGAGGCGATGTTACTCTCGCTCATCGGCGGCATTATTGGGATTATCTTGGGCGGCGTCGGTTCCACCGTGATTTCGTATTTTATGCGCGAACAGGACTTCCACGCAGTCATCACCCTGGATTCCATCACGCTGGCAACCCTCTTTTCAGCGGCGGTGGGACTCTTCTTCGGTATCTACCCGGCCCAACGCGCCGCTGCTCTCAATCCCATTGACGCGCTGCGGTACGAATAAGAATGGCAAATAAATTATAGAATAGAGAATATCAAATGGAGAATGTAGAAATGAGTTCTGAACTTTTTGAGCGTATCCGTTTCAGAGGTAACCCCGAGGCCAATCCCCAGAGCATCGTCATTAGCGAAAATGCCCGCTTTACGGTGCTCGCGCCGCGTCTGCTACGCCTGGAATGGGCCGAGAACGGCGCATTTGAAGACCGGGGCAGCTACGCCTTCCCCACGCGGTACCGCGAGCCGGCCCCGCACTTCACCAGCCGGGTAGAAGGCGAGGAACTACAGATCAACACCGGCGCGCTGCAACTATGCTACCGGCAAGGGCGCGGGCGCTTTACCGCAGAGAACCTCAACATCACGTTTGAGCTACACGGCGAGCGCCAAACATGGCACCCCGGCGACGCCAACCCGCAGAACTTGCGCGGCACCCGCCGCACCTTAGATCAATGTAATGGCGA
>JAYELZ010000037.1:0-23508 GCA_034717835.1 Chloroflexota bacterium
CCCGGCTTCGTTCAAGCCAATCACCACATCCACTTCCATCTGCACAGGGACGGACTCATCAACAGGCACCTCTAAACTCAATGCTACGGGGAGAGTCATGCTTACCGGCAAGTTCAAACTGACCGTACCGTTGATGGAGCCGCCCCAACCGGGGAGTTGAAAGGTAGCCGGGGCGTTCAGCGGGACTGGTTCGACTACAACCACCTCTGTCACCTGGTCCAGCTGCAAGATGAATTGCACCGGAATCTCTTCGTCAATATCCACTGTGGTTTCGATCTCGGTCTCGCCCAAAGCCTCAAAAGCCGCATCCAAGTCATCCAAGAGCGGTTCCGCCAGCTGAGACTTTGCCATCAACAGCGGTCCTGGCGAGAGCAGCAGCACCAATATCAAGATAAAATTCACCACAAAGGAGAAAATAATGGCAAAGTTCTTGAATGCGGGCCAGAAATTAAATTTACGAGCTTCTTTCTCTGTTGCCATCTTACACCTCCAACAGGTTAGATATGAGTTTCAATGACAATTATCTTAGCACATTTTGAACGTAAAGCAAAGAAGATAGTTGGCCTGGTAATCCTTAATCATTTGTCATTTGACAAACTTACTATACGATGGTAAGTTACATTTTATGGTGATCAGTTGGAGTTCCTTATTAGGAGGCCAAAATGGCAGCAACAAAGCAGTCCCGTGATTTTGATTCGCAGCGGTTATTGTTTTTTGGGGAAAGCAAACGGCATATCCGGGAGGCTCTGCAAGCTTACCTCTTCCTGCTGCCCGGCACCTTTATCTTGTCCGTCTTCAGTCTCTTCCCCATAGGATATGCGCTCTACATCAGTTTTCACAAGTGGCGTATTCGCAAAGGGGATTTTATAGGCTTGGGTAACTACCTTAAAGCGTTAGGTACTCCCCAAGATGTTCTCTTTGCGCTAGGTGGTTTGGGATTATTGACCAGCTCTTGGATGCTCTGGCGCAAAATCAAAAGCGAGGACCCGGCAAAGATAGTCCTGCTCAAGGCTCTCTTTGTTTTCCTACTCATTGTCGGGGGCTTGGGCTTGCTTTTGGGTTTCCCGCAGATGTTGAGCAATGGCGACGAGGACCTCTTCATGGCGCTCTTGATTACCTCTTATTATTCATTAGGCACCGTCCCCTTCCAAATTGTCCTCTCCTTTCTGCTGGCTACGGTCCTCTTCCAGAATATCCGAGGTAAGACGATCTGGCGGATTCTCTACTTCTTACCTTACGTGACGGTCACGGTAGCCTCCGCGGCTGTCTGGCAGTCAATCTACGAGCCGCGCCGGGGCTTGCTCAACCTACTCCTGGTCACGTTGGGCATGCCCGCCGAGAACGTTCCCAAATGGCTCTTTGAAGCGACCCCCATCGGGGTTTATCTAGGTAATTTGATAGGCCTTTCACTGCCTGATTGGGCCGGCGGCCCCAGTCTGGCGTTGATATCGGTAATCATCTATAATATCTGGACTTACGTGGGTTATAACACCGTCATCTATCTGGCCGGCTTGGGAAACATCCCCCATTCACTCTACGAAGCGGCTACAATTGATGGCGCTAATCGTTGGGAGATATTACGGAATATAACTATCCCCTTAGTCTCACCCACTACGTACTTTTTGGTTATGATGGGGGTGTTAGGTACTTTCCGGGCCTTCAATCATATTTACGTAATGACTAGCGTCGTCGGCCCGATAGGTGCGCCTAGAGGAACTACGATGACCACTAGTATGTTGATTTGGAAGAATTTTTGGTCAGGCAACCGGTTTGGATACGCTTCTGCGCTGGCCTTTGTCTTAACTGGCGTACTGCTGAGTCTAACTTGGGTTCAGAAACGTATTTCTGAGGGGAGAGTTTTCTATGGCTAACTTAGCGCAAGCTCCTGTAGAGGAAAATTTGCAAAGTTATCAACTGCGTGAGGCTATCTCCAGAGGTCTCTTATATCTGATCCTGACTATCGGTGCAGTCATTGCCATTGTGCCCTTCTTTTGGATGTTATTGACCTCCGTTAAAACGTATGGCGAACATGGCGCCAAGATTTTCTGGCCAGCGGGATTATCGACCAGCCCTTATCTAGACCGCCCAGCCACTCAAGTCCTGACCGTTCCTATGCAGCCGGCGGAAGGGTGGCAGAATGTTCCGCGCTCCTTCAGTCCTCCGTTAGAGGGCGCGATTCCGGTGGCATCAGTTTCGCGTTACGTGGCGCAGCAGTTGGTTGAGGTGGATTTCCCGGTGCCCTTTGACGTCAATATCTTGGCGACGGATACCACTGACGATGGACAGGTGAATTATGACGCTTACATGCTTACCGTGGGTTCCAAGATCATTGATCAATTCGTGACCCGCTTAGATGAGGACGAACTCGGCGGGCCAAACTACGCGGGAGCCGACCGGGGTCGCTGGGGGCCGCATTTCCAAGTGGTGGATTCCGATCCAGATAACTTTATAGTAGAAGAGTCCTGGAACGTAGGATACATGTTGTTGCATAACTATATCTTCGCCTGGCAGGAAGCGAACTTCGCGCGTTACATGCGTAACAGTACAATCACTACCTTGCTCACCGTTGCGGGGGTGGTAGTGACGAGCACCTTGGCCGCCTATGCCTTTGCGCGCATGAAATTCCCCGGCAAAGATCTGATCTTTTCGCTTTATCTGGCTACTTACATGATTCCCGGGGCCGTGACGCTTATTCCCAACTACTTGATCATCATTAAATTGGAAGAATTCTTCCAAGCCACTTTTGGAATGACTAATGCGTGGTATGATAACTGGACTGCGCTGACGATTCCTTTTGCGATTAATGCTTTCAGCGTATTTTTGTTGCGGCAGTTTTTTGCTCAGATCCCTGACGAACTCTACGATGCCGCTTTGATAGATGGCTGTGGACATCTACGCTTCTTGACACAGATTGTGGTGCCGTTATCCAAAGCGCCGTTGATGTCAATCGTGATTTTTAATGGTATTTGGGCTTGGAACTCTTTGCAGTGGCCTATTATCGTCACCAGTACCGAAACCTGGAGGCCAATTACAGTAGGTTTGTCTAGTTTCATCACCGAAGCTGCGGCAGAAACTCAGTTGACCATGGCCGGTTCTGTTATTACTACTATTCCGATTTTAATTCTTTACTTCTTCACCCAGAAGCAGTTTACGGAAGGCATTGCTACTACTGGCCTCAAGGGTTAATAGTCTTGGAGTGCATTATCAAAAGGAGGTGATGTCCCGGATTAAGATTAATTGGTCGTTGGTAAGTGAGTAATTTGCTGGATTGAAAATATAACTAAGTTCGAAGGAGAGAGAAACAAATGAATACTCGTAAACTATTTGCACTGTTAGCGCTGCTGGCGCTATTGCTGCCGTTAATGTCCGCTTGTGCCAAGCCTACTCCAGAACCAACCGTGGAAGCCACGGTAGAAGCCACTGAAGAGGCCACGGTAGAAGCCACTGAAGAACCAACCGAAGAGCCAACTCCGGAACCCGACTACGATACAGACATCTACGGTTATATTGAAGATGTTGATCCCAGTGGGCAGGAAGTGACCTATTGGTACCAGCACACCCGCTCCCGTGAGGAGCTGATGCTGGCCATGATCGATGACTTCAACCGCATCAATGAATGGGGCATCACCGTGATCGGTGAAAGCCAGGGTGGTTATGGCGATCTTTATCAGAACATCATCGCCGGCATCCCCGCCAATCAGCTCCCCGAAATGGCCGTTGCCTATCAGAACCAAGCCGCCACTTACGCCACGCAGGGTGTGTTGGTAGCGCAGGATCCTTACGTTGCTAGCGAGAAATGGGGTTATACGCAGGCAGAGCTAGATGACTTCTTCCCCGTAGCGCTGACGGCAGACTATCTACCGCAGTTCGGTGGTCGCTATGGTTGGCCCCCCTACAAATCCATGGAAATCATGTACTACAACCAAGATTGGCTGACGGAACTAGGCTATGATGGCCCTCCCGAGACCTGGGAAGAATTTGGGGAAATGGCTTGCGCGGCCACCGAGAATCCCTTCTCCGGGCAGACCGGCGAAGGGCCTGTATTGGGCTATGAATACTCCGTGGATGCCTCCCGCTTCGCCACCTTCGTCTTCAGCCGTGGTGGTAACATTATCAATGCGGATGGTTCAGGCTATGTCTTCAACGACGAGGCCGGTGCCAATACTATGGGTTTCTGGCAAGATTTAGTTGAGAAGGGTTGCGCCGCTCAAGCCACCGAGAAATATGGTGATCAGACTGACTTTGGCAATGGCCGTTCCCTCTTCACTGTTAGTTCCGTTTCGGGGCTACCTTACTACGGTCAGGCCGTCTCTGAAGGCGCGGACTTCGTCTGGAGTGTCAATCCCCCGCCGTACGGCGGCGACCGCAGTGCTCCTCGGATGAACATCTACGGCGCGAGCCAATCCATCGTGGTCAGTACTCCTGAGCAGCAATTGGCGGCTTGGCTCTTCGTCAAGTGGATGAGTGAGCCTGAACAACAGGCCCGCTGGGCCAGCAGCACCGGCTACTTTGCCACTCGCGCTTCTGCCGTAGAGCTGATGCAGGATTACATAGATGAGAACCCCACCTACGCCAAAGCTTCTACATTCATGGGCCTCGACTCTGGTGTCGAATCCCCCGTGGCAGGGTACGATGAATGCCGGGCAGCTATTGCCGAGATGCTTACCGTGGTCTTGGATGGCGGCGAGGTACAGAGTGAGCTTGACTCAACCGTGGAAGTCTGCAACGAATATCTGGAAGAAGCAGCTCCCTAAAGCGTTTAGCTTGTGAACCACTAGTAACTCCGCTCCCTTCTTGGAGGGGGCGGAGTTTTTTTTCGGCTAGACAATTGATCAGGAGGTTTATTTTTTAGCAGGCATAAGTAGCTAATACGGAGAAAGAGCGCCAGACCCAGGTTTGAATTCTCTGGGTGACGAGGTGACGGTTTATCGAATTTTCGGCGGATACCGTCAGGGAAATACCCTTCCCTATTTTCTCCCCCCATAAAGTCAAGGAATAAAATCACCGGGTAACTGGTGAGCCAAACCCTTGACAGGGCAACCCAAGAGCTGCGGAGTAACCGCAATTGTATTTCCTCGCCTACTCCCTCCCTCGCTCACTTGCCTACTCGCTTTCTCGTCTACTCGCTCACTCGTATATTCTCAAGAAGTCCCCGTATGAGAACCACACCCACGAGGCGCGAAAATGACTATTTGACTACAAGACCAAAGACTGCCCGACTATTTTCAGAGGAGGAACCATGTGTGGTATCGTTGGTTACATTGGAACACAGGAAGCCGCCCCGCTCGTTTTAGCGGGCCTACAGCGGCTGGAATATCGCGGTTATGATTCAGCCGGCATCGCCGTGCTGCATGAGAACGGTGAAATTGTAACAGAACACGCGGTGGGCAAGTTAGTGCATCTTGCTGCGCGCTTGGAACTAGCTCCCATCTCCGGTCATATCGGCATCGGGCATACGCGCTGGGCCACCCACGGCGGCGTGACGGAGGAGAACGCGCATCCGCATCTGGGCATGAATGGGAGAGTGGCGGTTGTGCATAACGGCATCATCGAGAACTACGCCAGCCTGCGGCGCGAGCTGCAAGCCGAGGGCGTCACTTTTACCTCAGAGACCGATACCGAGGTCGTCGCGCAACTCGTGGAAAGGGAACTGGCTAAGAACGGCGATCTCGCGGCCTCGGTGCGCGCGGCCTTGCTTCACATTGAGGGCGCCAGCTCCTTCGTCTTCATCAGCACGCAGCAACCTGACCGGATAGTGGTCGCCCGGCTAGGCAACGCCGGCGGCATCGTTATTGGCCTGGGTGATGGAGAGACATTCATCGCCTCAGACATTCCCGCGATCCTTAAATATACGCGGAAGATCATCTTCTTGGAAAATCGGCAACTGGCAGTGATGCGCAGCGATAAAGTCGTGCTCTCCACGTTGAGCGGCGCACCGCTGGAACCGGAAATCCACGCTATTTCTTGGGATCCGGTCTCGGCGGAGAAGGGTGCCTATCGCCACTTTATGCAGAAGGAGATTGCGGAACAGCCCCGCGCGATCACCGATACGATCCGGGGCCGGGTAAATTTTAGCACCGACCGTGTGCATTTGGAGACGCTCCTTTTGACGGTTGCCGAGGCGCGCGCGCTGGAAAAAATCACCATCGTAGCCTGTGGCACCTCCTACCATGCCGGGTTGGTCGGCAAATTTATGTTGGAGAATTTGGCTGGAGTGCCAGTGGAGGTCGATTATGGTTCTGAGTTCCGTTATCGCAACCCGCTGATTGGGAAGAATAACGTGGTGCTCGCGATCACGCAATCTGGGGAAACGGTGGATACTTTAGCCGCGCTGGAGGAAGGCCGCCGTCAAGGCGCCAAACTCTGGTCGATTGTGAATGTCTTGGGCAGCCAGGCCCAGCGCATCTCCGATGGGTACATCCTCATGCACGCGGGGCCGGAGATTGGCGTGGCCTCGACTAAGGCGTTCACCGCCAGCTTGGTGGATCTCTACCTGCTCGCGCTCCAGCTGGGGACCCAAAGAGGCGTGCTCCAGAGCGAGCGGTTGGCGGCGGCCATCACAGCTTTAGCGCGTCTCCCGCAATTAGCCGGACAAGTGGCGGAGGAGGTAGAAATCTATCATAAACTGGCCGAGATCTTTTACACCCGTGATCATTTCCTCTACCTGGGACGCGGCCCGAACTATCCTATCGCGTTGGAAGGCGCACTCAAACTCAAGGAGATCTCCTACATCCACGCGGAAGGCTATCCTGCCGGCGAGATGAAACACGGTCCCATCGCCCTCATTGATCGGATGATGCCGGTGGTCGCGGTGGCGACGCGCGATGGCGTCTACGAGAAGATGCTCAGCCAGATTGAGCAGGTCAAAGCGCGAGGTGGCATCGTCATCGCGTTAGCGGAGCAAGGCGACGAGTTGGTCGCAGAGAAGGCTGATTACGTCATGGAAGTGCCGCACACCACGCCCTTCTTGGCCCCTATCTTGAACACGATCCCCTTGCAGTGGCTCTCCTATGCCATCGCCGTGCGGCGCGGCGCGGACGTGGATCAGCCCCGGAACCTGGCGAAGTCCGTCACCGTGGAGTGAGGAAGCTGACTACTCCTGCGGCCAGAGCGGTTCGGCGGTGAAATCCAGCCGCGCATCTACTCGGTGAGGGAAAAAATTGTGAAGCTGCTGGAACTGTTGCAAGGTGGTCAGCAATGGCAGGCTTCCAGGCCGTCATCAATCAACGCGGCTACCAACTCCCAGAGATGCCGCGAGGTTTGTTTATCTCGCTGGAGATAATCACTACTCACCACATCATGGCTCACTCCTGCGCGGTGTTCAGCCAAATTAGTGCAGCGATAGTTTATCGGTGCACTAATCAGATAGGCTACATACTGTTATTTGGGAATCATTTTTCTAGCTTACATGATTTTGAGCGCAAGCGAAAGTCCTAGATCAATAGGTATCCACTCCAAAAATGATACAGCTTTTAGTAAGCAAGGCATCGCCGTGATTCGGAGAACGGTAACCCATTTGCCATTCGTCATGTACTCCTACTTGCGGCTTGGATAGCCAATGATATCCCGAATCTCCTCGTAGAGCGGCTTGAGTCGTTTGTACATCTGCTTGTAGACCCGCTGGTAGAGGCCGTCGTAGATCTCGCGTGTGTCGGGGTTCGGCTCAAAGACACGGCCCACGCGGGTCATCTCGCGCACGGCGGCGGCGAAATCCGGGTACAGGCCCAGGCCCACCGCCGCATCAATCGCCGCGCCCAAACCGGAGGTCTCGTAGAGATACGGGCGCGCGGTAGGTAGGCCAAAGATATCCGCCGTGATTTGCATCGCCGCGTCGCTCTGTGAACCGCCGCCAGAGACGCACAACTCGGTAATGGGAACCTTGCTGCGCCGCTCAAGGCGCTCCTTCCTCTCGCGCAGCGCGTAAGCCAACCCCTCCAAAATGGCGCGGTAGACGTGCGCTCGCGTGTGGACGTCGCCGAAACCGATGATGGCCCCTTTCGCTTCCGGCCCCGGCACCTTGAGACCGGGCGACCAGTAAGGTTGCAACATCAGTCCCAGCGATCCCGGTGGCACCTGTGCAACTAACGTATCGAAGAGGTCTTCCGCTTCCACGCCCCGCTCGGCAGCCAAACGCCGCTCCCGCAGGCCGAACTCCCGCTTAAACCAGCTCACCATCCAATACCCCCGGTAGATTTGGAGCTCCAGGCTGTACGCGCCGGGCACAGCGGCGGGGTAAGGAGGTATAAGGGGAATCGCTTCAACGTATTTCGTCTGCGTCGTATTGATCGTCGCCGTGGTGCCGTAACTCAGGCAACCGATGTGCGGCTCCAGGCTCCCCGCGCCAATCACCTCGCAGGCTTTGTCGGCGGCGGCGGCGATGAGCGGCAACCCTGCGGGGATACCCGTCGCGGCGGCGGCCTCGCGGGTGATCTCGCCCAGCGGCTCTGTGGGTGGCACCAGCTCCGGCAGCAAACCAGGATCCATGGGCACCGCCTGCCATTTCCAATCACGTGATCCCGCCCATTGCAACTTCTTATAATCAAAGGGTATATAACCCACCTGACAGCCCACCGAATCTACAAAACGCCCAGTCAGTTGATGGGTGAGATATCCCGAGAGAAAGAGGTATTTGTAGGTCTGCTCCCAGATTTCTGGCTGGTGAGTACGAATCCAGTTGGCCTCGGCTTCCGCCTGGATGTAGGCTGTCGTTTCTGACATTCCCGCCGCCTTGAAAGCCAATCCCCATAACCCGCCGACCGGTTTGAGACCCTCCGTGCGACGCTGGTCAAGCCAGACGATGGCGGGACGCAGCGGCCGTCCCACGCGGTCCACGTTGATGACGGTAGCACGCTGGGTCGTCAACGCAACACCAGCGATGGTACCCCGCAATTCGGGGCACTCTTGCCACAACTGCTGACACGCCTGACAGAGCGCGTTCCAGTAAACGTCGGGGTCCTGCTCGCACCAGCCCGGCTGCGGTGAGACATAAGGCTCGATGGGAATACGCACTTTATGGACAAGATTGCCGTGCAGGTCGAAAATCAACGCGCGAACGCTCTGCGTGCCGTTATCAATGGCTAAGATGTGGTCTGCGGACAAGGGATTACCTCCTGAAAACCGTTGCGTGTTACGTAGGGTCTGGCGTGCTCCGCGCGTTGCGCGTCGCTCTGGCTCGGAATGACAAATCGCGTACATTGCTCCCCGCAGCACAGCGATTCATCTTTAACGCAGAGACGCAGAGTTTTTTATTTTTCCGAGGGGTGCTCTGCGCCTCCGTGGTGAGCAGACTAGTTGCCGGCATATTTCCACCTAGCTATTGAGAAGCTACTTCTTGTGCTACTTCTCTGGCTAATTGAAATTCCCGCCAGCGGTGTATCGCAGTATCTGAATTATTTCACGGCAGCGTGACTGGGATGAAGACCTTAAAAGGCAACACTTCCAGGGCATAGGTGCGGTTCAGGTAATCTCCGCTCCAGCCACCCAGGGCGTAGAGGGTGGATTCCCAAGTCGTCACCCCCAAGTTGCGCCACTCGCCCACCAGCGGCGAGCTGACCGCCGACCAGGTATCTAATTGCGGCTGGTAACGCTCGTTGAAACCCAAATAGCCGTTCCAGCCGCCGCCCACGGCGTAGAGACTGCCGCCTAGCGCCGCCAATCCCAAACCCCCACGCGGTTGGAGCAAGGACGCGCAACTTCCCCAACGTTCCTCCTCCGGCTGGTAGACCTCACAGGTGGCACGCTCGTCGCCATCGTAGCCCCCCACGTAGAAAATCCGTGTTCCCAGCGTGGCCGCGCTGCCAAACCCACGCGCTTCAACCGGGGAGGGCTGTTCAGTCCAGCTCTCGGCTACAGGATCGTAACGGTAGTTAAGCGCGCGGTAATGTTGCCCATCCCAACCGCCCAAGAGATACGCTTGCCCTTCAAAGACGGTCAAGGCATAAGCGCACAAGGGCATGGGGAGCGAGGCTGTCTCCCGCCAAAGATCGGAGGCCGGATGGTAACGATGCACGGTGGCCACCGGCTCTCCTTGAGCATCACAACCGCCCGGCACCAGTAGCTCCCCAGCCACTACTACCGCTTGGACGTTAGCCAGCGCCAACGGACGCGCGGCCCCTTCCTCCCAGCGGCCTGCGGATATCTGATAGACATCCAGACGACCGGTGGGGGCGTCAGCAGTCAGTCCGCCCACCAGATAGAGACGTCCATCCAGGGCTGCCGTGCCAAAACGTGCCCGGCGCACCGGGAGCGGGGGGATTTCTACCCACTTGTCATCGTGAAAAACCGGCGCCTCCAGCGCTCCGGTCACGGGGATATCGACGAGAGCTTGGGCCGCAGATTGACCGCTGCCTGTGGTGGTCCGGCGTCCAGGTAAAAAGAGAATTAGCAAAGCCAACAACATGCCAGCTAGTAAACTTCCCCAACGGAGACGTGACCAGGCGGGAAACCAGCGTACTTCTTCCTCAATGGCACTATTCATTGCCACCTCTGGAAGTTCCTCATCATCCGGTACGGTTACCTGAATTGGAGAGAGCTCGCGCTCGGATTCCGAGATGGTGACCCAACCCTCGCGCATCGCCAACATGGAAAGTTCTGTACGTGATGCGACGCCAGTTTTGGTAAAGATGTTACGCAAATGCACTTTAACGGTATTATGGCTGATATAGAGCCGTGCCGCAATCTCACGGTTGGTCAACCCGCCCGCCACCAGGGCGGTGATTTCTAATTGACGTTCGGTGAGGGGCTTGCCATATTCAGTAGGCATTCACTTTCTCCTCTTCAGCCACAAATTAAGATTCTTTCAAAATAATAGCTAAGGTTACCCATGTGCAGGCTAATTCTCCAATTTTAAGTGAGAAAGCGAATGAGCAATAAGGCAATAAGGCGAGTAGGCAATTTTGCTACCCGCTAGTCCACGTAGGAGGACTTAGGCCCTTAGTCGCCAGACAAAGCCGCTTGACGGCACTGCAATCGCACCACTCGTTTAGTCTGTAGCCGCACCAAGGCTCTTTCGCTGAGACGAAGTCCCACCACCCAGAGGAGCGCGCTCTCTGAGGTCAGTAGTGGCAGATGATTGCGCCACCGAGCGGGTAATTTTACGTTAATTAGAAAATCATGTAATTCCATAGTATGACCTCGCATCCCATGAGGCGCAAAACAATCGCCAGGCTGGCGAGTACGCAAACGCAATGTGTTTCCCAGAGTCTCTGCATCCAACCACGCGGTCAAGAGGTCTTGATTGTTGATGATTTCTGGCAGCTCCCATTCAGTTAAGACTGCTGCCGAGAGCATCCAATCCCCGGGCAAGGGCGTCTCGCCGGGGATTTGTACAGCGATCTCCGTGCCTGGTGAGAGCCAGGGACGTTCTGGGGGCAAGTGAAATGCGTTGACATCGGCAATGGTCAAACATTGGTAGTCAACGCGCAGCACCAAACCACGCGGCAAGGTCGCTTCCGCGCCGGTCTCGCCGTGCTGGGCCACGTGGATAGCATTTGCGATGTGGACGAAGTTGACATCGCGCAGGGTGCGGCGCAGACGGTAGGCGGCTTGTCGGATTAACGCGCGGCGGATAGCGAGAGGTTGTTCTCGCCACGACGCCAAGTCAAAGGCTAAGGCATCGGGATATTCTGCCACCAGCAAGCGCGCCCGCGCTTGCGTGACCGCTTGCTCCAAAACTTCGTAGTCCGCGCGCAGTACCTCGCCTAGATTGCAGAGCCGCGCGGAGATTTGCGGGTTGATCTGCGCAAGATAGGGCAACACCTCGTGCCGCAGTTGGTTGCGGAAGTAGGTGGTATCCCGGTTGGAGCGATCGACGCGATAAGCGAGACCGCGTGCGGCGCAATAAGCCAGCACTTGAGCGCGGGTAATTTCCAGCAGGGGGCGGATCAGCCGCAAATCGGGCGAGATAGGAACATCCGTGGGCAGTAGCCGGTAATCAGCGAGCGGAGTGGCGGGCAATATCCCGCGCAATCCCGCCAGCCCCGCGCCGCGCAGGAGGTGCATCAAGATAGTTTCGGCCTGATCCCCGGCGTGGTGTCCCACAGCAATGGTACAGGCACCCTGTTCACGCGCCACACGGGCCAGAAACGCATAGCGGACGCGGCGCGCCGCCTCTTCTATCGCCAACTGCTCTTCCCGTGCGAGCTTCGGCAGGTCAACGCGCTCCACAGTATAAGGCAAGTCCCATTTTTCAGCCAAAGAGCTGACAAACTCAGCGTCGGCGTCGGCGTCGGCTCCACGCAGACCGTGATGTAGGTGCGCAACGTGGAGCCGGAGCAACCGGCGGCCCGCGAGCTGCCGGAGGATATCCAGCAAGACGACCGAATCCGGGCCACCGGAGACTCCCACGACGACGGTTTCACCAGACATAATGAGCTGGTGTTGCTCGAGATAAGATTCAACTTGTGATAAAGTGTGCATAGTTTCTCAGCGTTCCAGCGGCTTAGGCTTGAGCGACTACCCGACTAACTGACTATTGTTTACTCCACAGAAACAGTAGTGCCGCAGTATTCGCAGGTAATCTGGTGCATTCCCTGATAGAGGGGTGGCAGTTGAGCGCCGCAGTTGGGGCACTCAGTAGGTATTGCGGCCGGTTCCGCTGCGGGAGATGCCTCTGCGGTGCCCTCCACGGTGGTTTCCGGTTCTTCCACAACCACGCCACCATCACGGGCCCGCTGGAGCAATCTTCGCCAATCCTCGTTGGTATCCTCTCTAAGATTGACAATGACTTCCGGTGGCCCATCGCCGCCCGCCAACCGCAGGACAAGCAATTCTTTATTGCGACGCATGAACCGCTTCTGATCTTCCACCTCCAGCACTTCCACCCCACCCACCGGCGCGTGCCAGAGCAACTCCTGCACCATTTTCTTCTCGGTAGTGACGAAGAGGAATTTCTTAGTCGCCACTTCCTGCCGTTGCTCAAAGAGCAAACGGCTATCGGTGAGGAAGAGCAAACCTTCAATAGGTTCATTGCCTTGAGGTTCCCAATTAGCTTTACTGACTCGATAGCCATGTTCCTCTGGATAGAGCCTGAAGGACGCGCCATCAAGGGACTCCATCATGGCGTGCGCGCGAGACATTTGGGCTTGCAGCCGGTTGATTTCGCGTCCCGTCTGGTCATAAACGCCCTCGACACGCCGTTGAGCTTCACGTGCGCGCTGTTCCAAAGCCTCCACGCGATCCTCGGCATTATCCAAGAGCGAGTAATTGCGCGCGGCGCGTTCCACAATATCTCTAACTATGTTCTGGGTTGATTCCAAGGTACGGCGTTCGCGGCGCAACACCGTTTGAGATTCACGCTGGCAGCCATCCCACTGGGACTGCAAATCGGACACTTGCGCTTCCCAGGCCGGCTCAAAAATATACCCACGTGAGCGCAGCTCGCGTACTTGATTGTCTAATCCGCCCACCGTGCTGGTCAGGCTGGTTAGCTGAGCACTGACCGCAGTCAAAGCGATGAGTGGCACGACACGTTCAAACTGCGAGTGCAAAGCAGAGATAGCTGCTTTGCGGTCAGCGCTCATGGCCGTGGAACTAGCGCTACTTTGAGAGCGGGAAGAGGAATATGATGAGGTGGAACGTGACCGAGGC
This sequence comes from Chloroflexota bacterium, assembly GCA_034717835.1. GTDB lineage: Bacteria > Chloroflexota > Anaerolineae > B4-G1 > SLSP01 > G713. The sequence goes on from JAYELZ010000037.1 coordinate 13,588, forward strand.
GCGGTACGCGGCCGGGAAGATGAACCCTTGCTCCGCCCTTTGCCCGACGTGCGCGAGCCCGAAGTAGTGCGTGACTTGCTCTTGGATACAGAGCTATGCCTTTTCCCACTGGTGCGGGACTTGCCCTTAGTACGATTCTTATCGGTCATGCTAGTTCCCTCCTTGATTAGTAAGCTTAGTAAATTAGTCGATAGTCAGTTACTCTCTCCATCTCCCATACCTAGCCGCAGGTAAGCCGCGATGAATTCAGCTAAGTCACCATCCAGTACACCATCCACATTGCCGGTTTCATAGCCGGTGCGATGGTCCTTGACCATCCGGTAGGGGTGCAGGACGTAGGAGCGGATTTGGTTGCCCCAACCCATATCGGTACGTTCACCTTTGAGCGTGTCGATTTTAGCGCGGCGCTTATCCTCTTCCTGCTGGATAAGACGAGCTTTGATAATGCGCATGGCGGTCTCGCGGTTTTGTGTCTGTGACCGTTCATTCTGGCATTGCACGACGATACCACTAGGAAGGTGGTGAATGCGAACGGCAGTTTCATTCTTTTGCATGTGTTGCCCTCCCGCCGAAGAGGCGCGGAAGGTGTCGATCTCCAGGTCGTCGGGTTTGATATCAACCTGCACTTCCGCACCCAAGTCGGGCCAGGCTTCAACAAGGGCGAAGGAGGTATGCCGGCGATGGGCAGAGTCAAAGGGAGAGAGCCGTACCAAGCGATGCACACCACGTTCGGCGCGGAGATAGCCGTAGGCATATTTGCCGCTCATCGCGACGGTGGCACTCTTGAGTCCCGCCTCATCACCGGGCATGGAATCCAACAGCTCGACGTTGAAACCGCTCTGTTCAGCCCACCGGAGATACATGCGAAACAGCATCTCAGTCCAATCCTGGGCATCGGTGCCGCCCGCTCCCGCGTGGATGGCAAAAATGGCAGAGCCACGATCATATTCGCCGGAGAGCATCAAGCGGAACTCCGCCCGATCCAATTCGCGCTCCAGCACAGTTACTTCAGCTTCCAATTCGGGGAGCAAATCCTCATCGGCGATTAAGAGCAGCTCTTGCGTACCCTCAACCTCTTGCCGCAGCTTTGACCAATAGTCTACCTCCTCCTGTAGCTCAGAGAGACGCTGCATCAGTACGCGGGCGGAGTTGGGATCGTTCCACAACTCCGGGGCCATAGATTTTTCTTTCAACGCAGCCAGCTCGGCGCGCTTGTCGGGTATGGCAATCTGTGCCCAGGTAGCCCTCACGTGAGAAACTAACGTTTCCAGACGTGTCTCCAATTCACTCATGTAGCCCCCAATAATCCCCGGATGAAAACCTCTTTGTCAAAAGGCGCAAAATCTTCTTCACTTTCACCGGTTCCCACAAAACGGATCGGCAAGTGCAGCTGTTCACTAATCGAGAGTCCCATGCCACCCTTCGCGCTACCATCCAGTTTAGCTAAGATAACACCAGAAACAGCTGCCGCAGCCAAGAAATGTTGGGCTTGGGAGAGACCATTCTGACCGGTAGTAGCGTCCAAAACCAAAAGCGTCTCATGTGGCCCCCAAGCCACCCGTTTAGAAACGATATGGCGGAGTTTCCGCAGCTCCTCCATCAAGTTGTGCTGCGTATGCAACCGGCCAGCGGTGTCGATGATCAAGGTGTCCATACCCTTGGATTTTGCAATTTGGATCGCATCGTACACTACCGCGCCGGGATCACCGCCCGCCTCGCCCTGCACCACAGGCACACCCACGCGCTCCCCCCAAATGACCAGTTGCTCGACGGCTGCGGCTCGGAAGGTGTCAGCAGCCGCCAAGATAACTTTGCGCCCTTGCTGTTTGAGCCGTAGCGCCAATTTGGCGATACTGGTAGTCTTCCCTGAACCGTTGACTCCCACTACCAAGATCACAGCCAGCGGCCAGTCCAAATTCAGCGGTTGCGCCTCTGGGAATAACGCGCCGATCTCTTTCAGCAGCAACTTTTGCAAATCGGCGCTCTGGTAGATCCCCTGCTCCTGTACCGCCTCCTGTAAGCGTTCCACCAATGCGAGCGCCGTATGCACACCCACATCGCCTTGAATTAGCAATGCTTCTACTTCTTCCCAAATCTCAGTGGTGATCTCGCCGCTGCCCAAGATACCTACAATTCGTCCAAATACCGCATTACTTGTTTTGCGTAAGCTCTCAAAAAGTCCCTTCATAGTACCTCCTGGGATCAATAGTCAATGGTCTAGTGGTCTGGTAGTTTGATAATCAAATTCACTGGTGAATGCTGTCATTCCAAGCCGCCGCCCGTGGCTAAAGACCACGGGCAATTGACGAGTAGTAACACCGCCAAACACGGCGCTGAAGCGCCTACTACGAACAGCTAGTGTGTTATTCTGACACTTCTACGCCGCAGCCCGTGGCCTTGACGTGGTGGGTTGGGAAACCGGACACAGCTAGTGTGTTAGTCTGACAGTCAAATAGTCGGCTAACCGCTAATGGCCAAATCGTACACTTCCCCACGCTGCCAACCAGAGCGTTGTGCCACTTCACGCGCAGCTTGGGAATGAGAAAGGCCTGAATCTCGCGCTGCATTCAGAGCGGTGAGAACTTGCTCCGTATCCCAACGCTCCGCGCTATCCCTGGAAGCCCCCCCCACTACGATGGTAAATTCGCCACGGGGGGCTTGCTCATCCAAATGGGACAGCACGCCAGCCAGTTCGCCGCGCCAGATATCCTCGTAACGTTTCGTCAATTCGCGGCAGAGCGCGACCGGACGGTTGCCTAAAACCGCCAACAGCTGTTGTAGCAAGTTCCGCACGCGGCGCGGCGATTCGTAGCAGATCAAGGTCTCCGGTATCGCAACCAATTCTTCCAAAGCCGTGGTCAAGGCCTGCGACTTGCGCGGTAGAAACCCCAGAAAGAGAAACCTATCCGTGGGCAAACCGGAGGCCACCAACGCCGTAGTATGTGCAGATGGGCCCGGAATAGGGATCACGGTTCCGCCCGCCTCCGTCACAGTCGCTACCAATGGATAGCCGGGATCGGAGATCGTGGGCATACCCGCCTCAGAAATCAAGGCCACGTCGCCTTGCGCCAAAGCCGTCAAAATGACCGCGGCTTTACGTCGCTCATTCCCGGCGAAGAAAGAGGTCACTGGAGTTTTGATGTCGTAATGTTCCAACAAGATGCGCGCCTTGCGCGTATCCTCAGCGGCGATGAGCGAAACTTCCCGCAACACTCGCACCGCCCGGAAGGTGATATCTTCCAAGTTACCGATGGGCGTGCCGACAATGTAAAGGTTTCCCATGCTAGACGCGGTGAGAGATACCACTAAGAATAGCTTGCCGTCCCTGAAAAGATTCGCCGATGATTACTCCTCCCTCGCCGATCTGATAGTGACGTATTTTGCAATCGTGCCCGCTGCCACGCAATTTGAGGACCACAATGGCCCGCTGAATACTGCTCTCCACCTCCACATACCGCATCAAGATAATCCCATCGGCCAAAAACGAAAGTGCGCCGCGATCGGTCTGCCGATAATCTGTGCGCCGCTCCTCACTCAATAGCAAAGTGGTGATCCGATCCCGCCGCAACCCGTTGACCAAGGTCGTATAAATTCCACGCAATTCGAGATCGTCGTTAGTCAACCGTCCAAAGTGGGAGACGCTATCCAATACCGCGCGTTGCACATTGGCCACCTGTAAGCGCCGGTAGATGGTACTCTCGGGGTCTTGCAGGCTCTGGAGGAGCACTTCAGGCGAGGTAAAGATGATTTGCAGCTTGCCGCCTCGTTCCCAGGCCGGTAGATCAAAACCCAAAGAAGCTGCATCTCGGTAGAGATCTACCGGGAATTCCTCAAATGTGATAAAAAGCCCAACTTCACCTTCAGTAATCCCCTGCTGGAGGAATTGGAAGGCGACGGTGGTTTTCCCCGTGCCGGGAGCGCCCCGCAACAGAACTGCGGTGTCTGGCAATAACCCACCGTACAACATCTCATCCAGTCCAGGTACTCCGGTCGCTATTCGCTCACCGCCCATTAAATCCTCCCTGCCGTTCACTAATTCCCAATCCCTAACCTAATAATTCTGGGTGAAGACGATAAAAGCCATTGATTGCGCACAATAACCTGTAAAATCTAATGTAATCTGCTCGGAGACCGGCGCATGGGGCGCAGCCCGGTCATGCAACTGCACTTTATATTCACCACTGACTTGCAGAGGATGATCATTAAAAAATTCCTCCCAACCTGAAGGGCCATACATCGGCGTATCACCAGAATTAGCCACCAAATCTACCCCGCCGCCCCAAACGTGAATCGAATACCCGGTTAATGGATTGCCCTCCAGATCCTTTACCAACCCCGCGACGCCGGCCCAATTGCAACTGTAGTAAGGTGTCTCGTAATTAAGTTGATAAGTAAAAGGATAAGGAGAACGAGTCGCACGCGGGGTCGCCGTAACAGTGGGACTGGGCGGGTGAGTGGGTGAGGCGGTAGGCGTCGCGGTCGGGGTGCGCGTAGGCAAACGAGTAGCGGTAGACGTCGCCGTCAGTGTCGGCGTCCAGGTAGGCAGCAGTTCCGCCACCTCTGGCATGGTGGTCCGAGTAGCGACGACCAACCGGGGCATAACTGTCACCGGCGGGAAAGGATTCAACCTCGTCTGCGGATTCACCGCGATGACGATTTCGATTCCCAACACCACCACAGTCAAGCCCAACATCAGCAGCGTCAAAACATTGAAGAATCGTGCTCGTCTTGGCATACGCTAGCCCTGATTAGCTACCCGTTGGAAAAATTGATAAGGTTCATCGAACACCTTCACCATTTAGCCTATCCGGGAGTAGCGGATGGCTCCAGATCAACTAAAATTTGAATGTCTGCTTGCTCACGAAGCTCGTCCAACCAATGCCGGCTGGCTTTATCCTTGAGATCACGGAGATTTTCGGCACTCACCGCCCTATCTTCCACCCGATCTAGCACCTGGAGAATATGATAACCGAGTTCGCTGGAAATCACCTCACTGACCTGACCCGGCTGCAACCGGAAAGCTGCTTCCTCCACCTCTGACGAGAGGAGCACGCCACGCGGGAAATAGCCCAGATCGCCACCCTGTTCACGAGTAAAAGCATCCAGAGAATTAGCGCGTGCCAGCGTCGCGAAATCGGCACCGGCTTGAATCTGGGTCAACAATTGTTCAGCCTCCTCGCGGGTAGCGACCAAAACATGGCGCGCGTTGACATGCAACGTCTGGGCAGGTACCTGCGAGACCACCTCTTCGGTCACCCGCGAGGCTAAGAGTTGAGTGCTCAGATTAGCGCGCAGTTCCGCCAACGTCAGCCCCTCATTAGCTAAGCGCTCGTCGAAAGCCGTCTGCCCGATATCATCAAGCAGTTCTTGAATAATGACGTCCACCTCCGCCTCTCCCACCGTGATGCCCATCTCTGGTGCTGTCTGGATAATCAGCTCTTGTTCGATCATCCAATTCAACACCGTTTGACGGGCAGCCAGCAGAAACGCTTGCCCCGCAGCATCGCCGGCATCTTGCCCCGCCGAGTTCATCGCCGCTTCGTAATTTACCATCTGCCGCTCATACTCTGCCAGCGTAATCGGCGCTCTGTTAACCGTAGCAGCCAGCGGCTCTGCGGTGGGAGCAGGTGCTACCGGAGTAAATGTCGGCTCTGCCGGCTCCACCGTGACCGGGACTGCCGTCACCGGCGTAGCCGTGGGGGACGGGGTAGCACACCCACCCAAAATCAACACGGTAGCCAACACCAACCAGGTCAACCCATCTCGTCTCATCTACTCCTCCTGTCCCTACGCTTTCTCTTGATTATAAACTGAGGGGGGCAGTCCGCAAGTAGCCGCGAATTCAGTCGCCTGCCGCCTTGCAATTTAGCGCGGCTTGAGGAGAATAAGAGCATGAATGCACAACCAAGACCTTCATTGCAGACCGAACGTGAACTCTGGCAAGCCGGGTATCACCGCGTGGCGGGGCTGGACGAGGCGGGACGCGGAGCGTGGGCGGGCCCGGTCTACGCCGCGGCGGTGCTCTTCCCGCAGTTTGAGGTGGTACCAGAAGCGCTGGCGGGGGTGCGGGATTCCAAGCTACTCTCCGCACGGCAGCGGGAAGTGCAATTTGAGCGCATCGTAGCCACGGCGTTGACCTATGGCGTAGGATTCGCTACCGCCGAGGAGATTGACCAGCAGGGCATCGTCCCCGGCACCCAACTGGCAATGCACCGCGCGCTGGCCCAATTGGGGCCGGCCGCGCAAGCCCTCATCATTGACGCCTTACAATTGCCCACAGTGCGGCTCCCACAACGGAGTTTCCCCCACGCCGATGCCTTGAGTCTGACGGTAGCGGCAGCCAGCATCTTAGCCAAAGTTAGTCGTGACCACTGGATGGCTGGCGAGGCCGCGACTCGGTTTCCCGGCTACGGTTTCGCCCAGCACAAAGGCTACGGAACCGTGCAACATCGCACCGCCCTGGATAAACTGGGGGTGTCGGCCATCCATCGCTGCACCTTTCGGCCCGTCGCCGCGCGGTTGCGTTAGCCACTAGTTATACAATATGTTATGTCAAGACCAAGCGGGAAATTACTCTGAAAGAACCTGCACTCACAGCATTGCAAGCATAGTTTCAATGCTAAGGAGGGATAAATGAGTCAACTATTTTGGCAAGCAGCACAAGATTTCCGCGCGGCCCGGCGGGCGGCGGACGTGGAGCACATCTTGGCCCTGCTTTCCGGTAAATCCAACGAACTGCTCTCTTATGAAGAGGTGCGGAGACAGCTACACGCTACCACGATCCATCCCCAAGGGTTACAGGATATTCCACTAGACGCGATTATTGGTAGTGAAGGACGTTACACTGATTTCACCCGCACTTTTTTACCAAAACAGGAGAGTGACCGGGAGCGCTGGGCCAGAGTTAATCTAGCCATCCAGGGGCCTGTCGGGCTAGGCCCAATTGAGGTCTATCAGATCGGTGCGGCCTATTTTGTGCGCGACGGCAATCACCGGGTCTCTGTGGCGCGGCAGTTAGGCACAACGTCCATCCAGGCTTATGTGAGTAAAGTAGAGACAGCCGTTCCGCTTACCCCAGCGGTTGATATGGAGACGTTGGTTCTCAAAGCTGAGTACGCGGACTTTCTACAAAATACCAGTATCACAAAGTGGCTACCTGATATTAATTTTGAATTGACGGCGGCAGGGCAGTATTGGAAATTAGAGGAACATATTGCGGTCCATCGTTACTTCATGGGGATAAACGAGGAACACGAGATATCGCCACGGGAGGCCATCACTCATTGGTATCAAGAGATTTATCTCCCGGTAGTACAGGTCATTTGTGAGCGGGGACTCTTGCGTGACTTTCCCGCACGCACCGAGACCGATCTCTATCTCTGGTTACTGGAACACCGCGCGGGATTGACGAAGAAACTAGGTTGGGAGGTGGCTACGGAAGAGGCGGCCGCGCATCTCGCGACGGAATATAGCCCACGACACTTTGCCGCCCGGTGGGGAGAACGCCTACGCGACGCCCTGACTCCCGATACTTTGTCCGCCGGCCCGCCTGTGGGTCAGTGGCGTACAGAATGGGCAGAGGCCGGTGGGGAGCCGACTCTTTTTCAACGGCTATTGGTACCCTTACGAGACAATCAAGCCAGTTGGCAAGCATTGGAACAAGCGCTAGACTGGGCTGCGCGCGAGTCCGGTCAAATTCGCGGTCTGCACATCACCCCGGACGGAGAACTGGCGTCTCCCGAGTTGCAAGCACGCTTTGAGCGCCGCTGCCAAGAGGCTCAGATTCCAGGGCAATTGAGCATCACTCCAGGTGACGTGACCCAGCTCATCCACGACCGTTCCCGGTGGGCCGACCTCGTGGTACTGGGCCTGACCCATCCACCAGAACCGCAACCTATTTCACGCTTGATATCCGGCTTTCGCACCCTAATTTCTCGTTGCCCCCGCCCCATTTTGGCGCTACCTGGCCCCGCGCGTCCGCTGCAGAGAGCACTCCTGGCCTACGACGGCAGCCCCAAAGCGCGCGAAGCCCTCTTCGTGGCGGCCTATTTAGCCGGACGCTGGGGTATCTCGCTGACGGTGCTCACGGTGATGGAAGGGGGAGAGGAACTGACCGAGGCGCTCTCGGATGCCCAACGGTACCTGAGAGCGCAGGATTGCCGCGCGTCCTATCACGATGCCAGCGGCCCGGTGGCAGAAACAATCCTGCAAACCGCAGCAAATTTAGACAGCGATCTAATTATCATGGGCGGCTACAAATTTATGCCCTGGCTGGAAATTGTCTTGGGGAGTACCGTCGATCAAATCTCACGAGCCAGTGACCGGCCCTTCCTGCTCTGTCGGTGAGGGACTAGCTATTGAGTTTTTGCCAGGCGGGATTATACTATGGCTATATCCGCAACAAATCTCAGGCTAATTCAAGAACTCAAATTAAAGGAGTTGACAAGATGGAGCTAACAACACTTCAACAGCAAGTAAAACGCAATGACAGTAAAATCATTTTGCTAATTATGGATGGGTTAGGTGGTCTGCCTCTCTCCCCCGGTGGACTAACCGAGTTGGAAACCGCCCAAACCCCCAATCTAGATGCTCTGGCCGCCAGCGGCATCTGTGGCCTGCACGAGCCGGTAGCGCACGGCATCACACCGGGGAGCGGACCGGCACATCTGGGCGTATTCGGCTACGACCCGCTCGAATATCAAGTAGGGCGCGGGGTACTCTCCGCCGGGGGGATCAACTTCGATCTCCAGCCGGGGGATGTAGCCGCACGCGGGAACTTCTGCACCGTGGACGAGAACGGCGTAATCACTGACCGTCGCGCAGGCCGCATCGCCACTGAGAAAGGGCAGGAACTCACCAAATTACTGCGGGAGGAAGTCAAAATCCCCGGCGTGGAGATCTTTGTGGAGACGGTCAAAGAGTATCGCTATCTCCTGGTCTTGCGCGGAGAGGGGCTATCTGGCGAAATCGCCGAGACGGATCCGCAGCAAGTAGGGAAAAAGCCTTATTCCGCCAGAGCCTTGACCCCCGCTGCCGAAAAAACCGCCGGACTGGTCCGCCAGTTCGTCCAACGCGCCGGTGAGGTCTTGGCCGCTCAACGGCCTGCCAACATGCTGACCTTACGCGGTTTCTCACAATTGCCCACCTGGCCTACCATGGAGGAAGCCTTTGGCCTGCACGCCATCGGCATCGCCATGTACCCCATGTATCGCGGGGTAGCCAAACTTGTCGGCATGGATGTGCCGCCTGCCAGCCACTCGGTAGAAGAGGAAATTGAGGTACTGAAAAAGAACTGGGACAATTACGACTTTTTCTTCTTCCACGTAAAACGCACCGATAGCGCCGGCGAGGACGGCGATTTTAACCTCAAGGTCTCCATCATCGAGAAGGTAGACCGGTTGCTGCCGCGTATTCTGGCCTTGCAGCCGGATGTAATCATCATAACGGGCGATCACTCCACCCCCGCGAAGATGAGGTCGCACAGCTGGCATCCAGTGCCGCTGCTCCTCTGGTCGCAGCTTTGCCGCCCAGATCTAGTCCAGACTTTCGGCGAGCGCGCCTGTCTGGCCGGTGGACTGGGTAATCGCCTGCCGGCGAAAGACATCATGCCGCTAGCGCTAGCCCATGCACAACGTCTAAACAAATTCGGCGCCTAAACACTAACCGCACCCGCCATCTAAACCTGACGGATATATAACTCCGTCAGGTTTGGGTTATCAACATCCCAGCCTACCGGTAAAATCCATGACCTTTTTCCCATTGTTCACACCTATCAACAAGAGTATAATGCACTCATGCAATCAAAGACAATTTTAATAGGCAAATCGGAACAATATATTGACACTCTTAAAACCGCCCTGCGCTCTACTTTACCAGGTCAAACCGCCCAGTTAAGAATGTCCCCTAGCATGAGAGTATCGG
>JAYELZ010000037.1:23608-47847 GCA_034717835.1 Chloroflexota bacterium
ATGCAATCAAAGACAATTTTAATAGGCAAATCGGAACAATATATTGACACTCTTAAAACCGCCCTGCGCTCTACTTTACCAGGTCAAACCGCCCAGTTAAGAATGTCCCCTAGCATGAGAGTATCGGCTCCCCCAGCCAACTCTGCTCCACGTCAAGCAGCAGTTTTGATCCCCTTATGCCTGGTTGAAAACAAACTGGTGATCATCTTCACACATCGCCAAGAAGACCTCTCTCATCATGGAGGTGAAATTTGTTTTCCAGGCGGGCATCACGATGAAGAAGACCACAATTGCATTACCACTGCCTTGCGAGAGGCTAACGAAGAAATCGGACTGCCGCCGCAGGCCGTGCAGGTGTTGGGACAATTAACTACTCTCTATATCTCCCCCAGTCGATACATTGTCCATCCCATCGTAGGGTGGATTCCAACTCTCCCCCCACTCCAGCCCAACACCTCTGAAGTCGCCCACATTCTGCAAGTTCCGCTAAATGCATTACTGCAACCTGAAACTATCCGACATGAAATCGGCATCCGTAATGGCGAACCCATTACCATTCCCTATTACGAATTCCAAACGTGGCATATTTGGGGCGCCACCGCGATGCTATTGAGTGAATTATTGGTGATGACCACACAGATCCTAGGGAATGGCTCATGTTAGCGAGTCTGTTGACCCCTGCAACCACCAAACTCACCACCTTTGAAGATATCTGGCAGCAGCTAGCTCCTAGTTTAGCTCTGCCAGAAACTCTACCCGCGCCAACAACATTATCAGCGACTCACCAACGCACCCTAGAAAAACCCCTCCTCTATTCGTTAGAACGGCTGTTAAGCCCAGAATACATCAAAAGTTCTGCTGCTGAACTACAACTCTACTGCGGAGGACAAAGCTATTCCGGTTTTATCCGCCGTCAGCAAGCGCGTACTGCCCCGCTAGCTGTGCTAGAACCGGCAAACGAACAAGATCTCGTGGCGCTGATGCGGTGGGCCGGACGACGCGATATACACCTACTCCCCTGGGGCAACGGGACAGCCCCTTATCAAGGTAAAAGCTGCACCCAAGAACCGTTCATGGTGGTAAAACTCAAGCACATCAATCGCATTCTAAAATTGGATGAGAAACAGCTAACTCTACGGGTACAAGCCGGCGCTACCTGGGCAGAAGTAGCGGCGGAATTAGCGGAGCGAGGTTTCTCTACTGGAACAGCGTTTCCACGAACCCACAGAACCATTGGAGGGACGCTAGCTACCAACGCGACCAATACTAAATCGCTAGGCTATGGAACTCTCGCTCACAACCTCCCCCACATTAAAGCCATTACGCCTTCTGGGCCGATCATGCTAACTTATCCGCAAAGCGACATCCAAGACCAACGTAGTCTAGTCTTGGGAGCACATGGCCGGGGAGGTTTCATCACCGAAGTCACGCTACGAATATACCCGCAACCGGCTAAACAGGGATGGTTACTCGCCAATTTCACTCACCGCGAACTCGCGCTCAAGGCACTCCAAAATATCATGCAATCCGAATTACAGCTGACCTCCATCCGACTCACAGATACGACCGCGTCAGAGCTATTTAGAACCAATGGTAATCATAGATATCTCTCCATCCCACGTCACCTCCTCCACACCCCGAGAGCCGCCAGTCAACTAAATATCTTTCTGACAGGAACTAACAAATCATTCGATGAAAAGAAATACAAATTGAGGGAATTATTAGACTCAACTGCTTCCCAGGTGAAAGATAAGAACCTAATTAACCAGCCACCCCAGGGAATATGCAGCGCGCATCCGCAGTTATGCCAACAGCTATGGCAACATGATGTATTAGCCTACACGCTATTCGCCCCCATCCCCTGGAGCCATTTATCCGGTTTTCTGGCAGATTGGGAGGACGCCCTGCATAGCGTGCTGCAATCCCAATCCCCCCAACCAGGTATTTTATTGACTACGGTTCACGCAGCCACAGATTATGCATTGGTAGAAACTCTCTTACTGGCCAATCAACTGGAGAGTAATCTGACCACAAAAGTTAAAGATTTAATGCGCATTCAATCCATCGCGCAGACCACCCGCCAACGGTGGGGAGAAGTCTATGTCTCTACACTAGGCGCTCAAGCTCTCACCGCCGCTGGTCAAGTCCTAGATCCGGACAATATCATGCTACTCTAAAATAATATCCTGACAGTCTTGTTCTAATGACAAAATCCTCCTCTGAATTTGAGGAGGATTTTATTATTCGCCAAAGAGAATCAATAAACTCAAAGCGCGTCTACCAACACACCTTTTAGATCGTAGACTAGAGCCTCGGTGATACGCACCGGCACGATGCGATTTACTGGCAATTCCCCCGGTAGCAACACCAATCCATCAACTTCTGGCGCATCACGGTAGCTACGTCCGATGGTAAAGCCATCCCCGGTGCCTTCCAACAATACCGGCAATTCCTTCCCCACCAGCGCCTGGTTTTTAGCCAACGAAATCGCTTGTTGTTTAAGCATCAAGACCGCCAGACGTTCATCCTTTATTTGCTCCGGAACATCATCTGGATAGTCAGCAGCTGGAGTTCCTACCTCCTCAGAATATTTGAAGACTCCCACGCGATCAAATTGCAGCTCAGTCACAAAGTCCAACAAAGTCTCAAATTCCTCAGCAGTCTCGCCGGGGAATCCCACGATGAAGGTAGTCCGCAAGCAAACCTCCGGTAGAAGGCGCCGCAACTCTGCTACTGTGCGTCGCACCTCCATCATATCAGCGGGACGCCGCATCCGCCGCAATATGGTGGGGTGCGCATGTTGCAACGGAATATCAATGTAAGAGAGTATTTGTGGTTGAGCCGCCATCACTGCCAACAACCGGGGAGTAAGATAACCCGGATAAGCATAAAGAATTCGTATCCACGGTAGTTCAGGGAGAGTTGTCACTAACTGTTCCAACAAAATCGCCAACCCATCCTGCATACCCAGATCGTAGCCGTAATAAGTGGTATCTTGAGCAATTAGGTTGATCTCCAACACTCCTTGTTCCTGAAGTTGTCGCGCATCCGCCACAATTGCCTCGAGCGAGCGGCTGACATTGCGACCTTTAATCATCGGGATAGCGCAGAAGGCGCAGCGCCGGTCGCAACCATCAGCGATTTTGAGAAACGCGCTCACCTCAGAATTAAGCGCATAGCCCGGCACACCAACTGCTTCGGGGAGTATCGTGGGGTGATCATCTTCTGTGTAGATTAACCGCTCCTGGCGTGTTTGCAACAATTCCAGCAGAGCGGGCAACGCGGGCCAAGAGCGAGTGCCAATTACCGCATCTAATTCCGGCAACAATTCCAACAGATAGTCTGGGTCACGTTGCGCCCAACAACCAGCCGCGATTATTTTCTGCCCCGGTCGGCGAGCAGCACTCAATTGACTGATAACCTCCAGCGACTCTGCCCGTGCAGTAGCGATAAAACCACATGTATTCACAATCAACACATCGGCCAGCTCTGGCTCCGTGGTCGGCAAATACCCCTGATACTGCAACAGTGTCGCGATACCGGTAGAATCTACTGTGTTTTTAGAACAACCCAGCGATTCGATATAAAAATGGGGCCGAGACTCGGCCCCAGGCGTAAACTTAGTATCCATCCTGTTTATGGCACCTCCAAAGGCACCTCACCGGCTGGCGACCAAGCCCGTCGGACAACTTCGCCATTATTCCCTAACAGTCCGTAATCTCCAGAATTCAAGAAGAGGTGGAACGCACCTCCATTTCCGGTCTCCACCTGGCAGCGTTCCGTGGCAGTTGCCTGGAGTGGTTGAGCTGGGTCTGCTACTCCTTGAAAAATCACCACACCATCAGCTACCAGCCGTACCCAAGCGTGTTCTTTCGGCTCCAAGCGCACTGTCACAGTATTATCAGCCGCTGGAGCGAAAATAGGCGCATTGGCCGGTTGAGAAGTGAGAGTCTGTTCCACCAATGGAGCCGGCGGCAAAGTGGCAGTTGGTGCCACTACAGAATCAGTCCCCCAAACTTTTAAGTAAAGGTAAGCTCCACCTGCCAGCAAAGCAAAAAAGAGTGTGGCCCCCATCAAAATCCAGAGAAGGAGAGGCAAAGAAGTAGCTCCCACATCGGCCTCTTCAGATTCAGTCGGTGGCGGTGCAAACTTAGTAGGTCGCTCCTGCTCAATTCGCTCACGGTCTGGTTGTGGGGGGACATGGATGCGAGGTTGCAAAGGCCGTCCTTCAACCTCGGCCTGATAACGAGCCAAAGCCTCCTCTACCGGCAAACCTAAAAAGCGCGCATAGTTACGGATGAAACCACGAGCTTGGATACTACCCGGCAAAGCCGCATAATCTCCGACTTCCAATGCTTGGAGATAACGCTGCCGGATCTTCAGTTGCTCCCGCACTTCCCCAACTGAAAGGCCCTGCGCTTCCCGCGCACGACGTAGCCACAACCCCAAGCCTTCTCCCATTACTCCTCCGCTTCGATGACCACCTGTATCTGCGCGGAGACCCCTTCATCCAGTTTCAATTCCAGGTCCTGCTCACCCAACTTCCGCAATGGCCGTTCCATTACAATTTGACGTTTATCAAAAGATGCCCCTAACACCTTTTCAATAGCCTCGGCAACATCCTGATTGGTAATCGAACCATAGAGACGCCCAGTTTCGCCGGCTTTGACCTGGAAGGTAAACACCTCTCCCTGAAGTTGTTGGGCCACCAGCTCGGCCTGAGTGCGCGCCTTAGTCCGTATTAGGTTATGTCGCTTTTTGAGATTTTTAGATTTCTGGACAGCTCCACTGGTGGCCGGCACCGCAAAACCATGTGGAATCAAATAGTTACGCGCATAACCGACTGACACGTCGCAAATATCATTCACCTTGCCAACATTGGGCACATATTTTTTCAAGATAACCTTCATCAGTTCCCTCCAGAGCTAAAATTTAAGTTGCCGGTTGTATTCACTTAATTGTTTCACGTGAAACAAGTTAAATCCCTAATTCCAAAATACGGGCTTGAAGTGCCAATAACCACCGCGTGACACGTTGCATTAAAGTGGGTTTCTCAAGCATCTGGAGTCCAATCTGATAAGTCGCCAATCCAGCCTGACGTTCACCGGATTTGAATAGCGCCAGCCCTAGCGCCAAGAATGTTTCACCTTGCCGTTGCTGATCGCCTAATTCCTCAAATAAGATTCCGGCTCTCCGCCACTTCTCGATAGCTACCTCTCGTTTTTCCATAGAGGCATAAATCCCACCCAAATTGCCCACCACTTCCGCTTCTCGCTTCTTATCTTCCAGCCGCACAAAAACCCGTTGCGCCTCCAGTAATACTTCCAGGGCTTCTTCCCAGCGACCTTGTTTGCGGCGAATGATTCCCAAGTTATTAAGCATTTCGCCAACTTCCAGCTCTTTCCCATCTTCAGCAAAATGCTCCAGGGCCTCGTTAAAACGTCGAGCCGCCTCATCATATAAACCCTCATTGAAAAGGCGTAATCCCTCTTGTTGCAAAGATGCTGCTGTGACACTTTCCATGCGTGCCCCCTTTGGTATAGACGACAATAAGATTTTTGGTGATCCAGACTAAAAGCATACAGTCAGAAAGTTCAAAAGATACCAGCTATTCTCCGGCTATCCCTAGTACGTGATTTCTAATAAGCTCTCAGCTATTTGCCGCAAGGCACCAGCCGGCAAAGCAGCTAGGTGCATAGCTATTTCCAGATAGCTCTGGTTGATAGGGTACAAAACAAACTCGCGCACTTCGGGAGATAATTCACAGAAAATTTCAAATTCCTTCTGTCTGCGATGCCACGCACCTACTTGGCTCTCCTGATCTAGGAATTCAGTCAGGGGAGTTCGTAGCTCCCGCGCCAAGACTTCCAGCTCAGCGAGAGAAATTGCCCGCCGTCCATATTCACAAGCCGAGATAGTAGAAGCAGCGCAACCCAGCACTTCCGCTACCTCCTTTTGTGTATAATTTGCGGCCAAACGAGCTTGACGCAACCGCGCTCCTATGATGCGATTTCTTAGGAACAGAAAGGATGCAGCCTCTAAGGTTGAATACTCTTTTTCAGAAGAAATATCCTCGTCACGCAATATATGCAAGGGGATTTCTAAATAATGGCCCAGTAACTCCAACTCCGGTAAAGAGATGGAATCAGCGCCAGTTTCGTAATCTTTATATTGATCAACAGATTTCCCCAGGACTTGAGCGCATTCCTCGGGAGTAGCGTGTCTGCGTTCACGCGCATTACGCATCAAGATCGCCAAAATTCGGTCTCGCAACTGGATAATTTGCTGACTAGGCATCTTCCCTCCACGTACATAATTGCGAATAAAGGTTCATCATCAATAATTCGCTACCACATACTGTAATTCGACAACACTTTTTCATTATAGCATACTCCCTTTTCGAGGCAACGATTTCTAGGTCGCTGAACTCGGCACTGACTTGCGCAAATATAGGAGACTGTTATAATATCTGTTAATGGGCGGTTAGCTCAGTTGGCTAGAGCGCTGCGTTGACATCGCAGAGGTCACAGGTTCAAGTCCTGTATCGCCCACCAATAATTGAGCGGATCGGAAAACCCGATCCGCTTATATTGTTATATGAGATACTAGCTATGTGGTACATAGCTAGTATCTCTATTTAACTTTCCCCCTAGACCTTTATAAGGAAGAGCTGTATGCGAAAAAAGAGTGTAGTAATTTTACTCAGCCTGCTATTATTGTCCTTATTATTAGTTGCTTGCGCTACCCCCACAGTGCAACCCACCCCCACTCCCACTCGCACGCCAAAGCCCACCCTCACCCCCACTCCCAATCCCACACCCACGCCGGCGTATCCGGTCAGCGTTGCCTGCCAGCCCTTCATTCCCACCAACACCTGCGCCATGCTCCGCGACCAAATAGCAACTAAGCCCACCTATTTTGCCTGGAGCAACAACCCATCCGCTGCCGACATCGTGTTAGGAGGAGAGGATACTCCAAATAATCAGGTAGTCGGCAGCTGGACTTATCTGCTGGTCGCGCCCTTTATGACTACCCCAGATGCAATCCCGCTATCTGTACTGCAAGCTAACTGGGTCGGCACCGAAACGGAAACTCAAGTGCCCCTTTTCCTGACCACGGAAACGCAACGAGTACTGGTCACACTCTGGGGACCGCCAACTAACGCAAACGTACAGGCGGTGGATGCTTCTGAGCTACTTACTGCTACGCAAGCAGCCAACGGCTGGGCAATCATTCCTTTTGAAGATTTGCGCCCTCGCTGGAAGGTATTACAGATTGATGGCTACGCGCCGGTGGAGAAAGGCCCGCTGCCGGCAACCTATCCTTTAACCATCCCCTTCTATTTAGGCAGCGCGGGCCGGCCCGAAATGTTGAAAATCGCGGATCTAAACGCCACTAGTATTTCCAATCGCACATCAGAAAACCTAACTGTCGTGATGATGACCGGAGTCACAGCCATGACCCGAGGTATGGCTCAATTGATGGATGCTAAAGGCGTAATCTATCCAGCGCAAGATATCAAGCCGTGGTTCGACGGAGCAGATTTTGTTCATATCAGCAATGAGGTCTCTTTCATGCCAGATTGCGCACCTTGTGGACATGGTTGCATGTCGTTCTGTTCCCGCGATAACTATATTGAACTGTTGGCTGAGATAAACACCAATATTATCGAGCTGACCGGCAATCATCTGGAAGACAAAGGTAACACCTGGGTAAATCATTCATTGGAGATGTATCAAGAGCGCGGTTGGCAATGGTTCGGCGGCGGAGCGACGGCGGCAGAGGGTAGTCAGCCTTTGCTGGTTGAGGATGGCCCCAACAAGATAGCGTTTTTGGGCTGCAACACCGTAGGCCCCTTTGCGGGTGAGGATTCTGGGGGAGCCGCAAGCTGTGGTGATTTCGATGAGCTCCGGGCCAACATCGCTGCGGTACGCACCGCCGGGTATCTGCCCATTATTAGCATACAACACCAAGAAGCCTATGAGTACCAGCCTTCCACTCAACAGATGTATGATTTTCGCAGTTTGGCCGCGGCTGGTGCTGTGATGGTGCAAGGGAGTCAGGCCCACCAACCACAGACTTTTGAATTTTACGAGGATACCTTTATCCATTACGGTTTAGGGAATTTCTTCTTCGATCAAATGTGGAGCTTGGGAACGCGGCAGGAATTTGTTGATAAGCTCACTTTTTATGAAGGCCAGCTAATAAGTATTGAACTCCACACTGCATTATTAGAGGAATATGGCCGACCCAGGCCCATGAATGCAGAAGAGAGAACCGAATTCTTGCAAATGATCTTTGAACTAAGTCCCAATCAAAATTAAAGTAAAAACAATTAATCAATAGAGGAGGAGATATGTCACCAACTATCGCTGTCATTGGCTGTGGAACCATGGGGGAAGCCCTGGTACAAGGGTTGCTACGAGAAGGAGTTGTCCCTCCGGAGGAGATCATCGCTGCCAATCCACGTCCCGAACGAGGACAAGAGTTAGCAGAGCACTACGGCATCCGTACCACCACCGAGAATAGCACCGCAGCAGAACAGGCGGAACTAGTTTTCCTTTCTGTCAAACCGCAGGTGATGCCCCAGGTGTTAGCCAAACTACAGGGGCATATTCAACCACAGGCATTCGTTTTCTCTATCGCAGCCGGAGTGACTATCGCAACCATCCAGCAAGGATTGGGAATCAAGGCCGTGGTGAGAGCCATGCCCAATACTCCAGCTCAAATTGGAGAAGGGATTACCGTGTGGACGGCGACTGAGGAGATTACAGTTGCCCAACGAGAAGCGGCCTTGGTGCTTTTACAAGCCATGGGCGAGGAAATTTACGTTCATGAGGAAAGTTACTTAAACATGGCGACTGCCCTCTCCGGCACTGGGCCAGCGTACGTCTTTCTCTTCATGGAATCTCTGATTGATGCTGGCGTACATCTGGGTTTTTCTCGCCGTGTGGCCGAAGAAATAGTAAATCAGTTGGTCATTGGTTCGGCTCTCTACGCCAAGCAAGCCGGGTTACACAAGGCGGCCTTGCGCAATCAAGTGACTTCTCCGGGGGGAACAACCGCAGAGGCCCTGTATCAATTGGAAAAGGGTGGTTTCCGGACTGTGCTCTCCCGAGCTGTTTGGTCAGCTTACAGTAGAGCCGCTCAATTTGGTAAAAAGTCTTAATTTTTGATACTGCTACAATACAGCTAAAGGGTCGAGAAATAATTTCTCGACCCTTTAGCTAGTAAACTTCAACAAAATTCTTTATATTGAAGGGCTGGCTATACAAAACCAACTCTAAAACATATCTTAGAGCGTGTTAATTTGGTGCATCAATCTAGACTTCAAACGTGCTGCTTTGTTCCGGTGAATTACATGTTTGTTAGCGGCTTTATCCAACTCTTTTGCTGCTTTAGGCATTAAAGCCTCTGCTTGTTCAACATCACCGATCGCGATTGCATTACGAACAGCTTTTACAGCACTGCGCATTTTGCCATGAACATAGCGGTTCTTTAACCACTTACGTTGTGAACTTCGAATATATTTCTTCGCTGCTTTTCTATTTGCCACACTTTCCTCCAACCAATTAGAGCTACTTAGCTAACTACACCGACACAGTATACCTGATATTCACTTTTTGTCCAACATCTCTTCGAGACTACATGAAGTAGCTAAAAAATCAATGTTTAGATACGTTTTAGTAATCTTGGATGAGATTTTACAGTGGATGTTTGTATATAGAATCTTTATATAGGATAGTTTAGAATTAATATTTTAGTAATAGTAGTAGTACCCTTGATTGTGTGGATAGTCTGATTATTCCCCTAAATATATGGTCTAATGTGTCTGTAGGGGCTAGACGTATACTTAATTGGCGATTCTTCCTGTGGATAATCAGTGGAGAGTTGTGAGTATCTATCAATGAAGCAGGCCTAGTAGTTGCTCCAACGACGATAATTCGTAAGATTGGCAGTTGTTTGGTAGTGGATAACTGACGTGGTTGCATTGAAGTTATCCACTGATAGCTCAGGTTCTCCCCAGAAAACAGGGTAGTTATCCACAGGTTAGGGGTCAAAAACAGGGAAGACACTGTTGCTACCAGTGCAGATGTCCATATATGTAGGGTTGTTGTACTTCTATTACCCGACTAGTTGTGGTTGCCAGGGGTGTGGAAAACTTTTTAATTTCTTCAGAAGTTGGTTTGCTGTTTATGTCTGCAACACCGCTCGGAGTTCCGCGACTCCCGATACGGCTTTGATCTGAGCTTGCAATGCGGGTGTGTAGTGCGTGTTCTCATTGGGGAAGGAGAGCTCGACAGGCTGCTTGCCGGTAAGCACAAAGATGAATTGATCATTACCTTCTTTTGAGGTTATGAGATGATGCAGATGGGCAATTTTCTTAAAGTCTGCAATATGATCGGCGCTGCGTTGGAGAGTGATGTAAAGTGTCGAGGGCGGGGCTGGCGGTTCCGGTGGAGTATTGCTGACTGGTGAGACGTGAGTCGTAGTGGGAGTAGCTGGTGGTTCAGGTATGGGGGAGGCTGAGGAATGGTTGCGCTGGCGTGGTGGCGCTGGCTTGTGCGTGGGCACGGGGTTCGCGGGAGGGATAGCAGTATAAGTGCTCCGAGTTTCCCCGACCAGAGAATGCTGGTTGGGCGGCGACTGGCAATTCCCTGATGTTTTGAGTAGCGCTTGCGGGTCTTTGAACCAATCCGCCAAGAGATTGGGCGTGTCGCGGTCGGTGCGGTTGTCCAATTTGCCGCTGACTACTAAGACGCGGCCAGTCGTGAGTAGCTCTTTGTACCTGCGGTAGGTTCTCGGAAATACTACGACATCAATGTTCCCACTGGAACCTTCCAGGGTAACGAAGGCCATGGGATCGCCTTTTTTGGTGATGATGCCATGGACTCGTTGTATCGTGCCTAGCAAGGATAGTTGTTTGCCTTTGAGTTCGGTGGGTGCGCGGGAGATGGTCGTGTTGATCAGCTCCTCGTTCAGCAATTGCTGCTCCAGGCGTTCTAGGGGGTGTTCGGAAAGATAGATGCCCAACAACTCCTTTTCCCAGTCTAACAGCTGCCGATTAGGGATTTGTGGGTAGCTGGTGGGGATGGTGAGTTGAGGGGCTACTTTCTCCATACCACCAAAGAGCGTGAATTGTCCTACCTCGCGGGCCGCGTGGATCTGGCTGCTGGTGCCTAAAACGGCTTCCGTCAGCGTGAGTAGCGCGGCGCGCTCGCCAAAGTCATCTAACGCCCCGGCTTGAATGAGATACTCCAATATGCGGCGGTTTTGACGTAAATCTACGCGCCCGGCGAAATCATCTAGGGACTTAAAGTCCCCACCGTCCTGACGCGCCTTCACAATCAAACTTACGGCGGCCTCTCCCACATTTTTGATAGTCCCCAGTCCCATCCGGATGAAGCGGTTCCCAGTGGCGTTCACTTCGATGGTGAAATCCACTGAGGAGTGGTTAATACATGGCCGCCGTATTTCCATGCCGTTGCGACGGGCCTCGGTAATGAGACGTCCCACCTTTTCGACGTCATGGTGTTCGGTAGTCAGCAAAGAGGTCATAAATTCTAAGGGATAGTGGGCTTTGAGGTAAGCGGTCTGGGCTGTGATCACCGCGTAGTCGGTGGCATGGGCGCGGTTGAAGCCGTAGCGGGCGAAGAATTCGATATCACCCCAAACTGCCTCTATGGCTTCAACTGAGACGCCTTTTTTCACGGCCCCTTGGTGGAATAATTGCTTATGCTTCACCATCAATTTTTGCTTCTTTTTCGCTACGGCTTTGCGCAGCATATCGGCCTCACCGCGCTCATACCCGGCCATCGTTACCGCAATTTGCATAATCTGTTCCTGATAGACGATAATGCCGTAAGTATCGCTGAGAATATCTTCCAGGAGGGGATGGCGGTAGGTTACCTTTTCCTCGCCGTGTAGACGGTGAATGTAAGCGGGTATCTGTTCCATCGGGCCGGGGCGATAGAGGGCCAGCACTGCGACGATGTGTTGAAATTCCTGCGGCTGCATCTCTTGCAAGGTGCGGCGCATCCCGGCGCTTTCCACCTGGAAGACGCCAGTAGTATCGCCGCTGGACAGTAGGTCATAGAGGGCTTTGACCTGGGCGTCTAATTCGGGGTCTTCGGGCGCGCGCTCGTAGGGTATGTTGAAGAGGTTTAGCTCCCGTCCGGTCTCTTGGTAGATAAGTTGGCACGCTTTTCGCATCTGGGTGAGCGTGCGCAGCCCGAGGAAATCCACTTTGAGCATTCCTAGCGCATCCACCGCCTCCATCGGCCATTGTGAGACGCTCTCGATAGCACTCTCTCCGCCGCTCTTGGTGGGACGATGTAACGGGAGATATTCCACCAGGGGTTTATCCGAGATCAAGACGCCGGCGGCGTGGGTGCTGGCATGGCGTGAAACACCTTCAACTTCTTGGGCTGTATTCAAGAGCTTTTTGATGTAGGCGGTGCTATCATAGATAGCTTTGAGGTCGGGGACTTTTTGCAAAGCCTGTGCAATGGAGACGGGTTTGCCGGGTTGGTTGGGGATCAGCCGGGCGACACGGTCTACCTCGTTGAGGGGGATGTCCATCGCCCGCCCTACATCGCGGATTGCGGCCCGCGCTCCCAGGGTGCCAAAAGTGATGATGGCGGAGACTTGCGCGCTGCCGTACTTCTCCATGGTGTAGGTGATCAGCTCCTCGCGCCGGTCATCGGGATAATCCAGGTCAATATCGGGCATGTTGACGCGGGCTGGATTGAGGAAGCGCTCGAACATCAACCGGTTTTTGAGCGGGTCAATATGTGTGATTCCCAGGGTGTAGGCCACGACACTGCCGGCCCCCGAACCGCGGACATTCCACCAAATATCACGCTCTTTAGCGGCCTCGCAAAGGTCCCAGACAATGAGAAAATAATCATCAAAGCCCATTTGATGAATAATGCCCATCTCGTATTCCAACCGCTCCACAATCTGCGGTTCCGTGGCGCGTTCCCCATAACGCCATTGGAGTCCCGTGTGGCAGAGCTGGCGCAGATACTCTTCTGAAGTAGCCCACTCTTTCGGTAACGGAAAGTGGGGGATGTGGTAAGGCGGTGCGAACTGGAGTTCGACATGGCACTGTTCCGCGATCTTGACGGTATTCGTCACGGCTTCCGGCGCCTCTGGATAGAGCGCGGCCATTTCCTGGGGCGATTTCATGTAGTAGGAATCATCGCTCATGCGCATACGTTTAGGGTCGTTGACTGTCTTGCTGGTCTGGATGCAGAGGAGGACATCATGCGCAGCGGCTTGCTCCTGCCTGGCGTAATGGATATCGTTGGTCACGACCAGGGGGACACCCATCTCGTGGGCTAAGTCAATCATTTGGGGATAAACAGGGTCAAATTCGGGGATATCGTGGGTCTGCAATTCGATGTAGAAGCGGCCGGGGAAGTGCTCTTGGTACCAGCGGACAGCCTCGTGGGCTTGCTCCACTTGGCCTTGGTGCAATAGCTGCGGAATTTCGCCGGCGACACAGGCCGTCAGGACAATAACGCCCTCGTTATATTTTGCCAGGACTTCTTTATCAATGCGCGGTTTGTAGTAGAAGCCTTCTAGTTGGGCGATACTGGCTAATTTGAGCAAATTCTGATAGCCGGTCTGATTCTGCGCCAAGAGTATGATGTGGTACGGTTTGCCATCCTGCCGATTGCGACTCTGGCGGGTGGTGCGCGAGACGTAAGCCTCAATGCCGATGATCGGTTTAATGCCTACTTTGTGGCAAGCTTTATAGAAATCTACAATCCCGAACATCACCCCGTGGTCGGTGATGGCCAAAGCCTTCATGCCTAACTCGGCGGCGCGCTCGGCCAAGGCTAAGGGCTTACTCAGCCCATCCAAGAGCGAAAATTCGGTATGGGTGTGCAAGTGAACGAATTCTGGCATAATATCCCCTCGTAATCTCTATACGTTGAAGGCATTATACAGGAAAGGCGAGAAAGCGAGAAAGCGAACTGTCAACTTTAATTTGTCAGATAAATCTTGACAAAATTATTCTAGGAAGTATACTTCCGCCAGTCATTTGGCAAGAAGGAGTATGGTAAATGAACACCTTAGAGATTAGGGATTTGCAGGTACGGGTAGCTGACGAGGAGGAAACCGGCATCTTGAAGGGGGCTAGTTTAACTATCAAAGCTGGCGAAATCCACGCGCTAATGGGGCCGAATGGTTCCGGCAAGAGTACCCTTTCCTACGCGCTGATGGGTCATCCGCACTACGAGGTGACGGGCGGCGACATCTTGCTCAATGGCGAGAGCATTTTGGAGTTGGCTCCCGACGAACGCGCGCGACGTGGGCTTTTCCTAGCCATGCAATATCCGATTGCTATCCCTGGGGTAACTCTCTACTCGTTCCTGCGCGCCGCAGTTAGTGCCCGACGTGGTGTTAAGGAGACTGCGTCGAAATCTAGCGGAGGGCGCAAACATGCCCTGATTTCGGGACGCGAATTTCGCGCAGAGGTCCACGCCGAGATGGCTAAATTGGAGATGGACCGCACTTTTCTCCGCCGCTATCTCAACGAGGGATTCTCTGGCGGTGAGAAGAAACGGGCAGAGATCTTGCAGATGGCCTTGCTCAAGCCGGAATTCGCGATTTTGGATGAGACCGATTCGGGTTTGGATATCGATGCCTTGCGCATCGTCTCGGCTGGCGTGAACCGCTTGCACCAAGAACTCCAGATGGGCTTGCTGATCATCACGCACTATCAACGGCTGCTCAACTACATCCACCCTGATTTTGTCCATATTTTCTACGAAGGGCAGATTGTGAAATCTGGTGGGGCTGCGCTGGCTGAGAAATTGGAAGCAGAGGGTTACGATTGGGTGCGTGAGCAATTTATCTAGGCGCTATTTGGCATCACGTCCGGCGCATTCCCGTTTAGGGAGCAACTATGAATACTAAACATGCCGACCTGCGACAACTGAAGGATCAATCATCATACGATTTTACCACCACCTATGAATACGCTCACCGTTCTCGCAAAGGGATCGGGGCGGATATCGTGCGGGAAATTTCCGCGCTCAAAAATGAGCCGCAATGGATGTTGGATTTTCGCTTGCGAGCACTGGATATTTTCTTCAAAAAACCACTGCCCGCCTGGGGACCTGATCTCAGCGCGTTGGATTTTGATGAATTTTACTATTACCTGCGTCCCACAGAAACTGAAGTTCATTCTTGGGACGCGGTGCCGGCGGAGATCAAGGATACTTTTGAGAAGCTCGGTATCCCCGAGGCCGAGCGCAAATTCCTGGCCGGCGTGGAGACGCAACTGGATTCAGAGATGGTTTATGGTTCCCTGAAGCGGGAATGGGAGAGCCAGGGAATTATCTTTGTGGCTATGGATACCGCCGTACAAGCATATCCTGAGTTGGTGCGCGCGCATATTGGTCAGGTGGTGCCCATTGCGGATAATAAATTCTCCGCGTTGAACAGTGCCTTCTGGTCAGGCGGCAGCTTTGTCTATGTGCCACCGGGCGTGCAGGTGGATATCCCGTTGCAAGCCTACTTCCGTATCAACTCTCAGAGCCTGGGCCAGTTTGAGCGCACGATCATCATCGCCGACGAGGGGAGCAGTGTGCATTATATTGAAGGCTGCACCGCGCCGCAGTATTCCACCGCCGCACTCCATACGGGAGTCATCGAAATCTTTGTCAAACGCGGTGCCCATGCCCGTTACAGCACCATTCAGAACTGGTCGCGTAACGTCTACAACCTGGTGACACAACGCGCCGTGGTAGACGCGGATGGCAGCATGGAATGGGTAGATGCCAATCTGGGTAGTGGAACCACCATGAAGTATCCTGCTGTGATTCTCAAGGGGCCGCGCGCGCATGGCGAAGTGCTCACCATTGCGTTCGCCGGTACGGGGCAACACTATGACGCCGGCGCTAAGGCGATTCATCTGGCGCCTCACACTACCTCGCTTATCAACTCCAAATCCATCAGCAAAGATACCGGACGCTCGGGGTATCGGGGTTTGGTGAAGGTTGCCAAGGGCGCCTACGGCGTGAAATCTAAGGTGGAGTGCGACGCGCTCCTCTTAGACCCCGGTTCGCGTTCTGACACGTATCCCTACATCGACGTACACGAGGACGACGTGCAGATTGAGCATGAGGCGTCGGTTAGCAAGATCAGCGAAGAGCAACTTTTCTACTTGATGAGCCGGGGGTTGAGCGAGGAGCAGGCAGCGGTGATGATAGTGAACGGGTTCTTGGAGCCATTTATCAAGGAGCTGCCGATGGAATACGCGGTAGAACTTAACCGGTTGGTAGCACTTCAGATGGAAGGATCGGTGGGCTGATGATTAAAGAACGTACCTACTACCCCTCTCCCGCTAGAAAAGATGAAAAATTGGAGTTACCCGTCAACGCTGCCGCCGTCGCGGCCTTGAGTGAGTACTACGCAGAACCGGCCTGGGTGCGTGAATCCCGGCGCGAGGCTTGGGAGCTCTACGAACAACTCCCCTGGCCAGATCGCCAAGAAGAACCGTGGCGGCGGGTGCCGTTGCGCGAATTTCCATTGGAGGGACGGCGTTTGGTCATAGCTCCTCAACAACTTGTCTCGCTGGAGGAATTACCTCCTTGTTGGCTACTCCCTGACTTACCGCGAGCGCATTGTGACGGTTTGTTGATTCACAATAACGGCGGCGTCTGTTACTCTGATTTAGAGGAGGAGGTGATTGCTGCGGACGTGGTGTTGCAAGACCTCCACCACGCTTTAGAGAGCCATGGAGAGCTTATCCGCCGGCATTGGTTGCGTGGCACCATCACCCGGCCGGATTTCAATAAATTCACGGCCTTGCACGCGGCTTTGTGGCATGGCGGCACCTTCGTCTACGTGCCCGCCGGCGTGCGGGTGGAACGTCCCCTACGTACTCTGATTGGTTATGATGCGGCGGGCCGGACGGGATTGCACCATACGCTGATCGTCGCGGAGAAAGGCGCGAAAGTAACCGTGATTCAGGAACGTTATTCGTCAGAAGCGGAGCCGGAACTCAACTCCGAGTTGGTGGAAATCTATGCTGCGGAAGGGGCTTGGATCCGCTACATCAGCCTCCAAAATTGGGGCCGGCAGCGATATACGGTCAGCGTACAGAACGCGCATCTGGAGCGCGACGCGCATTTGGTTTGGGGGAGCGGCTCTCTGGGCGGCGCAGTGACCAAAGAGTTCCTCCACACTGAGCTGCGGGCGCCACAATCCCATGCGGTGATGCAAGGCTTCGCTTTCATGACCGGGCAGCAACGGCTAAATCAGAGCACCTACCAGCACCATTTGGCCCCGGAGACGTACAGCGAGCTGCTTTTCCGTAACGTGTTGCGCGATCGGGCGCGTACTGTTTTCTACGGGATGATTCGCATGGAATTGGAAGCCCAGCGCTCAGAAGGCTACCAGGCTAACAACAATTTGTTGCTGGACAAAGCTCATGCACATTCTATCCCGGGACTGGAGATTATGGCCAACGAGGTCAGCTGTAGTCACGGGGCCACCGTCTCGCGGCTGGATCTGGAGCAGCTCTTCTACCTACTCTCGCGCTCTATTCCCCGCGAGGAGGCCGAGTACCTGCTGGTGCGTGGTTTCCTTCAATCGATTATTAAGCATGTTCCTCTGGCTGCTATGCGCGCATATCTGGAAGAAGAAATCTCACGACGTTTTTGGCAAACCGCCAACTGAGAATGACAAATCGGCAAATTACAAATCACTTATCTCGTGACAAGCAGGTCATTTTTCCTAATTACTGGTCACTAATTACTATTGTCGTACCATCCACGGTTGATTTTGTCTTGATTCGTTTAATTTCTTCACTTGACGAGATTCTATTTTTGCGTATAATAGCCTTTGTCAATCCTCGGTAGCTCAACGGCAGAGCAACCGGCTGTTAACCGGTTGGTTGCTGGTTCAAATCCAGCCCGAGGAGCACCACAAGGGTCTGGCTTTAAGCCAGACCCTTTTTTGGTTCACTGGGTTTGTCTATCTTCGCTCAGCGCAGTTCGCCGAGCTCCTCAACTTACGCTGGTTCAGATTAGCTGTAACCAATCGGTCCCCAGGCAGGTTGAGCAAGCCAGCAAGATAAAGATGATCAAGAATATCACGCCGCAACCGATCCCTCCGCAAGAGGCACCCCGTCCAAACCCAAAACGATTCTGTAACCAATCAAAGATTACATTGAGAAAGGCCAATTTTAACAAACCGACCAAACATCCTGGACGTCGTTCCATCTCCTCCACCTCCGATTAAATAGTTAGTTAATTGCTATTTTTAATACGCAATGAAAAGAAAATGAGTTGCAAGTCGTGTTTAAGAGCAGCTCTAGCGCTAATAGATTTTCGGCATAAAATACTCCGGGCCTCTATCCCTGGGGACGCGCCAGCTAGCCGCCACCGGACAAGGTGGGATTTGCTTTGACCAAGTAGCACGGTCGGGAGGTCGGCCCCAGTTAGGGTCATTCCGCGCCAACGGAGCGGTAGCGACGTGCCCGCAAGGGATCTCTATCCCCCGCAAGAGAAGTCGTTTGCGTACGTCTACTAGCAAAAATCCATAGTTTCTAACGTAAATGTAAGATGGCATTAGCACTCAACCAGTCTTCTTCGGCAGTTTTGATGAGTTCCCCTTTTTGCAAAGAACCGTCATAAGAGCGTGCGCCAGCCCTGGCGCGCCAGCCGCTCAGCACAAGCGGCCACGGTGAATCGGCTGGAATCCAGACGCCATTGTAACGGCGGGCAAAGTGTAGATGGGAGGCAGTGGCTGGGCCGCCTTCACAGGAGGGATGCCCTAGTGCGTCACCGAGTTCCACCTGTGCCCCGGCGACTACACGGTCTTGGGCCGCGAGGTGCATGTAGATGAGCACCCACCCGGTACCAATGAACCCATCGTGATCCAACTCCTGCAGAATCAATCCTTCGCGGCTATACGCGATCTGACCGGCCGTAACGGCGGTGACCAGCTGCTCGCTGACGCGGCAGCCCCAATTCCGCTCACTGGTAGCAAAATCAAGCGCAGCTCGCGCGCTGCCTTCGCCCCAACCGCCGTGCGGGCCGCCGGTAAAATACCAGGTCTCGCCTACAGACCAGGGGAGCGCCAGGGTGGGAGGAGCAGCTACTGGGGGAAGCAAGGGTTCCCCGGTGTAGCTGAAGGGATCTCCCCAGAGGCGATAGTAAGTGGTCTCGAATTTTTGGAGGCGCTCTTGGAAAGCGGTGAAATCCGCGCTATCCGCCAGGGAGCGTTGTACGCCAGCCGTCCCGGCATTGATGGTGGTGGCAAATTGCACAGAGCTCCTATCCGCCAACCGAAACGTCCAGAGATCATCAAAGAGCCAGCCGTAGAACCCCGCGTTGAGGTCGTCGGCAGTCCAGAGCAGTTGCGAGGTCAAGCCTTCCCAACCATCGCGGACGTGGCCTAGGGGATATTCGCATGCTGCTTGCGACGGGTGCGGATTGGTCAGCCAACCGCTCTCCGCCTCTAACAGTGCCAAGAGTACGCGCGGCCCGACGCTGTACTGCATCGCAATCCGCATGATGATCTCCGGCCCGGTCACTACCTCGCCGGTGGGCAGCGCCTCTGTGTAGGTCTGGAAGTAGCCGGAGTATGGCGTGATGGCCGAGGTTAGCTCGAAGTTGGCGTAGGCTGGGCCATAGACCAGTTCGCTATCCGGTAATAATACTGCTTTGGGGCCTACCACGGGTGATTGGACGGGGAGTTTGAGCAACTGCCCACTTTGCAATTGATCGGCATCCGTCAATCCGTTACTTACTAATAGTTCCTCTACACTGATCCCCAGGTAGGCCGCGATACCGGAGAGCGTATCGCCGGCTTGTACCGTGTAAGTGCGTGTCAACTGTGTGGGAGGTTGGCGGGTGGGGCGCGGGGTCGGCGTGGCGCACGGCGTGCTGGTTGTGGTAGGGGCGGGCAATGAGGTCGCAAGTAAGTGTGTGGCAGAGATATTTTCTTCCGACGTGGAGGAGCTGCTACAAGCGGTGATTACCAGCAGCAAGCAGAAAAAGAGTAGTGCTAGCCACAGTTTTTGGGGTGGGATGAGATTCGATTTCATAGGTTGCTCTCTTGACTACATATGGAAACCCGAAGAGTTTTACGCTCCTCGGGTCTCTGGGTATACGGGCTATTGCCGAAAAAAATCTTAATCTGCGCAGCGAGTGCTGATCTCATAGAGGAGCAGCAGGCTGCGATAGACTCCCACAATGCTATCAGCCAGTTGGGCACCTTTGGCGATGGCCTCTTCTTTTTTTAGGTGGGCGCAAAGATAGATATTGTAAGGCTCGCTGGCAGAAATTTCCTCCAACTTTGCGATAAACTGCCCCCAAGTTAGAGTGTCCGTAGTTTCGGGGGTTTGCCAGCATAACTGTCCATCTTCAGCTACTACAACGTGAATGGGTGTTTCCTCTCCACCGTCGGGATAGAGGTCCCAGCGGAGGTTGTACATCTGCATGGAGCGTACAATTTCTTGTTGGAGATCAGTGTCTTCGGCTAGTTCTACTATTAGCCGTTGCCAATTGGCGCGGGTCTCTTCAATGTCTGCACCTTTCTTGATGTGGAAGCCGTAGCGTGCCCTTGTTGTATTCAGGTCCAACACGAATTTAGCACTCTCCCCGCGATGTTTCTTGTCATAATACTCCGGGATCACGTAATGCCCCACTGGTTGTCCATAAACGGCGTAAGATTGGAATTCGTAGCGGGTTTTAGCAGTCAATCCATCTTTGATCAAACCCGCCAATTTGTTGCGCGCGCGCCACGAGGTGCCCTTGACACCTCCCTGGAAATCGGTTTCTTTGAAGCCGGGGAACTTGGCTTTGCGGCGGCGCTGCTTGCGGGAGCGTCTGGATGCTCTGACCTGTTTCTTATGCTGCTTTTCCCAGCGTACCCGTTTCCAGATGCGGGCTTGTAAATTCACGGTGGAATTGATGATGCGACCATCCGCTTGGAGGATGGTCATAGCAGGACCGTCAATACTGATTACTTCGTATTCCCCCAGGTTATTGCGATATTTTTTTCCTACCTCAAAGTGATTTTCCATAATAGTTCTCCTTTCTACCCACTTCATATTCAAAGAAGGCAGGCTCTAGTATTATTTTCTGTATTGATAGCGGAAAATGGGTATCTAGTGGTTAGTGTCATTTATTATAACAGCTGCACGGGTTTCTTTTTCTAGTGGAGTGGGGAATCAGAGCAACGTTCGGGAATCGGGCAAGTGGTTCGGTTTCAAGCGTTGAACCGCCTCGGCATACCCGGCGGCTTCAAGAGCGTGCGGTTGGAGGTCGTGGACCTGACGTATGGCCGTCTCTGGAAGCCAGCCCCGGTAGATGACCAGGTAGCCGGCCAGAATGGCTCCGGTGCGGTCATTGCCAGCGTGACAATGCACTAACGTAGGATTCCCGGCGGCCAGTTGCGCGTGGATAAATTCCCAGATTGGCAAGGCTTCGTGTATAAAGGCCTTTTGCAGGCCGGCAGAGGTTAGGAGCAGCGGTGGGAATTGGGCGCGGCGATGGTTCAACTGATAGACCGTTAGATCGCAGACTTTGACATCTGTGGCTAACGAGATTACGGTGCGAATGCCACCCCGGTAAAGTTCGGGAGGGTTCCACGGGGCGAGCTGTGGCCCTGGACGTCCAGCTAATTCCTTCTCGATAATCCAGTAGATATATTTCATGGACTTAATTGTACTTGATATACGCCAAAACAGCAAAGACGGTGCGTCTGCCTTATTACTATGCAAACTTTGCTATTTAGCATGTTGACTTGTCAGACAACTGACTTATAATAGATGTCTGAGGGTAGGCGTAATTATGACATCTAATCTAAAAATCCGTTCTCCTCGGCAGCAAGTTGAAGTCGCTATTGAGAAGATGATAGTTGCTCGTTCGCCAGGCGATCAATTTCCCCCTGGCCCGGAGTTAGCTAAACAGTTGGGAGTTTCTCGCGCTACTTTGCGTGAGGTGCTAGGGACTTTTGTGGAACGCGGGGCGTTAGTGCGCCGGCATGGTGTGGGTACTTTTGTCTCCTCTCGTATTCCGGTGCTGGAATCAGGGTTAGAGGTACTAGAGAGTATTGATAATCTGGTGCATCAGATTGATTTAGAAACAGAGATGGCTTATCTAGAGGTGTTAGAGCGCCTGGCTACGCCGTTGGAGACTCAAGGCTTGGGAAGGGGAGAGTCACCGTCGGGAGTGCCGGTTTTGGTCGTGAACCGGGTAATTGCCGTGGCCGGGAGGCCGGTGGCTGATTTGCGGGATATTGTTCCGCTAGAATATCTCCAAAAAGAGGATTTAGGCCAGGAGTTCCGAGGTTCGGTGTTGGATTTTTTCCTGGCCCGTGGCACGCCGATGCTAGCCACTTCGCGCACTCAAATTATGGCAATTTCCGCCACAGATAAGTTTGCCCAACGGTTGAACGTGCCCCAAAATTCAGCCTTACTAAAATTGGTGGCTCAACTATATAGTTTTGATGAAGATGTGGCAGCTTATTCAGTGAGCTACTTTGTGCCAGGACAGTTTAATTTCCATGTAATGAGACGGGTGAATCCGGTTTGACCTGGATCACCCGTTTTAGTTAATTTAATATTTTAGTTATACCTGAGGAGGTTTATACAATGCATAGTTTCATGGGTCGTGACATTTTATCGCTGAAAGATTTCGAGCGTAATGAGTTCTTCCGGGTATTAGAGATTGCTAAGGAGATGGAGCCAATTGCGCGCAATCGCCGTAACGTCGATTTGCTCAAAGATAAGATAATGGTGACGGCTTTTTATCAACCCTCCACCCGCACGCGCTTGGCTCATGAGTCAGCCATGCTCCGCTTGGGCGGAAGTGTGACCGGTTTCTCCGATGCGAAGATGACGCGCGCCGGTGACTTCTACCGCGAATCGATTAAGGATACCTTCAAGATGTTGGAGTGCTACGGTGATGTGATCGTGATGCGTCACTTTGAGCAAGGTGCGCCCGCTGAGGCCGCTAAATGGGCCAGCATTCCCATCATCAACGGTGGTGACGGTTGGGGCGAGCACCCCACCCAGATTCTGACCGATCTCTTCACCGTCTGGCGCGAGAAAGGCCGTCTGGACGGGTTGCGCTGGGTGGCTGTCGGTGATATGCGGATGCGCACCATGCACTCCCTGGGCTACGCGCTCACGCAATTCGATTGTCCCATCACCTTCGTGGCGCCTCCCGGTATGGAAATGCCAGAAAATTACCAGGAAGATTATGCAGCCATGGGGCTAGACTTTGACTTCGCCGAGCACGTTGGTGATGTGATTGGTGATGCCGATGTCATTCTGGTGGAACCCACCATCCAGCCTGATTACACCAAATCCCGCGATGAGCGCAAGGGCGAAGTGCCCACCACGCCGGCGAATTACAAGATCACCCGCGATTTACTGATGAACAAAGCTAAATCTGATGCGATTCTCCTGCACTCTCTCCCCCGCATGGATGAGATCCCCGCGGATGTGGACATCACCCGCTGGTCACGTTATTGGCAGGAAGGTTTCAACGGCGTAATTATGCGCATGGCGTTGTTAGCATTGGTATTGGGCGCGACGGAGTAAAGAAGTCGGATAGTCAGGTAGTCAGGTAGTCAGATGGTCGGACAGTCAGGTAGTCAAGTTGCCCAACTTACAAGACTAAACGACCACAAGACTAAGGACTACCCGACTAAGGACTAACTATGAAGATTGAGCGGTTTGAGGATCTGAAGAGCTGGCGGAAGGCGCGGCAGCTTGCCAATCAGGTTTATGATTTTACCGACCATTCCGATTTCCGCCACGACTTTAGGCTACGCAATCAAATTCAGGGAGCGGCCGGCTCCGTCATGCACAACCTCGCCGAGGGGTTTGATGCTGGCTCGGATAAAGAGTTTGCCCGCTTCCTGAAATATGCGCGACGTTCTGCCAGTGAAGTGCAATCGCAGCTTTATCTGGCGCTAGATCGCCACTACATTGCTGAAGATGACTTGCACATTGCTTACGATCTCGCCACCGAAGTCAAGCGCCTCATCAATGGGTTGATTGCCTATCTCCATCGTAGCAATCGCGCGCAAGAAACCGCGCCCGACTACCTGACTAACGACTACTCGACTGACGACTACTCGACTAACGACCACCAGACTAAGGACTACCCGACTAACAACTAATTGACTACTAGACTAACCAGGAGACTAAATATGATTACTGATTTACGTGGACGTGACTTGATTTGCGATCTCGA
>JAYELZ010000037.1:47947-57532 GCA_034717835.1 Chloroflexota bacterium
ACGACTACTCGACTAACGACCACCAGACTAAGGACTACCCGACTAACAACTAATTGACTACTAGACTAACCAGGAGACTAAATATGATTACTGATTTACGTGGACGTGACTTGATTTGCGATCTCGACTTTTCCAAGGAAGAGGTTGAGACTGTTTTGGATGTGGCCTGGGATTTGAAGCGCAAGCGTGCTCTGGGTGAACCACACGCTTTGCTGCGCGACAAAACTTTAGGCATGTTGTTTTTCTTCAGCAGCACCCGCACCCGTTGCTCTTTCGAGGCAGGGATGGCGCAGCTCGGCGGGCATCCCGCTTTCATTGATTCGCGCACGACGCAGGTCTCGCATGGCGATACGGCCAAAGAGATCGGCGATATCTTGGGTCGTTACTTTGATGGGTTGGCAATCCGCCAATGTGACTGGGACTACGGCAATAAGTACCTCAACTGGGTCGCCGAAGCCTCACGCTCCCCCGTGCTCAACATGCAGTGCGACAAATATCACCCGCACCAGTGCTTGGCTGACCTGATGACCATCCAGGAGAAATTCGGTAAGGATTTGCGCGGCAAGAAAATTGTCGTCTCGTGGGCCTATGCTTCTTCCTATCTCAAGCCCATCTCTGTACCGCAATCCTTGATTCTGCAGATGCCCCGCTTTGGTATGGATGTGACGCTTTCTCACCCGCCGGAGTTCAAGTTGATGCCTGACGTCATGGAGATGGCTCGCGAAGAGGCTCGCAAGGCCGGTACCAAATTCGAGGTTGTGCATGATATGGAAGAGGGCTTTAAGGATGCGGATGTAGTTTATGCCAAGTCTTGGGGGCCTTTGATGACAACCGCCGACCCTGATGAGGGTAAGCGAATCCAGGATAGCTACCAGGATTGGATCACGGATGCGCGCAAGATGGCTTTGGCGAAACCGCACGCGATTTACATGCACCCCCTGCCCGCCGACCGCGACATTGAAGTGACCAGTGAGGTCATGGACGGCCCGCAATCCGTCGTCTTTGATCAGGCCGAAAACCGCCTCCACGCGCAGAAAGGCGTGCTGGCATTGACGATGTGCTAAGTAAGTCATTTAGTCTTGTAGTCGAGTAGTCATTAGTCTTGTGGTCATTTAGTCTTGTAAATGGGGCAGCTCGACTATCCGACTACTCAACTATCCGACTATCCGACTACTAGACTATCAGACTACCAGACTAATCAACTACTAGACTAAACAGGAGACTAATATGAGTGAACATAAATGGGCAGTAATTGCAATTGGGGGGAACTCCCTCATTCCAGATAAGCAACACCAGACCGTGGAAGACCAGTACCAGGCCGCTGGCGAGACCGCGCATCACATCGCCAATATGATTGAGCAGGGCTGGGACGTCGCCATCGGGCACGGTAACGGCCCGCAGGTCGGCTTTATCCTCCGCCGCTCCGAGATCGCAGCGAAGGTTACCGGCATGCACGAGGTACCGCTGGATGCTTGCGGAGCCGATACGCAGGGCGCCATTGGTTACGCGCTCCAGCAAAACCTGGCTAACGAATTCACGCGGCGGGGCATTGATAAGCATGTCGTCACCGTGGTAACACAGGTGCAGGTAAACAAAGATGATGAAGCGTTTGTGAAACCCACCAAGCCCATCGGCACATTTATGGACGCCGACATAGCGCAGAAACGCGCCGAGGAAGATGGTTGGGACGTGGTGGAGGACGCCGGACGCGGTTGGCGCCGGGTCGTCGCCTCCCCCATTCCGGAGAAAATTATTGAGCTATCCGCGGTTAAAACCTTGCTGGATAATGGAATTTGCGCGATCACCGTAGGCGGCGGCGGCATTCCCGTCATTGAAGAGGAGAACGGTAACCTCAAAGGCGTCCCGGCGGTCATTGATAAGGACTTCGCCTCCTCACTGCTGGCGCAATCCATTAACGCGGATCTCTTCTTGATCTCCACCGCCGTGGAACAGATTTACATCAACTTCAACACGCCCGAACAGAAAGCACTAGATACAATCACTGTCTCTGAGGCCAAGCAGTACTTAGAAGAAGGCCACTTCGCTGAGGGCAGCATGGCGCCCAAAGTCCGCGCTATCATCTGGTACTTGGAAGCGGGCGGCAAAGAAGCTCTCGTCACCGATCCCGCGCATCTCATGGAAGCGTTGGCAGGTAAGACTGGCACGCGAATAGTTCCGGATTAGTCGGGTAGTCCAGTAGTCGGGTAGTCTAGTAGTCGAATAGTCAGGAGTTCACGAGGACATAGCTGACCATCTGGCTAAAGACTACTTGACTAAAGACTACTTGACCAACGACTAAACGACTAATAGACTAAGGACTAAACGACTAATAGACTAAGGACTAACACCATGGATCATGTTATCGGCCTAAAATGTACCATCTGCGGCAAAACCTACGAAGTTGATGAGATCGACTACATTTGTCCGGAGCACGGGGACGACGGCGTCGTTGATGTTCAATATGATTATGATTTGATCGCCTCGCGTATTAGCCGCGAGAGCTTGGCGCAGAACAACAACCGCACTATCTGGCGTTATAAACCCTTGTTGCCGGTGGAACTGGATTCTCCTGTCCCGCCGTTGCGTGTGGGCTGGACGCCCTTGTACAATGCTCCGCGTCTGGCCGCTAAATTGGGCTTGCAGCACATCTGGGTAAAAGATGATGGCGTCGGCCCCACCGCTTCCTTCAAAGATCGCGCTTCGGCGTTAGCCGTGGTCAAAGCGCAGGAAGCGGGTACGGAGATCATCACCACGGCGAGCACGGGTAACGCGGCCGCGGCTTTGGCGGGACTCTCCGCCAGCGTGGGATTGCCCGCGGTTATCTTTGTGCCTAAGAGCGCACCGCCGGCCAAGATCACCCAACATCTCATCTACGGGGCGCGGGAGATTCTGGTGGACGGTACTTACGACGACGCCTTTGAACTGACGCTCAAGGTCGCCCAGGAGTACGGTTGGTACAACCGCAACACCGCCTACAATCCCTACATGACCGAGGGGAAGAAGACGGGTGTCTATGAGATCTGCGAGCAGCTCAGTTGGGAAGCGCCTGATCGCATCTTCGTCCCCGTGGGCGATGGCTGCATCATCGGCGGCATCCACAAGGGACTCAAGGACTTGCTGGCCCTGGGCTGGATTGACCGGATGCCCAAGCTCATGGGCGTGCAGGCGGAAGGTTCCTCGCCGCTGGTGGACGCTTTCGAGCGTGGCTTGCAAGGCTGGGAAATGCAACCCGTCACCGCGCACTCCGTGGCCGATAGCATCGTCGCGGGGTTGCCCCGTGACCGTAACAAAGCGTTAGCCGCAGCCCGCGAGACCGGTGGCGCGTTCATCGCCGTCAGCGACCGGGATATCTTGGATGCTATCCCCGTCGTCGCGCAAAATACAGGCGTCTTCTCTGAGCCGGCGGCCGCGGCGGCTTACGCTGGCCTGGTCAAGGCTGTGGAAAGAGGATTGGTCGCGCCCGAGGAGCGCGTGGTCGTGATGCTCACCGGCTCCGGCCTCAAAGATATCGCCAGCGCCATGAAGACTGTGCCGGAACCGCCCATCATCGCGCCGACGTTAGAAGCGGTGCGGGAGTTGCTGGGTAGCGCGTAAAGGTTTCATACGGAGTTGTCCAGGAGGAAAAGATGCTGGAAATCAAATTGAACTGTCCAGAAGGATTAGCAGAGGCGGTGCGGACCACTCCCGCGGAGTTGGAAACGCAAATCCGTTTGATGGCCGCGTTAAAGATGTTCGAGTTAGGGAAGCTCTCTTCTGGCAAAGCAGCTGAGTTGGCTGGTCTCTCTCGCGTTGAGTTCCTTGACGTCTGTGGACGCTATCATGTGCCTCTTTTTAATTATCCTCCCCCAGAGTTGGAGAGTGAGTTGCAGGCCGATTTAAGAGCATTGCGTGGAAACGAGGGATGAAGCACCTCGTCTGCGACACGGGGCCGTTAATTGCGTTGGCCAAGGTCCGGCAGCTGGCACTATTACCCAAAATTTGTGAGAGGGTATGTATTTCACCGGCTGTTCAGCGTGAATTACTGAGAAAGAATGGGCCGGAGGCGGCTCGGCTTGAGGCTGCACTAAGGGCATTCATCACAATTGTCCCTCTATCACCATTGCCTCCTGAAGTGGAAGTGGTGACATGGCAGCTAGATCGCGGAGAGCAACAAGCTATTGCTTTGGCTTACCACTTGCAGGCAGTGGTGGTCATAGATGAGCGGCTAGGCCGTACTGCAGCTCGCCAGCTGGCACTATCGGTGACTGGCTCTGTGGGACTATTACTCCGAGCTAAAGAACGTGGTTTGATCACTGAGGTTGTCCCTCTTTTGGAAAGTATGAGACGGCAAGGTTATTGGTTCTCAGACGAACTATTAGCTTTAGCCACTTGTCTCTCAGGGGAATAATTGCGACGCAATTTCTGGTGGTGGGTCGCCGTGGTGCTTGGAGTGGTCATTGTTTGGATGACGTCACTCTCCAATGCGGCAATAACTAGTGTGCTGGTACCGCTCACCTCCTCCCCGGTGGGCGAGAAAATGGGCGCGCATCTCCTGATCAGCATCTGGGGCAATATCTTGGTCTTCGTTCCGGTGGGGATGGCGGTGACCTTAGCAACGAGCACGTACTCCCGCTGCTGGGCGTTACTCTGGGGGACGTTGGCCGGGTTCGGATTGAGCCTGAGTGTTGAACTGGTACAACTTCTCATTCCCAGCCGCTATACCGATTGGCGCGACCTCTGGTTAAATACGTTGGGGGCTTTGCTGGGGGCAGTCGTCGGAGTCGTGTTGACGGTTCTGTTTCCTAGTATCCGTATTTCAGCAACCAGTGATTAATTTCTATACATTAAATTTTTAAGGAGAAACAAAGATGATTGATCTAACTATTAATGAGCAACAATTAGAGCGGACTGTGCAGCGCGCACGGGAGCGGGATATCATCATCCCTACCTTTGAGCAGCAGAAGTATCCGGAACTGGTCCCTGACAGCGTAAAAAATGAGCTGGCGAAGATTGGGCTGTGGGATGTCACTTCGCGCAATCTCTTCCGCATCACCTGGAAAAATGAACCGCAGGAGTTTGGCGGCGGTTTCGGTGGTGTCAACTATATTGAAATCCCCAAGGAACTGACCGGCGTTAAGGCTCGCATCATCGCCCTGGTCGGCAAATGGTTCCCGACCGGCGCGCACAAAGTTGGCGCGACGTTTGGTTGTTTGGTGCCGCGTTTGGTCACCGGACAATTTGATCCTACCTATCACAGTGCGGTTTGGCCCTCCACTGGCAACTACTGCCGGGGCGGGGCCTACGACTCCACATTGCTCTCCTGCGATTCTATCGCCATCCTCCCTGAAGGGATGAGCCGCGAGCGCTTTGAGTGGCTCTCCAAGGTTGCTGGCGAGGTCATCGCCACGCCCGGTTGTGAATCCAACGTCAAGGAAATTTTCGACAAGTGCCATGAGCTGACCGCGACGCGCGGTGATGAAATTTTCATCTTCAACCAATTTGACGAATTTGGCAATCACCTCTGGCATTACGATATCACCGGCCACGCGATGGAAGAGGTGCTGGAGCAAGAGTTGGGGCCTGACGACCGCTACTTCGGTGTCACGCTGACCACCGGCTCCGCCGGAACGCTGGGCTGTGGGGATTATATGAAGGAACTCTTCCCCACCAGCAAGATCGCGGCAGGCGAGGCGTTGCAATGCCCGACCTTGCTCTACAATGGGTTTGGCGGCCATCGCATCGAAGGGATTGGCGATAAGCACGTCCCGTGGATCCACAACGTGCGCAACACCGATATGCTCATCGATATTGATGACGAGGCCACCATGTCCCTGGTGCGGCTCTTCAATGAACAAGTTGGGCGTGAGTATCTAGTTGAGCAGGGCGTGCCTACGGAGTTTGTCGAGCAGCTGGACCTCTTGGGTATTTCCAGTGTCGCTAACTCTTTGATGGCGATCAAGATGGCTAAATGGTATGATTTGGATGAAAACGATGTCATCCTCACCGTTTGGACGGACTCCATGGAACTCTACCAGAGCCGCATGCGTGAGATGCACGCGGAGCAGGGCGAATATACCGAGACCGATGCCGCGGTGGCTTTCAATCGTTACCTACTGGGTCAGAGCACCGATAATATGGAAGAGCTGACCTATCCTGGACGCAAGCGCGTGCATAACCTCAAGTATTACACCTGGGTTGAGCAGCAAGGCAAGACCTACGAGGAAATCCAGGCACAGTGGCGTGATGAGAACTATTGGAGTGATATCCACGGCCAGATGGCGGAGATGGATGAGCTGATCCGTGAGTTCAACGCGCGGGTGGGATTGCTGGACTGACATTGGCTAAGTGATATTCTTGCTCTACAGCCCCGACGGTAAAATCCCGTCGGGGCTTTTTTAGTGGCGGGGTCTCGACAGAGCGACTTCTCTGGTTACACTCAGTGCCT
The DNA here is from genome assembly GCA_034717835.1 of Chloroflexota bacterium. Taxonomy (GTDB): domain Bacteria; phylum Chloroflexota; class Anaerolineae; order B4-G1; family SLSP01; genus G713. The sequence continues at coordinate 54,372 of JAYELZ010000037.1, forward strand.
GAGTGCCTGAATAGAAAGGAGGGGTTATGACCAAGACTAGCGTATTGGTAATTGAAGACCATCCCGCGATCTCTCAGGGACTGCACGACCTGCTCCAGAGCTGTGCCGATTTACACCTGGTCGCGGCAGTTCTGGAGGGTGAGACGGGACTACGTCTGGCTAAAAGCCAGCATCCTGACATCGTGCTGCTCGATTTAGAACTACCCGATCAACCGGGGGCCGCCGTGGCCCGGCAATTACAAACCCTAGACCCGGCCCCGCAGTGCCTGGTTTACAGCGCCTACGACGACCCCACCCACGTTCACGCGGCGCTGGCGGCCGGGGTGGCGGGCTACGTGCTCAAGACGGACTCGCTCTTCGCCGTCGTGGAAGCCCTGCGCGCGGTAGTGCGGGGTGAACCGTGGTACAGTTCCCGAATTCAGGGCGAGGTCCAGGCGTGGCTGCGGGGTGAGGTCGCGCCGCCGGAGATTGCCGCGTTGACCGAGCGGGAGCGTGCGGTGCTGCGGTTGCTGGCGCGGGGGTGGGATAACCGGCGCATCGCGGGGAAATTGTGCCTTGCTGAACAGACGGTCAAGAATCATGTCAGTCACAGCTATACCAAACTGAGGATCTGCTCGCGGGCAGAGGCAGTGGCGTGGGCCTGGGAGCACGGGCTAGTGGAGCACCCCTGACACCTGCTGAGAGAAGTGCTCCACCAGCACGTTTCGTTGAGCAGCCAGCATACCGCGGCAGTCTTAGCCCAAAACAGTACCCAGGTACTACAAAATGGCGAGAAAACAGTACCAGCGTATCATGACAAACGGCTGCCGCTGTAGTAGGATTGGATAATGTTATCGGGTAGTCCGGTAACTATTATTCAATCAATCTAAGGAGGTTGATGATGAGTAAGGTAAAGTTTGTTTCAGTGTTCGTGTTGTTGGCGCTGGTGTTGAGTGCGAGCCAGGGCGTGCTGATGGCCCAGGAGCCGCCGCCTCAGGGAGCGCAAGAACCTATAGTGGAGAGAACGCCAGCAGCAGGGTCGGTATTTGGTGTTCCAGATGTCATCGCCGAAGATATGCTGCTGCTCTCCACACCAGCCGATGCACCTGGATTGGCTCCTCTGGTACTATTAGATATCTGGCTATATGTTCCCCGCTACAATCAGGCAGATCCGCTATGGGGTGGCGAGGTTATGCAGACAGAGGGGTACACAATTGGTGCCGAAGGATGCCTTCTGACATCAGCGACCATGGTCTTCAAGTACTATGGTGCGAGCAAAAACCCCGACCAAGTCAACAGTTGTATGGGGACGAAAGCCTGCTCTTGGTACTTTGCATATGGCGCCGATCATTGTAGCGAGAATAAGGCCAGCCATATTGGTCTTTATTCCTTCAACTACAGCACTATTGTCTGGGCTCTCGAAAGCAGCCGTCCCCCTATTCTTGAGCTGACGAAAAATGGTAATACACACTGGGTGGTCGTTAACGCGGTTCGTGGCGATGGATTGAGCGATAGCAATTACTGGATCAGCGATCCCAACGGCGGGACACTCAGAAAACTGACTTTCTATACCAACAATGGCTGGAGTAAAAACCGTATTGAGGTATATGGTTGACGGTAAAACATATCCCCATGAGAATAAGACACAGAAGCAAGTGGTGAAAATGCTGCGGGACAGGATTTTGGCTCAGTGGTACTAACATTAGGTGCACCTAATGAGGACGCATCTGAAAAGTCGGTGTCATCAGACCTGGGTCTGTCCCAAAGCTTCACCATTGCATTTTGACAAGTACTCCACGAGTATTTTTTTTTGGGGGGGGAAGATAGATTATGAAACTCAAACAAATGTTGATTCTGAGTACCATTTCTGTTGCTACTATCATCATGGCAGGGTGCAGCGGACCGCTGCCGGAGACGTCTATTGTGCCATTGGCCTCAACAGTGCAAAAGGTTCCGCCGGGATTGATTGCTTTCATTGGCGCCGATAAGCAAGTATGGCTTATGGACCCGGATGGTCATAATCAGCAGCGTCTGACCACTGGGGGCATAGCTAGGAGTCCCGCCTGGTCACCCAATGGACAGCTATTGGCTTATATTTACCAGGAAGAGGGAAGCGAGATACGGAAAGCCCATCTCTACAATCCGCTGAATAAGACTGATCGCCTTATAGAGGCTGACGGCGATCCGCGGCTGGCCTTGGTCAACTGGTCGCCTCACAATCGCTACCTGGTACTTGACGTCGGCTGTTGTTCGGGGAGAAGCCTGAGCATCGTTAAAGTATCCGACGGGCAAATCGTGGATGAACTGGGTGCCTTCGGTTATGCCTGGTCACCCAATGGAGACCGCTTGGTATTTGGCATCCGCGCACCCCTGGAGGTTCCCATACCCGTTGAGCCAGGCGACTCCATCAGTCTGGCTATGATACAGGTCGGAGCGGGGCAACAACCACAAGTGATATTTACGGGCACTAATCAGGCCCGCTACTTTCCGTTCGCCTGGCTGCCTGATGGTCGGATACTGTATAACCGGCTGGATTGGGATGAGAGCACTCAGACAGGCGATCAGACATGGTGGACAGTAACCTTCACCGGTGACGGGGAGAAGAACGAGCCGCAACCGGCGGAGAATATCCCACCGGCTTATAATCGGGATACAGTATTGGCGCGGCTTCCGGCCGAGATGCAAAATCCCGGCACCGGTTCCTTTTCGTGGTCCTCTGATGGGAAGTGGATAGTTTTTTACGCTGGCGAAGGGGCCGACAACAGCATATATCTGTTTAATTGGGCGGAGGGCGGTCAGCCTAATCGTCTGGCAGCGGGGATATATCCCTCCTGGCAGCCGGCGTCCGTTGAGTGAATGCTGAATACACCGCGGATCGGGGCTGGAGATCCCTGTGGCGGCCGCGGGCTTCGTGGTCGAGGAGGAAGCGCCGGAGACCATCGTGGCGGCAGCGCGAAGAAGCTATCCTGCCACCGCCGCTCGCTGCGCTGACGGCGCGCGAGCGCGCGGTGCTGCGGTTGCTGGCGCGGGGGTGGGCGCGCGCTGGGAATCTCTGACCGCGCGGGAGCAAGAGGTCGCACAGCTGCTGGCTCAAGGAGTGCGTAACCGGCAGTTGGGGACCAGACTGGGCATCAGCGAGCATACCGTGGAGACGCATGTGGGGCAGCTACTCCGCAAATTGG
>JAYELZ010000038.1:0-5690 GCA_034717835.1 Chloroflexota bacterium
AGAGACACAGAGAACACGGAGAAAAAGAGTATTTTTTATCTCCCCCGATAGGCTGCCGCGAAGACGCAAAGGCACTAAGGAAAATTTAATAAATCAGTTCTTATCTGCGTAAATCTGCGTCCCATAAGGAGATCGTCAGCTTCCCCTAGATTTCAAGAGTCGAAAGTTTTCACCACAGAGACACAGAGAACACGGAGAAAAAGAGTATTTTTTATCTCCCCCGATAGGCTGCCGCGAAGACGCAAAGGCACTAAGGAAAATTTAATAAATCAGTTCTTATCTGCGTAAATCTGCGTCCCATAATGTTCGCTATTCGAAAGGTAGGTACTTAATGACCCGTAAACTTTACTATGAGAGCAGCAAAACGCGGACGTTCACGGCCCAGATAGTCGCCCGCCAGCAGACCGCGCACGGGCCAGCCGTGCAACTGGACCAGACCGCGTTCTATCCCACTGGCGGCGGCCAAGCTCACGACACCGGCACGCTGAACGGTGTCCCCGTCTTAGATGTCTGGCGCGACGCGGACGGCGAAGTCTGGCATCTCCTCGCCCAACCGCTGGCCGCGGATCATGTGACCGGCGAGCTCAACTGGGAACGCCGCTTTGACCATATCCAGCAGCACACCGGGCAACACCTGCTCTCCGCCGCCCTGCTCAACTGTCTGGGTGCCGTCACCCTCAGTGTCCACTTTGGCAACGAGGGCAATACGTTGGATACGGACTACGCCAGCCTCAGTTGGGAACAAGCCTACACGGTAGCCGGCGAGGTCAATCACATTATCTGGGAAAACCGCGCGGTGAGCACACAATTTGTGACGTCAGCCGAGCTCCCAAAATTCAATCTACGTCGTCAACCACAAGTCACCGGCAACATTCGTCTCGTCACCATCGCCGATTGCGATATCACTCCGTGCGGCGGCACGCACGCCGAGCAGACTGGCGAGATCGGGTTGCTCAAGATCACCGGACTGACCAGCTACAAGGGCGGCACGCGGATTTCCTTCCTCTGTGGGGAACGGGCGCTACGCGATTACCGTCGCGCCCTGCGGCTCCTGCGACAAGTGAGCCTGGAACTCACCACCGCGCAAGACGAGCTGCCCGCCGCCATCGAGCGGCTGCAAACGGAGGCGCAGGAGAGCCAGAAAGCCCTGACCGCCGTCCAGAAGCAGTTGACCCACATCCAGGCAGAGCAACTCTGGACCACAGCCCCGGTAGTCAACGGCGTCAGAGAGCTGGTCGCGCATTGGGCAGAGCGTCCCCACTCCGAGGTGCTGGCCCTCGCCAAACAACTCCGTGAACGCCCCAAAACCCTGCTCCTCCTCGCCACCGGCAACGAGCGAAGCAGTACCCGCCTTATCTGCGCGCGCAGCGACGATCTAAACCTGGACGCCAACGCCATTCTCCACGCCGCCCTCAAACAATTAGGAGGTGGTGGTGGCGGCGGCTCTCCAACATTCGCGCAAGGCGGCGGCCCACCCACCCCGTCAGAAACCATCCGCGCCGCCCTGCAAACCACCCTGAAGAACAAATGAGCAAATCGGCAAATAACCATCAACTAGCAATTTTTGACCTTAGACCTTAGACTTTAGACCCAATGAGGTTACACCATGAAAGAAATAATCTCCGGAATTTTCGTAGAAGATCGCTATCCGCCCTATAATCTGGGACTCATCGCGCTGGAACAGGGCGCGATCGTAGTAGATGTGCCGCCGCGCCCTTCCCACGCCCGCAGCTGGCTGCGTGAAGTGCAGCAGCAAGCTGGACATATCCTCTACGTGGTGCTCACAGATGCCCAACCAGACCGCCTAATCGGCGCCGCCCAGTGGGAGGTGCCGATCATCGCTGCCGAGGAAACCGCCCGCCGGCTGGACGAACTCCTCCAAGCTGAAGAGCAATGGGCAGAGCTACTCCTGGCCGCTCGAGAGCGCTACCCAGAAGAAGCCCAGTCCTTGCACGATTTGCAGCCCCGGCGTGTGAAACTATCAACCAACAAACGGCTCTTCCTCCATCAGAAACCGCCCCTGGTAGCCGAGAGCGTCACCGGAGCAGCGCTTGGTAGCCTCTGGTTCTTCATCCCCGCGAAGAAAGTACTTTTCACCGGTGATTGCGTAGCCTTCGATACGCCCCCCACGCCCCCCGTGCTGGCAGAGACTCCCGACATCCAACTCTGGACCAAGAAGTTGGGCGAATTAACCCAGCGGCGGCAAGTGCAACGGGTCGTGCCGGGCCGTGGAGCCTCAGTCATCCTGCGGGGCGAGATCGAAACGCAGCGCGAATTCCTCCACGTCGTCCAAGACACCGCCGTCCAACTGGCCTCCCAGCAAGTCCCTGGCGAAGGAATAAGTCGCGCCACCACCGCTCTACAACAGAACTTCTTCCCCAGCATCAGTAAAAACTCCCCCGCCATGCAGCGCCTCCGCCGGGGGCTGGAGTACTTGGTCTGGACGTTCGTGGAAAAAAGAAGTGAGTAGTGATTGGGAATTGGAGGATTAGGAAATAAAACATTGCCCAACCCGCGTCGGTAGTCGCAAAATTATTTTTGCACCGCCAGCACGAGAAATCGCAGCTACTGACACAGAATAGCCCTATTCACAGAACGTAATTTCACGGCCCGCAGCTTGAGGTAAGAAATGTTGAAATACACCAGAGCATTAGGTCTGGTAATCATAACACTCTTGGTTCTGACGTTGGCGCCCGGCACGGCGACGGCGGGCGCATCAATTCTCACTGTTGAATCACTGAGCTGGCTAAAGGAACCCTATTTTACTGACTTCAACCCACCTGCAGTGGATCAAAGCTCGCCGATGACTCTCTCCATGGGGGGCACCACTCGCACTTTCTCCAACCTCACCGTCTGTGAGGCCGTTGTCGCGCAATCGCAAAGCTACTTCGATGCCTCAGACCCGAATACTCTGGTGCTCGGCAACGACTACTACGAAATCGGGGTCTCCAAAATCAATGGCGCGCTGACCTACATCCTGGATAAAGCCACCGGTGAACACGTCAGCGCAGGTTCACGCTACGGCTGCTTGTGGGGTGGCGTCTTCGAAGCGGCATCCCAACCCAATGACTATGTGGGCGGTTGCTCGTATGAACGCGATTACCCAGATCGGGAATTTACCTGGGAGTGGCGTCCGGTGGATAATCGGCTGGCCTTGCGCTACATCGCCAATCCCGAACACTACGCCGAGGTCAACGTGTGGGTGGATATCACCCTCTCCACCGAGCAATGGTTCGATATGCGCCTGTTCTTGGAGAATAAGAGCGGGTATATCGTAGAGCGCGTGCTTTTCCCCTCTGATCTGCTGTTTCGCAAGGCGGATATGCAAGAGCTCTTGCTGCCAGTCATGCCAGGCGTCGTGCTTGAGCCAGGTATTTTCGATGTGCGTGAGAATTACTCACATACTATCCGCTACCCCGGTTGGCCGGGCGTCTTTGCCGATTACCAGGCGCTCGAATCCGCCAAGGGGCGTTTTGCCATGTACACGCTCCATAAACCGGATGAGATCATCTCCACCTGGCTAGGGCCAATAGAGGACAGCGAGCATCCAGGCAGTTTTTACCTGTATCATACTTTCTCCCCCGGTATCCCCGATAACGGCCTATGGGATTCGCCCATGGTGCGCGTCCATATAGGAGAGCCTTACCCGCAAACCCTGATGGCTTACCGCGCGCACAACCACTTCGCAGAGTTCTTAGACTTGAGGGCTAAAGCCGGTGCTCGCTATGCTCAACTGGTGAGATCACCGTTAATCAAAGCGGATACGGACAAACCCAGCAGCGCGTATGAAGCGCTCCTGCCGCAGATCCCCGCGCCGGCGATTCTGCATTGGGTATCGTTCTGGCAATATGGTTTCGATGAAAATTATCCTGATCTGCTACCGCCAAAACCTCAGTTTGGGACTACTACGGAGATGCTTGAGCTATTCAAGATGGCTAACGACGCTGGCTTCTTGAATATGCCCTACACCAATCCCACCTGGTGGGATGACGAAGCCTCCACCTTTGCGGGCCTTTCTCCGACGGATGTGGCGGTCCTGGACAGGAATGGCAATGCGTTGTACGAATGTTACACTGGCTCTGCCAATCCGCCCCCTTGCACACCGGAAAATGCTGCGCGCGATTCCGCTTTCAACGCCGGTTTGCCTGCGTACCAGTGGCTGCACGGCGGCTACGTGGTTTCACCGCATGTCGACGCGGTGCAACAGCGGCTGGCGCAGCTCATGCAACAGATGACAGTTGATATCCCCAGCAATCTCGTTTTCGAGGACCAGGTCGGGGCGCGGGCGATGGATTTCGACTACAACCCCAATGCGCCGCATGTCGCAGCGTACCATCAAGGTTGGCTGGAACACACCCGCGTTTACTCCACCAATTTGCTAATGACCGAAACCGGCTATGATCGGCTGGCCGAAACAGAAACTGGCTTTCACGGTAGCTATCTGTTGGGGCGCGTAGCCGACCAGGCTACTACCGACTAGTGGGGCGACGGCAATTGGCACGTTTACCCGCTGACGGCTTTCCTCACCCGTGATAAAACGCTCTTCTACCAGCATAATCTTGCGCCGGAAACCTTCACGTTCAATTTGTCGACGTTGCGCTGGAACCTGGCCACAGGGTACATGCTGAGCTACGATACATACACTTCCGAATATGGTGGAGGACTCGATAGCCCCTGGTTAAACTTAGTGTCCATTGTACAATCCGAGGTGCTGTCTCAATACGCGGACGAGCTAGCCACGGACTTTCGCTTCATCGCACCGGACGTTACACTGACCGTCTTCGAGACCTTCACCGTAACTGCCAACTGGAATACCGAAATGCCTTATGCAGTGGACTCACACTTGATTTCGCCCGGCGGTGTCTATGTCTCCAACAACAAGGATACCGTCGCGGGCATGTTTGACGCTTACAATGGAGAGCCTTTGTCTGGCCCAGAGCATTTTATCGTTGAAAAGAGGGTAACTAACGCCATAGTCGTATGGCAACCATTAGGAGGACAAACAGATCTAAAGATTCTTCCCCTATCTGGTTGGGCCGCTAATGATCCTGTACTACTTCTGGCTTGTGACCACGAGGCTCGTTGTCTTAGCCAGAGCACAGTCTCCACGGCAGATAACGCGATTCATTTTACGTATAGTTCTGTGGTCGAGGGCTTGGATGTGCAATATTACAAACTGGTCAAAATTGTAACACAGCTCTACTTACCAGTATTATTAGCAAATTAAATTTCCCAGTGGTGGCGGTACGGGGCAAAGCACAACCATACGGCGCTACCGCAGACCCCTTTCTAAAACAAATCCCTTTCTCATTTGCAGCACGCCTCCGACAGCCTACTTCAGTCGCGGCACGGAGACACCGCTGGCTCGGAATGACAAAAGTGTTCCGTAGTAGGCGCTTCAGCGCCGTGTTTGGCGGTGCGCCCCTCACCCGTGGCTAAAGACCCCGTGCTACAAAGGGTGAGTGGCGCGGTCCCTGGCAAGGGCAGTTCCTGCAGGAGACCGGCCACAGCTGGAGACCGCTTGTCATTTCGAGCGGCCGGCCTCAAAACCACACCTACACGCGCGTCACGTAACCCGTTAGTAGTGCGGAATGTCATTCCGCAGTACCTCGTAGCCTGGTCGTTCACGGTCAGGCGCGTTGTGGTGGCCCGGTCAGGAGACCGGCCACAGCTTGGGCCGGCGTCCTCGC
>JAYELZ010000039.1:0-23838 GCA_034717835.1 Chloroflexota bacterium
TGCAGGGGCCACGTTTCCAGCCAGCGACGGCCACGCGCTAACTCGCGCAGATACGCAACTTCCATCGCCGCCAGTTGGGCGAAGGTATAGATACCGTCCGCGTTAAGTTGTGCGGTCGTCCGCGGCCCGATTCCCAAGATGCGTTGCAGATCATCCACCTCCGTCATCGACGCGGGCGCAAATCCACCCGGCGCCGCATAGGAGAAAGAGGGCGTCCTGAGCTGCCGGTAGGTTTCGTAAGCCTGCGCAATCAACCGACCGTAATTGGCCGCCTGGCCGGAGCCATTGTAAATCCTGGCAAATCCCACGAAATCAGCGTTCCGCAAACATTGATCCGCCTGTTTCCGGCGTACAAATTCAAAAAAACCGCGCACCTGGTGCTCCTCGCCGGAGGCAAAGAGAGCGAGCATTTCCGGTGCCGCAGCACAACCAAGTAGCCGGTAATGGAAACCCATGATCTGCGGCCCGCCCATGCTAATGGAAGTACACGCCGCCGCGTCATCTAACCCGCGAGCGAACTCTAGAACTTCCCACTCGCTCTGCTGGTTCCCGTGGAAGGTCTCCCAGGGTTGGTTCACCGCACGCCGCCACCGGTGCTCTATCCAACGACGGTGAGGGTTGAAGCTAAAGTGTTGGGCAAAATGTTCCGGATGATATTTCCCCCAGTAGTCATAAAAGATGTGGTTCTCGAAACGCACCGTCAAACGGCCATCCGGGCCAAAAGGCTGCCCTCGCGATTCGACTTGCCAGACGGCAACCGCGCTGCCCGGATCGATAGACAATTCCGCCGCCAACTCTTGGAAACGGCCTCCCAACCGGTTCCAGGTCAGGGCGATTTTACGTTGCAAACTATTGAGCGCGGCCGTTATCGTGATTTTTTCTTCTTCAGCCGGAGCAAGAGCGGGATCGGGCACTACGGGCGCCACCAGCGAGAAGTAATTGGCCGCTGCGTAACCCTCACGTCCATCGGGGAGACGAACATGGAGCCACTCCCCCGGTCGTCCTACCTTAGCGCGCACCTCCGCCTCCGTCTCCAGCGCCACCAGCTCTTCTTCGTGCAGCACCTGAGTGATACGTGCGGCACTCAACGAGGGGGCTTGCCGGATATTCAAGCAACCGGCAGCCGGGTTATGAACCCAGACCGGGCAACTATCTGCCAGCGCAGCGTCAGAGGAGAACAATTGTAGATACCAGGCCGCCAGATAAACCTCTCGCCCATCTAGGAGCCGCACCCGCAACCATTCACCATGCTGACCGACCTTAGCCCGCACAGTCGCCGCCGTCTCCAACGCCTCAACAATGGCGCCATCCGGTAACTGCGTTACCAGCTCGCCGTAGGGTCGTTGCCGGGCATTCAAATATCCTTCTGGACTAACTACTCTGAGTTTCAAAGGCGCCATTGTATGCTCCTTAATTGAAAATTGAAAGTTAAAAGTTACAGGTTGAAAGTTGACTTCACTGAAAAGACCAAGATTTTCACCACTAAGGCGCAAAGGCGCGAAGGATTAATGAATCTTAGTGCCTTAGCGGCTTTGTGGTAAAACCACTCTTCCTTCAGGAAAATCATGGTTACCCTAAAACTTATTTTTTTCTCAGTGTCCTCTGCGTCTCCGTGGTGAAATACTTTTTCAAAGGACAACCTCCAACTGCTCTTCTAAATGGCGCATCAGCGCGCGCGCGGAGAAGAAACCCACGGCGAAAAATATCAACACCGCTACGGCAATAATCAACGGAGCCACAAGAGGAAGCGTTACACCTGTCAGCCCTACCAACGAGAAAAAGATGAAGCCCCAAATTAGCCAGGCAACAAGCATCGCCGCGCCCCGACCCAGCTTTTCCCAGATAAGCCAACCCGAACCCCACATTAGAAATTCCGCGAAGACGGCCAGCCCCGCCCGAGGGTTGGTTTGCACCCACCGTAACACCTTGCCAATGCCTTTCTTCAATTTCCAGAGTTGGTAGAGGGCATAGGCAAGCGCGGCCACAGCCAAGACAAAGACTAGCACTCCCAACGCCACTAACAACCAGGGATTGACCTTAGAGAGGAGATAAACGAGCACCATCAACACCACGGAGGAGCTATTTTCAAAGGTGGCATTGGCAGGAGCAGCCAGATAGCCAGTGGTTCCAGAAGCCGCACCAACCAACGGCTTGGCCGCAAACTTAATGCCGCTCACCGAGGAGGCGAATAACGCGCCGCCGCCGGCCATCAACCAACCGTTACGCGCCAGATTGCCTTCCAGGTCAAAGAGCTGCAAGGTTTCTAACAAGTGTTGCAATTCCGGGTGCATACCGGTGAGCACGCCGACCGAAGCCAGAGAGATGAACGCGGCCGAGACCGGCACTAAGAAACCACTGAGGAAATTTATGAGGGTATTGACGGCATTCATAACGCCAGGAGCCAGAGTCGCCAGATAAGCCGGCGCAACAGTCAAAATCCAAAATAGCGCCACAATCAATATGAACCACCAGGATTCCATAAACTGCATCTTAGGCGTCAGCGTGACCCAGCCTATTTTGGAGATGATGGCAAAAATTAGCAAACAGAGATATTGATTAGCGGCGCCTACCAATCCGCCGGCCGAGATTGCCGATAGTACCAGTTCCATGTTAGCCTCCGTTATTTATCTAAAGTGCTCAGTGATAGGGGATTAAGGAGTAGGAACACGCGAGGCGCGCCTGGCGACTGAAGTCGGCTGTCCACCAGCGCGGACAGGGGCTAAAGATTCCTCGCTCCGTTCGGAGTGACACTGCCGCCGTGTGGTCATTCGCTCGCTCGCCTTTTCGCTTGCTCGCTCACTCGCTCCAGCGCTCGTAGCGGACTAACTCAGCCAATGTTTTACGCGGTGGATGAGGTCGTTCGACGGCGGGATAGCCCAGCGGCGTGAAGACGATCGGTTCAACACCCGCCGGCAAACCCAACACCTCGCGCGCGGCGTCCGGATCGAAGGCCGCGATCCAGCAAGTGCCCAATCCCTGTTCCGTCGCGGCCAAGATCAGATGATCCATGGCGATAGCTGCGTCCACATCCAAGTAGCATTTGCCATCCGAGCGGCGGCGCTGCCACCCCTCACTGGTCAAGCCACAGACGGCGATCACCAACGGCGGCTGGACGAACCAAGCGTGGTCATAGATCCGTCTTAGCTCCTCCTCCCTCCCCGCCGTCTGGATCACTAACAGGCGGAACGGCTGGGAGTTATGCGCGGAAGGAGCCATCCGCACCGTTTCCAAAATTGCTTGTAGTTTTTCCTCTAGCACTGAATCGGGCTTGTACGCCCGCACACTATGTCGCTGCATCACTAAATCATGAAATTTCATCGTAATCTCCTAGGTAAACTAAAAGTTGAAAGTTAAAGGTTGCAGGTTGAAAGCTTAAAAACTAACGGCTTAAGGCATGTACCACCATTCGTTACGGGAACGCGGATCCATCAGCGTGCCGGTATCGCGAATGGCTACTCGGATCTCATCACCACTGGCCCGCCCCAGGGCTTGATGTCCATATAGTGCCGGTAAATCCTTCCGCCCGGCAGACTCCACCTGTTCGTAAAGTTCCAACAAGGATGGTTCCACGCAAATACCAGCTAGCTGCACCACGTATCCTCCGCCAATCAGCTGACCATCCCCGTCAAACCGCGCCAGACCATCCTCCCGCCCATATTTGAGCGTAATGGTATCTTCGCCAGCGTAGAGCACCATAGCCACGTAGCCACGCTGATCAATCACAGCGTTACGATCTGGCGTATGAATTATCTGTTCAGCAGTAGTTTCCAGCCCCAAAAAAGAAACCGGATAGGGTGAAGCAGCACGGCCATCTTCATAGAGCATGTAAACATCGGTGATTGCGGGCAGCTGCGGATTTGAAAAGAGATAGATCAGGCGGGGAGTCCCTGTATTGGTGCCGTAAGTCACCCATCCGGCATACTCCGCAACCGGCTGATAATCAAAGAGATTGATGTTAAATCTCATATCATGGGCCGCATCCGGGTCAGGGAACTGCGAGTGGTCTACATCCACTGAGATGGCAGTATATGCAGCGCCGGGAATAGGCTGGCAGCCCTCCGGGGGTTTAATGATCAACGGCAGATAGACGCGCAGCGCATCCACCAGGGCTATCTCGTGAGTAGCGGTCACCAGCGCGCCGCAGGGGTTGTTGGCCGTAACCGTGACCCATTGCGCTCCGGTCAGCGTCCAGCTGAAAGCGGTCGTATCCAACGAATCGCTGAGCACATGCGTAACCGAGGGTTGCCCAGTAGCCTGCCAGGTGTAGGTAATGGGCAATTGCGCGCTCTCTGGTTTCACGCGCGCGGTGAAGGCTTGCGCGGTGTGCGTCACGCCCGCCGCCGGCCCAGAGAGCGTCACCCCGGTCAAGGAGACGCAAGGAGCAACGGAGATGGTCACTCGCTGCGTCGCACTGAGCGGAGGACTGCCATTGGTCGCCGTCACGGTGAGCTGTTGCGTGCCGGCCACGGGCCAGGTGAAAACCAGTGTATGGCACAGAGTCGTAACCACCTCCGTCCGAGAAATCTGCCCGGTCGCCTGCCAGAGATAAGTGAGTGGCACTGTCGCATCCACCGGCCCCGCCTGCGCCGTGAAGGTGTACGGAGACCCGACAACTCCAATCGCCGGCCCATCCAGAGCCAGCGTGGTCAACGAGAGAAAAGGGGTAGCCGCGATAGTCAGAGTATGCGTAGCGGAGACCAACACCCCACCCGCATTATTAGCCGTGACGGTCAGCGTTTTAGTCCCTGTCGTCTCCCAGGTAAAGGAGAGCACATCAGCACTCGCGCTAATCACGTGGCTCGTGGAAAACTGCCCGGTCGCCTGCCAATGGTAGGTGATAGGCAACGTCGCCGTCAGCGGAGCGACGGTCGCCGTAAAAATAACCGGCTGCTGGTCAAGGCGCGCTTGCTGAGTGCCGGTAATCTCTATCTCCGTGAGAACCCCGTTCTCTGCTGCTGGTACCGGCACAGCGGCCCGCACGGGCAACATCCACAACGAGACCCACCAGCCGCTCAACAACAGCGCGGCTCCCAGTATCACAATAACCATAGCTCTATGACTCTTCACAATTTTATCCTCCTACCTTGGTTTTATCCGCGCAAAGCTGCGTCCCAGCGCTAGTTTTCACAAGGCTCAACGTCGCTGGAAAATAGCGCGCCCCAACGCCAGCACCCCCAGCAAAATCAAGAGCACCGGCCAATAGGCTCCCAAGAAGATTTGTCCAAAAAAGGAGCCGAAGACCAGAAATAACACTGCGCTGACGGCGATAGTCTCCAAGCCGTCGCGCACCTCCCGCCAGCGTTTTTCACGCGGGCCTAAGAGCGCCGTAAGTAGCACTCCAACCCCCACAAAGCCGGGAATCAAAGCCCAAACGTAAGACCAGCTGCCCCAATTGCCGGTGGCGTTCTGCCAAGCCAATATCCCGCCGATGCCACCGACAATACATGCTGGCACCGCCAGTCCCGGGTCCCCGGTTAAAAGACCAATGAGTACCAAGACGCCGGCTGCGCCAAAGACGTAGAGCGGCCAATCCCAAAAGCGAACTAAGTAGGTCAACCCCGGAAATAGCTTCAGGGCCAACCAGGCAACTCCCACCACGATTAAGAGTAACCCCACGGTGAAATTGGAGCGGTCTTTAATCCTCATAGCGACTCCACATCAGAGAGGATTAGTTCAGCCAACGATTGTTTGGGCACATGATGCACCCCCGCCTCGTCCCGCCAATACTTAATATCGCCAGACTCCGGCACCGACTCAATCACCACCTCTTCAACCGGTTTGCCCAGCGCCAACACCAACAAAATCTCATAACGTGCGGGGAGCGCTAAGACCTCCCGCAGGGCCTCCCGTTCCACCGCCCCCAGGATACAACCGCCTAGCCCGCGCTCGGTCGCCCCCAACATGATGCTCTGAGCAGCGATGCCGTGATCTACACCGCAGGATTCGTTGATTTCGGTATCGCCCAAGATAACAATATAGGCAGTAGGCCGCTCTCCCGCCGCCGGGCCGTCCCAATCCCGCAGATAACCGGCCCAGTGCAAACAAGGAAATATACGCGCATTTTGCGCGGCGGTAGCCGAGAGCACAAATTTCAGCGGCTGGCGATTCGCCCCAGACGCCGAAAGACGCGCCAGCTCCACCAGCTCCCGGAGCGTCGCCTCCGCAATTTTAACCTGCTGGTCAAATCTGCGATAACTTCTATTCTTCCTGATCAGATCTCTTAACATTTTCTCTCCTCTGTGAATAGCAAATGTCAAATCGGCAAATCAATAATTTGCCGCCAAGCCGCTAAGAAAAAAGAGGGCTAACTTTCAAATCCTCATGTCTTGGTGCCTTAGTGGCAGAACGATTGGCAGAAAAGTCCTGTCCACCTACAACTGTTCCGCTTGATAAGGAATCATCCCTTAGTTTACGCCAAAGAAGAATTCTAGCAAGGGTCCGCCACCCAGAAAATGAGCATCACCAGCATCAACCCAAAAGCCACTTGTCACAAATAAAAGTCGTGGTAGTCTTTGCTTAGTGTCACCTTACCCAATTATTACATTCAACACCAAGGGGGATTGTCATGCTCACCATCCTAAATATACTGGATAAACGCAAGGGAACCATTATTTTCATCGGTGGCATTATCGTAGGGATAATTATTGGACTGGTATTTCTCGGTTGGTGGCTCTGGCCGGTACAATGGGAAAATGCCTCCCCCGGCCATCTCCGTTCGGATTTCCAACTGTACTATTTTCAAGCTGTCGCGGATGAGTACGCTAGCACTCACGATATGGATGCCGCTCGAGAGAAATTAGGCCTCACCCTTAAAGGAAAAAATAGCAATCCCTGGGTAAATGATCATGCTGCCCTAAAAATCACCCTTGAGGCGGCATTATCAGCCGCAGGAGCAACAGAAGGTGCTCCCATGAATCTCCTGGCCCAAGATTTGGCCACACGAGAGGAAATTGAAATTGACCCACAACCGGCAGCGGCTGAGGGAGAGCCCCCTGATGCTGGTAAAACTTCCTTTATGACCATCGTGGGATTACTCTTCATAGTCCTGCTACTAGCTGGAGGTGGCTACTTCCTAGTTACCCGCCTGCGTGGCGGCAAACTAGCTAAGAAAGCCAAGCCCACCGGCCTCGCCGGAGCCTTTGGACAAATAACCGAGGAGGAGTCTAGCCTCATTGAAGGAGAAATGGAGCCGCCGCTCACCTCATTTATCGCCACTTACAAACAGGGTGATGATTTCTTTGATCCCTCATTCAGTATTGAAGTTGGGGAAAGTAAGGATTTTTTGGGTGAATGTGGGGTTGGCATTTCGGAGAGCATCGGAGCTGGCTCTCCCAAGAAAGTCACCGCCCTGGAAGCCTGGCTCTTTGACAAGAGCGACATCAAGACTGTAACCACCGTGTTAGCCAGTGATTATGCTTACCAAGACGACAGTATGAAAGCCAAACTGTCCGCCAAAGGAGATGTGATACAAGTCAAACCAGGCACGGAAGTTATACTGGAGACCACCGCCTTACGTGTACATGTGCGGGTCAAAGACCTCGCCTACGCTGAAGGTGATTTACCAGAGGGAAGTTTCTTCCAGCAGATGAGCGTGGAGTTGCGCGCCTGGGTCAAAAACGAAGAGACCGCTATCGTCTAACCCACACCATAAACGCCATAGCCGGTGCAAGGTACTACCCCGGAGGCCTTTTTTGCTCAGAGCTAAGGAGGTTTTCAAAGGTAGTTACCTTGCACCTTTTCTTTATGGCTGTGCGCCTACTATTTCCGCTTCTGGCGGCGGGATGAACTCTGGTCCGTACCGATAACGCGCTACCCAGGGTACAAAATGGCTGACAAAACGGTCTTCATGCAAGATCTGACCGGCAGCATCCTTTACCACCCTACCCAGCTCGGCATACAAACCAGCATGTGAATTCTCCATTTTTTCCACGGCTCCCGAGGGCAACTCTGGATTGTACTCGTAGACTGGCGGACCCGGAGGTTCCGGCTCTCCCCAAGTCGGGCCAATTTGCTCCACCTCACGGCCATCAGCCTGGCCGTAGAAGAGGAATTGAAGACGCGCAGTCGCCGGTTGCACCGCCGTCTCAATCAACAGCGACGTATGGTAATCGTTGACGAAACGGAAATCCACCAATGGGGAGTAAACAGTCGCATCAAAGCCCGGCCCATAGCCTCCCAGCTCATAGTAACCCACCCGATAAGCATGGGGCCAACGCTCCACAATCTCGTAGCCCCCGTAGAACGCCGCTCTGAAGACCGTCGTCGCCACCTGACAGATGCCGCCGCCCACGCCGAGGAGCGTCCGATCTCCCACAATCACATAAGATTCATCGTAGCCCTCCTCTAGCGTCACCTCGCCCAACCATTCATTGAAGGAGAAGGTTGCGCCCGGCCCAATGAGGACGCCATCAAATTGAGAGGCTCCCAAACGGATATTGTGGTCTCGTGCGGAAGATGAGCCGGCAAAATATGATTCTCCCACCGTCAACAGCTCGACAATCCCCAGTTCCTCTGCGGTGGCCGTGGCAGGATACTCTGGCTCAGTCTCGTGCAAAACCAACGGAATATAATGCTGCCCGGCCCGCAATTGTTCATTGATGCGCGCTACCGTAGCCGGTACGTCTAGTTCGCGTCCAATCTCACTCGCTTGCACCGACGACAACTGTTGTGTAGCCTCATCAAAATGAAAACGCGCATTCACCGGCTCTTGATATAGGGCCTTCGCCAACGGAAGTAGAAATTCTTGCAGCGCGTTCTCATCCAAACCCACCGCGATCTGTCCCGCATCGGTGTAGATCCTCAGCATCTGTGCCAAACTAGCTGTAGAAAGAGTCCACGGACCAGGATCGCCTTCGTGGGGATTGCGTAAGAGCAGCTTTAGCGGTTCCGCTAAGATATTTTGCGCGACATCCAAAGCTGCAACCGCCTCGGCGTCGTCAAGTTGCGGGGGCAGCTCAACAACCGGCAGCGCCAGCTCCTGTGAGCCGGGCAACCGTAAGAGCAATTCCAAGCTGGTGAGCGCTGCTTCAACATCCAGCTGGCGACCGCTACGAGCCGCGCCCAACGCCAGTTCGCCATTCTCAAACCGGAGACCCGCATCCTGAGGAACCGCATCAATCTGGGAAGCCAAAGCACGGAGTTGCTGCACCGCTTGCACGCGCTCCCAGACCAGTACCGGCGGCAAAACAACCCCCTCGCGCAGCAAAGTTAGACGTGCCCGGAGGGCTACCACGCCCTGCTCCGCATGTCCCAGCTGATAAGCTGGCGCCAACGTCGCAGCAGGAGCAAGCGCTACCCCCAATTCCTCAGCAGACAAAGTCCAACGCTGACCCTCCGGCCCCACGAAGGTAATCCAACACTCCGGCTCCGCGAGTATTCCCTCGGCAGCTGCCGGCGTCTGGCTTCCCACCGGAGCTCCCCAAATCCAAACGCCGGGGATGATGCGCGCTTCCAAGTAGGGACCTAAAATAACCAGCGCGCCTCCCAAGAGCAGCAGCAGGCTGGCAATGATGAGCACAACGAACCAAAAGCTTTTCATAGTATTTCCTCGCCACAGTAAAACTTAGCAAGTCATTATACATTATCTATCGATGTACAAACGCCATCAGTTAAAGAACGCACTCCCTCGTCCTCCGTATTGACAAATCCCTTTTTGACATTAGGATTACCCACACATGGATAACTACAGAGAATACGTTGGCAACCTCCACATACACACGACCTACTCTGACGGTACTGCCCAACACACTGAGATAGCGGCTGCTGCAGCGAGAGCTGGCCTGAATTTCATAGTCACCACGGATCACAACCTCTGGGTGGAAGGCGTAGAAGGGTATTCTGACCGCGTGTTGCTATTGGTAGGAGAAGAATCCCACAATAATCGCCGGAATCCACAAAGCAGCCACTTGCTGGTCTACGGAGCAGAGCAAGAGATGGCTCCTTACAGTTTTGGTAACAGCCAAACCTTGATCAACAAGGCCACGGAGCGAGGAGGGATATGTTTCCTCGCCCATCCGATAGAGAAGAGCAGCCCCCTAAAGAGCGGCTTAGCTACCATTCCCTGGGTGGATTGGCCCATTCAACAGATCTCCGGTCTGGAGATCTGGAATTACATGTCGGAGTTCAAAGGGTTGCTCTGGTCATATTTACCCGCGTTGGTGTATGCTTTTCGCCCAGATTGGGGCATACGCGGCCCGTACAAAGCCACCCTGCAGCTATGGGATGAGTTGCTCGCCAAAGGGATGCGACTGGCAGCCCTCGGAGGTGCAGATGCCCACGCTTCAACTGAATATCTGGGCCCCATCAGACGGGTTTTGTTTCCCTACGAGTATCTGTTTCGCTGTGTCAATACGCACATCCTCACCGCAGGAGCATTGACCGGTGAGCTTATGCATGACAAACGCGCAATCTATGCAGCCCTAGCCGCCGGGCGAACCTGGGTAGGGTACGACCTACCGCATTCCACGTGCGGATTCGAGTTTGTGATTCAAAGCGGCTCCAACCAGGCCACCGTAGGAGAAGAGCTCAAGCGGTTGGGCGCCATCAACGTAAGAGTGCAGCTCCCCGCTGCCGGCAAAATCCGGCTACTCCGCAATGGACAGTCCATCAAACGCGAAACTGGCACTACCTTGAGTTATACTACCGTTGAACCGGGAATCTATCGCGTGGAGGTCTACCGTCGCTTTAGAGGTCGCCAGGTAGGTTGGATCTTCTCCAGTCCAATTTATGTGAATTAGAAGATCACTGGCTCTTAGAAACTCGTCAGGTAGCTTCTCAATGTTTTGGGGCAGTTTTCACCGCAGAGACAGCGTATTTCCTCTTAGTTATTGAGAAGATTCCTCGTTAGCTAATCTAAAGCCCCCCCCAGAATAATTCTGGGGGGGGCTTTGAGGAAACATAACTTTACATTAAGTCTGCACCTGGGCCTTCAGTATAAAAAGCCTCATTCTTCTCAATATCATCCTCATACTCGTCTGGTACTTCATCCTCGTAATATATTGAATCGGTGGGGCAGACGGAGACACAAGCGGCACAATCAATACAAGTTTCCGGGTTGATGTAATAAGTCGGCCAAGCCGCATCACCATCAACATGATGGATAGACTCTGTCGGGCAGATCAAAGAACATTCACCACAACTTTCACACGTGCGAGTAATTACATACGCCATTATTCTTTCCTCCTCTGAAATTGATCATTATTAAAATCTCACTAAAAACTATTTTAACGCAGAACAAACGCATGTCAACCACTAAGCAGCTATTCCGAAGTAGTGGTAGAATCAGCTAATTGTTCCAGAGCAGTGGCGACATCAGTCAATAACTGTTGTTGATCAAAAATCCCCTTTTCGAGCAACGCCGCCGCCCTCAAGTTTAGCAACTCATGTTCCGCCGTGGTTAGCTCCTTTGCCGTGACTACCACCGTCGGAATATGTTTGGTGGCTTCATTAGCCCGCAGATTCTCTAACACTGCAAACCCATCCACTACTGGCATCATCAAGTCCAACACCAACAAATCAGGTGGTTCTTCTTGCAATTTGTCAATGGCTGCGGCGCCACCGGCAGCTTCGCTCACCACGTACCCCGCACCTTCTAGAATACGTCGCAACAAATTGCGGTCGCTCTCGCTATCATCAGCTACCAATACGTTGCGAGCGTGGGGAGCTGATGATAACCGCGCTAGAGACTCCAACAGTTCTTTCTCCATAATCGGTTTGACCAGATAATCGGTTACTCCCAAGTTCAAGCCCTTATCCTCATCAGTCACGATGGAACAGACCAGGATAGGAATATCGACTGTCTCCGGATCACTCTTGAGCTCGCGGATAATATCCCATCCGTCCCTATCGGGCAACAAGATATCCAGCGTGATAGCGTAAGGCTGAATTCGTTTAGCCTCGGACACTACCATCTCGCCGCGTGTGAGGGCCAACACCCGATATCCTTCTTGCTCCAGGTAACGCCGGAAGAGCGTGATTACTCCTTCATCATCATCCACCGTCAATACCACTCGTTCCGCATTAGAGCCGGTTGCTTTGTCTGCCACCTCTTCCAATTGGTCATCAGTGGGGCCAGCCAGCGGTAAGGCAATATAGAAAGTAGTGCCGACGTCCACTTGGCTCTCAAACCAAATACGTCCACCATGAGCCTCTACAAATTTTTTGCTCACCGGCAGACCTAACCCGGTACCTCCATAACTACGGGTAGAGGAAGAATCCACCTGTTGGAACTCACTGAAAACCGTATAATACTTATTTTTAGGAATACCAATACCACTATCCGCAATAGCGAGCACAACTTCATCCTTACCTTTTCGCTCTCCTGAGATGCTGATAAAGCCCTCTTCGGTAAATTTGGCCGCGTTACCCACCACGTTCAAAATCACCTGGCGAATACGCCGTTCATCCGCTTGCACGATGGGGAAATCTACAGGGAAATTTCTTTGTAGCTCAATGGGTTTATCTTTCACCAGGGCTACCGCCGTGGACAACACCCCACTGGCAACTTTAGCCAAATCCACCGGCTCGAAGAAGAATTCCATCTTCCCAGCCTCAATCTTGGAAAGGTCTAGAATATCATTGATAAGATTCAGGAGATGTTTGCCACTCTCATAAATCGCGCTTAGGTCTGTATGCTGCATATCATTGAGCGGACCATCAATGCCTTTAAGAATGACTCGGGAGAAACCAATGATCGAGTTCAAAGGGGTGCGCAGCTCATGGGACATATTAGCCAGGAATTCGCTCTTTAGCCGGTCAACTTCTTTGAGCTGTTCTGCAATTTCCAGACTCTCGCGATAGAGGTTGGCGTTCTCCAATGCCACCCCCATACTCACAGCGATACTCTCCACTAGAGCCATCTCGTTGGCATCAATCGCCGGATGTCCAACCTGACGACCCAGAGTAATCAATCCCAGTATCTCATTGCGTACCATTAACGGTACAGAAAAAGATTCCTTGAGTTGCAACCGGCTAAGGAGTTGCATAAAATAGACATGGCCCGCCTGTGAGCGCTTGGTGAAATCCCATAAAAGAGGACGCTCCCAACGAATAGCAGCTCCGATGCCCGGCATTTCTAGTAGCCGTAATCCCAGCTCTTCTACCGCCAGTTCCCGTCCATCGTCATAATACGCCACCACAGGATAAACCTGTTGACCATCCCAACGCCATAATAAGATTGGCATATTTAAGTGTTGAGAGATGATCTGCCCCACGTCGTGCATCAAGTCGCTAGCATCCAGGCTAGCCGAGGCCGCCGTGACCACCTTGTTCAAGAAAGTTCGCCGGTCAGCCTCCGCGCGGGTAGTCTCTAGCAGTAATTGGTTCTCCAATGCCACGGAAGCAGTACGCACCACCGCATCGTAAAATGATAGTTCGTCTTGAGTGAATTCATGGGGATTTTTAGTGTACAGCAACACTAGACCATAGGCAGTACCCCGAGCCTTGAGGAGATAAGCAGCCAGCCCGCTAACTCCCATACGACGATAGGCCTGTAAATTCACCTCGTCAACCAGCTGACACTGTGCTACATCTGCAATAACAAAGCGCCCTTCAGAAGTTACTGCATCAATTATGTGCTTCCAGCTAGCAAGCGGGTAGCTGGTTCCCGGTTGAGCAATAGCATTACCTTCCCTAGACCAACTAGTTATCACCTGCAATTCTTGAGCCTGTGCAGGGGAAGTTAATACTCCAACCACTACACGTTCCAGTTCCAGACGTGGCTGTAACCCTTGCCCCAACGTGGTCAAAATATCCTGCGTGGTTTGGCTGGCGTTGATCTCGCGTCCCAGGTCGTAGAGGCTACGAGTATCGGTTAAGGCTTCTTCTGTTTGTTCAAAGAGAAGTCGGTTTTCCAACGCGAGCGATAGCTGCCCCCGCACCGCTTCAACAATTGCTAATTCGTCAGCCCCCCAAGTGGCCTCATCTTCAGCCCCCTCAAATCTAAGCATCCCTATCGGCTCATCATGCAACATAATGGGGGTGGTCACTAAAGAATTGGCCGCATCTCGGTAGATTTGAGCAGCAATTTCAGTCTGAGTACTAACTACTGCTTCATCAACAACCAAGGGAACCCCCAACGGTTCCAATTGACTCAAGTCGTAAGTATAGCCAAACATCTCCTTAGCCCGCCGGTATTTTTCCCACTGCTGACCGGTCTGAGTACGTTGTAGATTTCGGAGCTCCTCATAACGCACCTGCTCTCTGGCAAATGAACGCGCATTAGCGATAGCGTTCGCCAATTGGCTAGCGACGGTTTGCAAAACCGTGATATCGGCCGCGGAGAACGCGGCGGTGATTTCTGACTGCACGGTCATGGCGCCGATAATACCATGCGGTGCAATCAACGGTAGAGCCATCTCTGAACGCGTTTGGGGTAAAAATGGATTATCAAACCGGATAGCCTCCGTACCAACATCCAACGCAATACGAGCCTCACGGTGGGCTACACACCAACCAATCATGGAAGACTCATTCACCGCCAATTTATGGCCGGCTGCCATCATTTGACGCCCCGCCTCGCCCGTACCGGCTCGCAAGACTGCATATTCTGCCAAATCATCCAATAAGAAGAGCCCGACATAGTAGAAATCAAAGCGCTCCCGAATAAGATCAACCGAACGCTCCAGAATCTCTTCCGTACTCAGGGATGAAGCGGTCACCAAGCTAATCTCAGCAGCGGTCTGCAATTGAATGGAACGCCGATTGAGCGTTAACTGCAAGACTCCTCTGATCTCTTCCTGGGCATTCAAAACAAGGGCCTCACGGGAGACTATGAAACCATGGAGGAGAGCCTTATGATATCTATCAGCCGTCATCAACCCAATCCGCAATAAATCGTCGGTTAAGTGATCTAGACAAAATTGATTTAGAGTCGTACCAAAGTCCAGCAAGGCTTGCTCCGCCACTCCTTGTGAAGCGCATTTTTCACCTTGCGCGGTGACCTCTAAGTCAGTTCCGTCTTGCAAGAAGGTGAAAAAGGCAGCCATCACCTCCGTGACTATCTTATCCTGCTGACCCGCATGCAGAACGGAAGACCCCTGAGAAAAGAGTGTTGCCCGCAGCACCTTAGAGAGCCATGCTTGTAATTCCAGGTGATGCTCCGCTAGCACTGCTGCTACGGTGTCCAGCTTGTCTTGATCAACTGTTGCTCTTCCCATCTCCTGCTCCCTCGCGATGGCCCTTTAATCAATTTCCTAGTATCATCATCTATGTTCCAGGGTGATTGTATCGTAGCCGCGATTCCCAGATCGCATTAGCTAAGCGAGGTATAGAACCCGCGGCTACATTGCCCCTTTTTTAATTCAGCCTTTAATTAGATAAACCCCGTAGAATTCCAGTCCCACGCCCTCGCGGTCCTCTAAGTTGATCTGATCTTCAAGGTCTAGCCACTCCGCCAGAGGGCGGAATCCATTTCCATCAACCTGCCAGGGACTAATCAACTGCTGGCTCTCTTCCAGCGTGAGGAAGCGGTAAGGAGTCCCCATCTGATCAAACATACCCACGAACTGTGCCAATTTGGGTGTCATCGCGTCAGCATCTTTGGCCTCAAAAGTCGCGTAGAGTTTACTTCCCACAGGCGCCCAATCATAGAGTGTTTTCATAAGTTGCGCTATCTCTTCATGAGTAAGAAAACAGGTCATAGCATTGAACCCAATAGCTACTCGCTTCCCTTTTACAAAGAACGTTTCCACCGCAGCAGAAGTCAGAATGGACTCCAGGGCCCGTATATCAGTTTGCAAGTAACGCACCTTATCATTCTCCCCAATCAATTCCTGCGCAAATCCGACTGTGGCTGAATCACTATCCGTATAAATCACCTTGGCATCCGGCAAAATTTGGTGGATATGATCCACCGTTGGCAAACCGGAGGCTAAATCCAGAAATTGCTCAAAGCCTTCAGCGGCCAGATGGTTAATTGACCGGTGCATAAACATGCGCAACATCCGCACCCATTTGCGAGTGGAAGGTAAGAGAGAAATCATAAACTCAGCTGCTTGACGATCGACCTCAAAATTATGACTCCCTCCTAACACATAATCATAAACCCTTCCAGCATTGGGTACTTCGGTATTCATTAAAAATTTCTCTGCCATGTTTTTCTCTCCTTACTAATAATTTATGGGTACTAACTCCACTATAATATAGGACTTACTTCAAGAGACCACCCTACCCATCACTATTTCTTGGTAATTTTATAGCTCTCTCCCGAGAAAGAATTTACCGGCTCTCCTTCTTTTTCCGGTCCAGCGGCCCGGTGTCCGGAATCAAGCGCAAGGGGGAGGTACCCAAATTTCCACCGCCCTTTAGCCGCCAACCACCCAATTGCACCGAAGTACGTGAAACTCGCAGGGCGCGCCCTAGTTCACGCGCCGCTGTCTCCAACACCCCTTGCACATCAGAGGCCGACTGTATCTGCTCAGATATTTCACGAATCATGCGCTCACGGCGCGCGCGCGCAGCCGAGGCCTCTAACTGCGAACGGTTCTGGACTGCAACTGCCGCCTGCGAAGCCAGCGCCATCAACTGCCGTACCTCATCCTCAGAAGTTTGGAACCTCTCGCCGAAGATGGCATTCAAATAGCCAATCCATTGACCGCCTACCACCAAGGGTGCAAAAATAGTGCTCTGCGCGCCAAAACGCTCAGCGTAAAGTGCCCGTGCCATCGCATCTAAGCGTGGATCTGTTACAACATCGGTAATTACCGTGGCCGCATCGGCGGATAACAAACGCGAGACAGACGGGAATTTCCGCAAAGGGTAACGTGAACTGGTAGCGCCAGCATCCAATGCTGACCAATGTGCAATGGGAATGGCCCATTCCGGCACTTCATCTCCCACCCAGGGAACATCAAAAACATTTAAGCTGATGTTACGATCTGCTCGCTGGAGCACGGGGTTTTGTCGCAAAGTGCTCAAAATATCATCGTAAGATTGTGCCAAGTTGAGGGCCTCACCGGCCTGGTAAAGATACTCTGTATCAGAAAGCGCACGTTGGGTTTGATCAAAAAGACGTGCATTCTCAATCGCCAGGGAGAGCTGCTCCATCACGTCAGTCACTAACGATACCTCCTCCTCTGTCCAGTTTCGTTCCTCGTCTAACTCTTGAATCTCTACCACGCCCAATGATTCACCCTGAAGTGTAATTGGAACCACCAACGCCGATTGTGCCGAGGCAGTCTGGTCCTCGTCCTGCATGACCACTACCGGCGACTTCTCATTCCAGGCACGCTCCATCTCCGGGGTCCAATCACTGCCCAACGGCGAGACTCCTAACATCCGATATTCGGCTCTCAAGGTCTGTCTTTTGCTGAAGACCTTCTCCCATTCCTGTCTCAGATAATACTTTTGCACGGCCTGCACTTCCTGCAATGTTTGTTCCGACCGTTGATAAAGACGCGCATTGGAAATCGCGATAGCAATCTGATCAGCCAACGTTTGCAATACCGCCACGTCTTCTTCATTAAAAGCATCAGATTTCTTGCTCTGCACATCTAAAACCCCGATCCGCTCATCGCCAACCTGCAAGAGCAAAGCCATTTCCGAGAGGGTATCTGGCAAATCCGGGTTATTAAAGTGGACCGCATCCTCACCCACATTCAACGCAATGCGCGGCTTGCCAGTCGCCAATACCCAACCCACAATCCCCTGCTCGCCTACCCGTAACCGGTGACGACGGGCTAACATCCGCCTCCCCCCCTCACTGTTCGCAGCCATCAATACCGCCCATTCCTGCGACTCGTCCAGCAAAAATATACCCGCGTGATAGAAGCCAAACCCCATGCTGATCAATTCTACCGCCTCGCGCAGCAGTTTATCTAATTCTAACACCTGATTGATAGCCTTTGCCAGTTCTGCAGTCACCTCCAAATAACGCGCGCGACGAGTAGTTTGATAATAAACGTCTGCCAATTCATCATGGCGCCTCTGTGCGCCCGCCAAGAGCTGCGCAGAAACAATGGCATTAGCCACATTCCCCAACAAGCCCTCCAGCGTGTGAACTTGCTCCTCGCTAAAGGGGTCGAGTTCCAGGCTATGAATATCCAACACTCCCAACAACCGTTCATGCGCTATCAACGGGACAGCCATCTCCGCGCGCGTGGGGAAGCGTTCATAGCGATAAGTGAACTCAATCGGATGGCCCCGTAGCCCCACGCTCTCCCGCCAGGCTACCAATATCTGGTAACGCTTGGCGCGCAAGGCGGCAGAAACGGCAGAATTCCCCGCCGGAGTGACGGTCACGCCCCGCGCTAACAAGCCCTCCACCATCCCTCCGGCGGCCTCAGTCAGCGTTGCTATCTCAGTCTCGTCATCGTATTGGAAAAAGCTCACGTGATAATATTCAAAGGCTTCCTGAATCAAAGATACCATTTGCCGGATGATAGCGGAAACCTTGACGGTGGCAGTTACCGCATGTCCGATCTCAGTGCTCACTTGTCCCTGCTGGAGGTGACGTGTAAGTATCTTCTTGGTTTTCCCCTGCAGCTGCCCCAGAGACCATAACACCGCCGTCATAACTCCCAGCCCTACTAATTGCCCTCCCCACACGCCTATCGCGACCGCTTCTCCCAAGATAAGCATACGCAATGCTAAAACAAAAACTACAATTCCAGCCCAGAGCAACCCCGCAGCCGGGGTAAGTAAAAATGTCGCCACCGCCACCGGTAACGCATAAAGTAGCAGTTGCATTTGCCCTAATGACTGCCCAAAACTCCCTAAGGAGATCAGAAAGAATGTAACCCCAATTAACGACAAATAAAACGTCAAGGCAATATAGCCAGATTGTTGTAACTTCCGCAGACCAATTAAAGCTAGTAATAAAATGGGACCGAGCACCATCCAACCCTGTAAACCCCCGCCCAAGATTATGATCAGCGCCACTAACATGAAAATGATGGACACCACCAAGCCCCCAACCCATAAAGGTCTCCAGACCTGCTCAATCTGCGGGATATCCTCCTCGCGGATAACTACCAACGCTTTTAACTGTTTCCATCTTTCCCGCATCTGCTAGCCCTCCCTACTTCTCAATCTCCGGCGACTCCTGATCTGGAGATGCTACGTCGAGACCTTTTCCTCGCAACCGTACCAATACTCGATCAGCCCGCAAGACTTGCCCCAGCTCATCTGCCGCAGTCTGTAAGATGGTCGCCATATCCGGTGAACGGCGCAACCGTGAAGTGATCTCGTAAATCTGATGCTCGTGCTCTGCCCGACGTTGTGTCTGCTCAAAGAGCTGCGCACTCTGAACGGCAATGGCCGTCTGACCAGCAATGGAGACCAAGAGATCACGAGCATGCTCATCGTAAGCACGTGGAGTAGTGAAACTCTGCACCACGATAACACCCAACACGTGATTTCCGATCATCAAGGGTGCTCCCAGCCAGGAAAGTGAAGGTTCCCCTATTCCGCCACCCTCAAATTCCCGCTGCAGCCATTCCCTTACATGCTCTCTGATCAAAAGCGGTTGTTTCTGGTGAATGATATACTCAGTCAGTCCTTCTTTCCGCGGACTTCTTCGTTGCCAGCTTGTGGACACCCCTTCCTCTATAACCAAGGGGAAGGAAATTTCTGCGGCCTCTTCATCATTAAATGCAATGTAGAAGTTGGCAGCATCCAACAAGCGCGCCGTACCTTGATAGGCCGCGTTCAACACCGCCTCCACGTCCAACTGTGAAGTAAGTGACTGCGCCAATTCATTCAAGAACGTGAGTTCTTCAGTCCGGATACGGGCCTCGTGGAACAGACGCGCGTTCTCCAAGGCCACTACCGCCTGTGCTGCGAGCAATTCCGCCAACCGCACCTCCTCGGCATTGAAGGATAGCTGGTTCGGGGACCGGAAAATCAACAAGACCCCCAGCGTTTGCAATTTGGAGCCCAGCGGTACGGCCAACGCCGGGCCAATCTCAAATTCAGCCATCCAGGCAGGTCGCCCCTCCCAACTGCGGTAATCATCAATCCGCAAAGATTTACCTTGCGCAAAGACTCGCCCTATCAGCCCCTCGCCAGAGCTGAGCGTCCGCCCTTCCAGAGCGGTTAATTCCGTCGCGCCTTGGACCGAGGAAAGCACTAACAGTTCCTCGCGCTCATTGTAGCTGGCGAAGGCGCCAGCTTCACCCCCCAACACCTCTGTGGCGCGTTCCAACAGCAAATCTTGCGTGTCCTTGACCTCCACCACGTCGCCAAAGCGCAATGATAGTTCATAAAGTTCTTGCAATTCGGCAGAACGCTGTTCTGCCTCAGTCAACAAGTTGAGGTTCTCTGCCACTACCGCAATCTGGTTAGCCAATGCCTGCGATAATTCCCGCGTCTCTGGATCCAACAAGATGTCTTCTGCTCGTTGAATCAACGCAATGAAGCCGATTGGCTTGGACGCGGTACGGATAGCTACGTAAAGTACCCGCCCTAAATCGTAATGCTGCACCAAATCCACTTTTTTGAAGATCGGTAGAACTTTACCCATCTCTGGACGGGAAAGCCCCTGGAAGAAAATCTGTAAATCTGGTGGTAAGGAGATAATATCTGCATCAACCAACAAATTTTCACCCGAAGGTAACATTAGAGCCTGTGGTTGTACCTTACTGGCATCGGTACTCAAAAAAGTAAAGACTCCCACGGACATATTCAAACCACGCGCCAGCAGCGCCGCAATCTCCTTTAATGCGACCTCGGCACTACTCATAGAAGAAGCCGATTGCAATACCTGGTTGAGCAACTCCTGACTGCGCGCAGTGCGTTGCGCATCCTCAAATAGCCGTGCATTTTCCAGCGCAATCGCTACCTGAGCACTAATACCTTTGATTAGGTCAATTTCCTCAGCTGTCCAGTTTCGTTCAGGATCCGAGAGGGAGAGCATCGCAATTGTCTCACCCCGGTATTGAAGCGGGGACATAAGATAGGGGTTGTTCTCACCCAGCATTACCTGTTGCACGTCCGTACCCCCTAACAAGGCCGGTGGAGTAGGAAGCGGCAAAACCGGTTGCACTCCTACGCGATCATATTCATAGGCTTGTGGACGAATGCGATCAGCTACCCGGGCCCACCCTCGGCGGCTCTGATCGCGCTGCATAGTCTCCAATTCGGCCAAAGCAGAGTTGGTTTGTTCCATTAACCGCGCGTTTTGCAAAGCAATGGAAATTTGGTCAGCTAACAATTGCAAGGTGTCAATGTCCTCGCTCGCAAAAGCCCCGTGCTCAACACTCTGCACATCCAACACACCGACCACCTGTCCATTCATATTGATCAACGGCAGCGCCATCTCAGAGTGGGTTTGCGGCAATTCTGGCGTATTAAACCAAACTGCATCCGTACCTACATCCAGTGCGATACGGGGCCGTCCGGTAGCCGAGACAGTTCCCACAATACCCTGTTGCCCCACTCGCAAGCGATGGTGGCGCGCCAACATGCGTTGGCCACCTTCCGAAGAGGCCGC
The DNA here is from genome assembly GCA_034717835.1 of Chloroflexota bacterium. Classification (GTDB taxonomy): domain Bacteria; phylum Chloroflexota; class Anaerolineae; order B4-G1; family SLSP01; genus G713. The sequence continues at coordinate 21,428 of JAYELZ010000039.1, forward strand.
CCGCAAAACCGCCCATTCGTGCTCATCGTTCAAGAGGAAAATCCCCACATGGTAGTAGTCAAATTGAGTGGCGATCGCCTCCACCGTGTGGTCCAAAAGATGCGAAACATCGCGCACGGTGGCAGCCCCTTTGCTCACCACCGCCACCGCCTCCAATTGATGCCCCCGCTTCTGGAGCGCCACGGTGCGCTCGGCCACCTGTTGCTCCAAAGTACCTACCAGGTCATTTAGCCGAGTCGCCATCTCATTAAAAGTATGTGCCAGAAAGCCTAACTCGTCGCTGCTCCGCTCCGGAATCTCGTATCCAAAATCACCGGCCCCAATGATGGCAGCGCCTTCCGCCAAGTCATGCACCGGACGCAACACTAAACGTTGCATAAATACCAACAACAGTCCAATCAGCAGTATCATCAATGCGGCGCTGGCCAGCAATGGCCCCCACATCAAGGTCGGTGGCTCAACCATAGTCACATTCTCGCCAATGACTACGTATAATGATTCCTCACCAAACAACGGTATCTTCTCGAAAACCAGATACACTTCGTCATAAGGGACTACTTTTCGCTTCACCGGTGAAATATTACCCAAATCGGCCAATTCTGGCATCACGAGATTGCGCTTGCCCGGCAGAGAATGATACAATACCATACCGTTTTCTAAAGTCAGTGCCGCAAAAGTCATCTCCGGTTGGTGCTGAATGCTCTCTCGCAAATAGGTGTTCAGCTCTGGCAAATCCTGGGCCGAAGAGATGTAAGGGGAAACCCGGCGCAACGTCTGGGCGAGCTGCGCTGTAATGATCTCCCCCTTGCTCAAACGGATATCACGATACTGTTGCTGATACATTCGCCCCACAAACCAAGCCGATGGTAAAAGAATCAAGAGCGGTAACAAACCCAGGGCTAACACCAACCGCCAACGTAAACTCATTGCTCTGCGAGCCATCACCAACCTCCTACAGGTACCGGGAATTGTCGCTCAATGCGCGCCGCGATTAAAAACTCCAGTGGAATTCTCAGGTCCCAATAATCAGCAGCTCCAGCGTTCACCGCCAAGATGTTATTGACCGGTCTGGCCACCGGAATCTCATTTAGAGAACGTCCCGCCGCTATCTCCACAACCATCTCGCCGGCCAGCTCTCCCTGCGCGTAGGCAGAGATAGTCAAACCGCCCACCGCGCCATTACTCACCGTCGGCAACCATAACCCAAAAACAGGGATAGGTGAATTTTTGAGCGTCCACTTGAGCACCGATTGTTCTGATATCTGCCCTCCCCAATCATTTTCCAGGGTTTGGTATTTCAATAAGAGCATAAAATCCATCTCTGTAGCCTCATCCAACACCAGCAGTTGCCATTCTTCCCAATCATTAGTCTCATAAGTTGCCACCCGTCGCAGAGTTAATTCTGCATCTGCGGCTAACTCCGCCGCGATGGCCGCAGCTCCGGTGGACGTCGGTAGCGATTCGTCGCCTAGAATCAAGAGGTCTTTCTGCTCTGTAAATCTCTGGGCCATCCGTACCGTTTCCACAGGATGAGGATGTTCCAAGACCCCGGTAACATTGGGACGCACCAAACCATATTCGCTCGGGATGCCATCCAGTCCACAAAAAACAAAGGGCAACGTGATATCAGGATAGAGTGGAATTACTGTGCGCGCGGCTTCATCATCTAGCACTACTACTACATCTGGCTCAAATTTCCGGATTTCCACGATAGCAACTTGGGCTTCCTCCGTAAATGCCTGGACTAACGACGGCTCTGCATTCAATGCTAACTCTGCTAGTTCCAAAGTGGAGTGTGCTCTATCGTATCCACCCCGCGCCAGAGATTCTAGGATACCCGCCCGCATCTGATTAGAGGCTAGATCCTCCATACTGTAACTGCGCAATAAGAACACTCGCAAAGTCTGATGAAGGCTGGGCAACGTAGGAGTCGCAGAGACAACCGGGGAAGGGAGAGCTTCCCCGCCACACGCCGCCAGCAGCAAGCTCACTACCAATATCACCAAAAAAAATATACTACTCTTCATCAACGGTACCTTTGGGTAAATTGACCAGTTGCAAACGCACCCGTTCTACTTGCAACGTCCGTCCCAACTCCTCGACCGCGCTGCGCAAGATCGCTTCCACCTGTACGGAATCGCGCACCCGGCTCACGATCTCACTCCGGGCCTGTTCCTGTGTGGCCCGCAAACGCGAACCCTCCAAAAGACGCGCGTTATCTAACGCCAATGCCAGTTGTCCTACCACGTCCGTGACCAACCGCTGGGATTCCTGCGACCAGGGATGCGTAGCTGTGAAAGTAAGTACGCCTAGCGTCTGTTGTTGCATCCGGATGGGGGCCAAGAGGAAATACTGCCCATCAACCTGCTGCACTTGCACCTCCGTCAATTCACCCTGCACGAACGGTAGCA
>JAYELZ010000040.1:0-23791 GCA_034717835.1 Chloroflexota bacterium
GGTGATTTCTTTGATACATCTATATCTGAATAAGTATATTATCTGTGTAAACGAATCTTGCGGTGACCCACTATCTTGAAATTAGCATCCAATCCCTCCTCCCCGACAGCGTCGCGGTGACAGAAGTCTGCGATCTGCTCCGCAGTGTCTATAATGCAACAAAGAAACAAGACCTCGAACACGCCCGCCAAGTCGCCGAAACCCTCACCGCAATCCACGCCGATCCCGAAGTCATCCTGGCCGGACTGCTCCACGCGGTGCCGCGCCACAGTGATGTGACCCTTTCTCAACTCCGCGCACAGTTCGGCGACGAGGTGGCGGAGCTGGTCACGGAAGTCATGCGCCTGGAGGATGTCATTACTCGGGTGGCCGGGGATGTTGATGCTCCACGTGAACTCAAAGAGCTGGTGAGCTTGCGCAAGATGTTGGTCTCCATGACTGAGGATAATAAGGAACCTTTGATCATCAAATTGGCCGACCGCTTGCACCACATGCGAGCGCTTGCGAACCCTAATTTCTCCTCGGCTGAACGTCGTTATGTGGCCCACGAGACGATGGAGGTCTTCGCTCCATTGGCTAATCGTCTGGGAATCTGGCGCCTCAAATCCGATCTAGAAGACCTCTCCTTTCGATATCTGCAACCGGATATCTATCAGAAATTGGCTGAGATGTTGGACGCTCGCAAAGAAGAGCGCGAAGCGCGGGTGGCGCAACATCAGTCGCTCCTGCGCGAGGAGCTGGCGCAGGAAGGTATTGCCAAGCCTGATATCAAGGGACGCCCCAAACATATTTACAGTATCTATCGCAAAATGCAACGTAAAGATGTACCTTTCGATCAAATCTACGATAGAGAGGGTTTGCGAGTGGTCGTAGATACGGAATTGCAATGTTATCAGACTCTGGCGATCGTACATCGGCGTTGGGAACCGATTCCCGGTGAGTATGATAATTATATTGTTAACCAGAAACCTAATGGCTATCAGAGCCTGCATACGGCGGTGCGGGGAGAGGACGGCAACCCGCTAGAAGTCCAGATTCGGACGCACGAGATGCACCGCATAGCCGAGTATGGCCGCGCAGCCCATTGGCGTTATAAGGAAACTAATCTGGACGAGGATGAAGCGGCTCAAGCGGATCGTATGCGGCGCGGGGCAGAGGCTGAAGGGCCTGCACCGGATAGCGTTCCACAAGTGGTCTACGTGGCTACACCGATGGGCAATCTCTTTGAATTCCCTTACGGGGCTACGCCGATTGATTTTGCTTACCGTGTGCATACGGAGGTGGGAGACAACTGTCGGGGTGCTAAGGTGAACGGCGTTTGGACTCCACTGGATTACGTTCTCCAAATGGGGGATGAGGTAGAAATCATTACTGGACGCAAAGGCGGTCCCAGCCGCGATTGGCTCAATGAGAAGTTAGGTTTTGTGGGCGTTGCACGTACTCGCCAGAAGATCAGGCAATGGTTCCGTAAACAGGGACGCGAAGAGAACATTGCCCAGGGGCGATTACTGGTGGAGCGGATTTTGAAGCAGTTGAACGTAGTGCAGCTGACTCTAGGGGAGGTGGCCGCGCTCTTTACCAAACATTATCAACTGCCAGAGAATTTCTTCAATGCGGTGGGGATGGGTGATGTGACGAGCGCCCGGATTGAAAACCGTGTGCGTGAGTTATTAGCAGCTCTTCCTCATGCAGAACCGGAGGAACCAGAAGATCTAGTTCCAGCAAGGCCAGAACTAGCTAAGACGACGACCAGGGTGAATATCAATAGCCTTCAGAGCAAGGGGGATCTACTGACCCAAATCGCCGGCTGTTGCAATCCTCTCCCCGGAGATCAAATTATTGGCTATGTTACCCGTGGCAGAGGGGTGACTATCCACCGGCGCGATTGTCATAATGCCCGGCGGCTGCTATCCCAAGAGCCGGAACGCATGTTGGAAGTGAGCTGGGGAGAGAGCGAGGAGCTGTTGATGGCGCAGATTGTGGTCAAGGCCTACGCTAACACCATGCGGAGCATCTCGGAGGTTATAGATGAGGATGAGTGGGCCACTCTCTACGCGATGAAAAAAGGGCGGATAGATCGCAATAGTATCTTGTTGTTGGATATTACGTTGCAGGTAGCAGATTTGTCAGCCCTGGATGCTCTCTTGGTGGAGATAGCCAAGATTCCCAAAGTTATCTTTGCTAGAAGACGCACTTCTGGTTAGTAACCCTTAACCAAAAAGCCGAGTATCCAATTACGGATGCCCGGCTTTATTTTTGAAACACAATCTAATTGAGTGTGAACGCCCTATGCACGTGAAAAGAATCAGTGCTTCGGTGTCCTATGGTGAGATGGTTGTCTACGGCTGATCTGGAGTGACTTCCTGCCAATCCAGTTTCTCCACTTGGGCAGATATCTCCGAGGTCAACCATTCATTGTAGCTATTGAGTTGCTCTTGCTGCAATAACGTCTCGCTCAAGGGACGCTCTTCGCGATCTTCCACGTAAATGATGTAATAGGATTCGTCTTGTCCCTGTACCGGTGCGGAAATTTCACCTACTGGTGTGTCGAAGGCGGCCGATTCAACTTCTGCGCCTAAGAATTGCTCAATATACCCTAGTGGATACCAGGGCAATGAACCGCCTCCATTATCAGGGTTTTCGTTACCGTTGAGTTCCTCTGTGAGAGCGGCTATATCCGTTTCGCCTGCGGAGAGACGTCCTTCTAATACCGCTGCTTCTGCCCCAATTTTTGTGGATATATAGTTGATCTTAGTTTGCTCGGCCACAGTAACCATATCTTGAGCTAAGCCTTCCACCACCTGCGGCTTTAGTATATTGATGGCCAACAGCTGGCGGAAGCTTTCCTCACTCAATCCGCTGGTTCCTAGGAAATTGGCGACGAAGGCAGTGTAGTTTTCGTGATATTCCGCTGCGGTCATCGGTTTTGCGGTGTCGGTTAGCTCCTCGGTGCTAGTGATCTCTTGCGTGGCTTCGCGATCATAGCCCATCATTTGCTCGATTTGTAGCTCCACATCCTCTGCGCTGGCCTCTATTCCTTGCTTTGCCGCTGCCTGACGGATCAATTGCTCTTCAACCATCTTGTCCAAGACGTTGCCGCCAAAGAGTGGCGCCAGTGCGGGGGTGAGCTGTTGTTCCATCTGGGCTTGTTGCGATTGTAGCTGTTGGACGATGGATTGCATGGTGGGGTCAGAGGCGTCGATTTGCGAGAGGTAATTCTGGTATTGGGCGATTTGGCTGCGCAGCATGATACGCTCGTAGCGCACGCGATCTTGGTATTCATCCACGGTAATTTTGCCTTCGCCGATGGTGGCGACTGCTTGTTGGGGCTTGATTAGATACTCTGCCAGAAGCCCGTAGGCCAGGACTCCCAGTAACAATGCCCCAATCCCGGCGGCGATCCAGGCGATCAACCGTTGTAGGTTTTGATCTTTCTGATGCAAAACGTGTTGTCTGCGGGTATGTTGTTTTTGATCTGCCATTATCTGTTGGCGCTCCTCTTAGCTATGACAAAGGGCATAGGAATGCCCCTATGCCCTTTTGATTTTTTGCTATCTTTAAATGTGTTGAATTTCTGCGACGAAGGGGAGTAAGGCCATGTGTCGCGCACGTTTGACAGCTTTCGCGACCAACCGTTGATGTTTCGCGCAGACACCGGTGCGATGTCGAGGGCGAATTTTACCACGCGCGGTGATGTAACGGCGCAACGTGTCTACATCTTTATAGTTGATTTCAGCATCTTCCACACAAAAATAGCACTTCTGATCATGACGTGAATATTTCTGATACTTGCTCACAATGCTTCTCCTTGCTCTCCGCTGGGAACGTCGTCTAATTGAATAACTATCTCTCGCAGAATGCTATTGGTCAACAAGATTCGGCGTTCAAAAGCTTTTACCTTGCTGGAATCTGCGGTGAATTGCAATAGATAGTAATGGCCTTCCCGTTGTTTCTTGATGGAATATGCCAATCGACGCACGCCCCAGTCATCTCTTTTGATGATGGCTCCACCTGCTTCTTCAAGATAATCCTGTACACGTTGCAGAAGCGCTACGTTACCTTCATCATCCAACTCCGGGGTGACAATAAACATTAACTCATAGTTTCGCTTAACCAAGACGGATTTTCCTCCTTATCCATGGGTTTGCCCCTGATCCTTTTTGTCAGGAGCGGCAAGGCCAGTCTAGGCCTGAACCAGAAATATACCATACAATGGTGTTTTGGCAAACATGTCGATTGACGAAGCTAGCGCTACTAGCTGTGTCGCCGCACGAGCCTGAGAAGGCCGATAAGCCGGATCCTGTTCCTCGTGAGAGGTGGTGATCATCTATCTACGGCACTAGTTACCTAGTGCCTCTAGCAGTCTACCCGAAGGTTGCTTCTTGATGAAGAGGGCACGGGATATGCCCCAGCTGTTCCCTTCTGCTTGACCTTGCTCCCGGCGGGGGTTGCCTGACAGCACGATTACTCGCGCTGCCGGTGGTCTCTTACACCACCTTTTCACCCTTACTCTTGACCATAAGTCGAGAGCGGTTTGTCTCTGTGGCCCTGTCCACGCTTGTGCGTCCGGGTGTTACCCGGCGTCGTTCCCTCTGGAGTCCGGACTTTCCTCGAGCTGGCTGGCAGCCCGCGATCACCTGGACAACTCAGGCTCCCGTATATGCTACCATGCGTAAGCAGTTCGGTCAATACGCCTCCGGCCGGGTCATCAGCTAAGTTCCCACAAGATGATTTCCGGCGGTGCGAGGAAACGTGCGCGCGGCGCTCCCAAGCCTTCCATCCCCAGCCCCCGGCTGACGTAGAGGGTGGTATTGGCTTCGCGATAAATCCCCATTTCGTAGCGTTTACCCCAACGGGAACTAGTGAAGAGCGCGCCATAGAGTGGTAGCCGTAGCTGCCCGCCGTGTGTGTGTCCGGCTAAGTAGAGATCAATGTCCAGAGCGGCTGCATCGGGCATCAGGTCGGGTGTGTGATAGAGCAAGAGCACCGGCGCTGCGGTGGGAACTGTTTGTCGTAGCTCTTGGAGTCGCCGGCGGTCTGCTTCCCCGGAGAGCGTGCAATCCAGGCCGATAAGCCAGAGGGTGCGGCCTAACCATTCAATGGTGGCGATCTGGTTGGCGAGCCAGTGGATGGTTAGGCCGGCGAAGATGCGTGGGATGATGGTGGGCACGTCCACTGCGGGGCTACCGTTGATGGCGTAGGTTCCTAGCGGTGCCTTTAAGTGGCTTAGCAGTCCCCGTGTGGCAGTTTGACTGGCTGGATCGTAGACTGAGGAGAGGTTCAGGTAATCGCCGGTCAGGACGATGAGGTCGGGGGCGAGTGTCTCCACCGCTTTCAACAAGGCGGTTTCGCGGGGCGAATGCCCCTCGAAGTGTAGATCGGAGATGTGCAGCAGTCGTAAAGGGCGGTCTTCTGGTTTTGTGGTGAGTCCAAGGGAGAGTTTCCGCTCTGTGACTTGGAGCTGGAACGGTTCCCACCAGGTAGCGTAACCTGCCATAAGGGCCAAGGCCGCGTTCAAAACGCCCCAGAGCAGCAACCCGCTCTGTCCGGGCACCAGCCATGCTAGCAGCCAGGAGAGCAGTAGCCGCACGGTGGTCAATCCTAAGAGAGAGGGTGTTACCGGTCCCCACGAACGGCCCGCGATGGGGAGTAAAGCCAACATGCCTCCATCAACCAGGAGAAAAAGTGCGCTGAGGATGGCTGCCGTTACTCGGTGCGCGTGCCAGGGCCAGCAGGAGATAGCAACCAGGGCGAGCCAGGCAGGGAGCAGTTGCGCCGGTGATAGGCGGCTCAATAGGCCGGTGAGAATGAAGAGCCGGTGCAGGAAGCTGCTTTTTTGGCCTTCGCGGTCGGGTGGAATCTCTAAGGTAGGTTGAGTCATGGGGCTAGTACTCCGTCAATAAGCGTTAATAACTTGCGCCTGGCGACTGAAGTCGCGACTACCATTGCTAAGTCCACCTGCGTGGACTGACATTTAGTCGCCGTAGGGTGACTTTGCACCCGCAGGCGCGGTTTTAACCGCCAGACCCAGTTAGGCCTCAAAGAGCCGGGAAATTTCATCACGGGGGAATTGAGGCAAGGGTCGCTCTCCCGCCGGCCCGCGCAAGTAGACCCCCGGCTCCGCGCGGATGGAGCCGATGATCTGGGCGGCGATGCCGTTGGTGCGCAGCGCGGCGATGATCTGCGCGGCATCCTGTGGGGCGACGGCGGCCAACAAGGCGCCCGAAGCGATTAGCCCTAACGGGTCTATTCCGAGTGGGGGACAGAGTGCCTGCGTCTCTGGGAAGAGCGGTAAGGATTGCTCGTCGATCACCGCGCCGACACCGGCGGCTGTGGTCAACTCATGTAGCCCGGTGGCGACACCGCCCTCGGTGGGATCGTGCATGGCGTGGACGTCGCCGCTGGCGGTGGCGATGGCGGCATCGCACACCACGCTAATCCCTGGCTCGTGGAGGAATTGTGCCGCGCGCGTGAGTAGCTCTGCTGGTAAGCCGTAGTCGTTTTGCAGCTGCTCCCCGCGCTCGCGGGCCAATAACGCACAACCTTCCACGGCAATCCCCTTGGTGAGCAGGATTTTGTCGCCGGGCCGGGCGCCATCGGAGCGTACCAGCTGTTGCGGGGAGACCTCACCGAACATCGTGCCCACCATGATCGGGCGGTTTAGATCGTGGGTGATCTCCGTATGTCCACCGACCAACGTCACGCCGAGCTCGGCGCAGGCGGCTTGGCTCTGCTGGAAGATTTCTGTTACCAGTGCGGGAGTGGTTTTCCCCTCCGGCAGCAAGAGCGTGGCGACGAACCAGCGCGGCGTGGCTCCCAGGCAAGCGATGTCGTTAGCGTTGACGTGGACTGCGTACCAGCCGATCTCATCAGTAGCAAAAGTGATCGGGTCGGATTTAGTGACTAGCAATCGCTCGCCGAACTCGATCACGGCGGCATCATGCCCGATTCCCGGTCCTAAAATTACGCGGGGATCTTTTACCGGCAGCGCTCCAAGCAGCGCGAATAAATCCTCTGGTGGCAATTTCCCTACGGGATAATATTTTTCTTTAGTTGTCATCTGCATTTTACCAAAAATTCCATTCGCTGAAATAAGCTCGTTTGACGCTAAAACGCTAAATGGCGTTATCTTTTTTTATTCTTCCACCAGCAGGGCAATTTCGTCAATCATGGAGACGAAAGAGTGTCCAGAGGCATAGATCTCGATATCCAGAACAGTCGCGGGTTCTGTGCCGCGCTCCCGTAACAACGGTAAGAGGTTGGGGGAGGTGTAAGGGTACCAGGCCTCTTGTGGTACGGGGATGTGTTGCGGGCTACCTTCGCAGATGGTACAGGTGTCGGAGTAACCATCCCCTTCCAGCGCGTAGAATCCTTGTAGCCATTCATGTTCTCCCCCATTGATGTCAAGGTAGGAGAGGCGTAACATAAGGGGACACTCGGTGCCGGCCACGCCGCAGACCGGGATCTCTTGCTCCGAGACCTTGAGGCGGGCGCTGAGGCGTAAGGCTTGTGCTCCTTCGATGTTTTGGTTTGTCTGTTGGTTAATCCCTACTTCGATATGGCCGACTCCCGCGCGTTCGAAGACGATACTCTGCCGTTCATCATTTGTGCGCCAGATGCTGCCGTCGCTCTCGGCGCTGTATTGCTTGCGGTGGGTGAAAGGAAGCCAATATGGGTCCAGCTCCGCGCTGAAGTCCCCATTGCGGAGCACATCGCGGCTCTGACTGGAAAGCACTTTGCCCCGTCCTGCGGCGGTCAGTTCGGTGAATTGAGAGTCGGTGAGGATGACAGTGTTGTTGGCCTGTTGCGGGTCGGGAACACGAGCGCGGCCTTTGCTCACGATGATCTCCGTGCGCTGCGCATCTACCACCAGCGTGTAGGAGCCTTCGGCCAATTCCAAACTTCCCTGTGGCGTCTCGATTTGGAGTACCGCGGCTCGCCCGTTACCGCCGACGGAGACGCGCAGTTTTTCGCTGGCGTTTACCTGGAGCGCGATGCGATGGGGAAGTGTACTGCGTTCAAAGTAGGGGGTGCGTGCGGCGCTAAAAGTAACATTGGTCTCCCCATAGAGCTGCAAAGTGCTGACCGGGGTATCCAGTTCTGTCTCGCGGTAAAAAAGTAGGAGAGCCTCGGCGTCGTCGGTAGAGAGTATAATTTTGCTATTGGATAAGACTTCCTCCGGCGAGGTGATTACTTCCAGCGGCCCATGTCCCTTTGATTGAAAGGTAACGATGCCCTCGCGGGGTTCTAATTGCACCTTGAGCGAGTGCGTGGCATTGAAGATGAGCCAGTGAGTGCCGTAAGGAATTCCAATAGCTAAGACCACGCAGGCGGTAAAGGAGAGCGTCATAACTAGCCAAGCGATGGTTTGGGGATTTTTGCGCATGTTTTAGTACCTGATGTCGAAGGTGTGAAATTTACCGGTGCGGGGCTGCCAAGCTATCTCCACTTCAGTCACCGTGGCATGACCGGGGCCTTGTCGCACCTGGTTAATCAATCGTTTGAGTTTGACCGGTGTCCCTTCCGCCCGAATCTCGACGGTGCCATCGTATGCATTGCGTACCCAACCTACCACTCCGAGCCGGCTGGCGTTCATACTGGTGAAATACCGAAAGCCTACTCCTTGCACGCCACCGTGTACAGTTAGCTGGATGGCGGTTTGGCCTTGCTTGTCTGTCATCTTTGCCTCTCTTTCTCTGACTATTGTTCCCCATTCTAACGCGGAAGAAGGAGGCGACAAGTTCCATTGGGGGGGATAACCACGGCGGGCCGTTTTTCCTAACGACCTTGTGCTTCTTTCATGCGCGCCGAGAGGCGATAGACCCAGAGTCCCAAGAGCGTTACCGTTTCTAAGAGCCACCAGACAATCGCCACGGGGATGGAAAATTTGAGCCATTCGCCGGAGCGTAAGTAGTAGTACGGATCGGCGGTGCTAACTACCCAGCGCCCTTTTACTGGCTCTATATAGTATGGATACCGCCGGTAATCATCCATATTGAAGTAGAGGTAGGTGAAATAGGGGTTGTTTTGTTCCCAGAGCATGATAAAAATCATGCTGGGGCCGGTCTGGAAGTGGCCGGGAGAGGAGCGACCTTGTAGTTCCGCGAGCAACTCTGCGTCAGCCTCTTGCAAGGCTGTCTCCAGAGCGCGGGCCACCATGCCTGGGGCAGCATATTTTTCCTGATATTGGGGAGTGAAGTATTTTTCATCGTAGCGTACTAAACCGTGCCAGTGTACGCCGCTTATAAAGAGCAGCCCTGCCAGCAGGGGTAGTACGGTAATCAATAAGATCCAACGCCAGTCTAAAAGATTGATTTTCATGGTGGTTGCACTGATCCCCTAAAGCTACAAACACCCACGCCTAACTAACTCAATAGGCGTGGATGTTTCAGGCCAGAGGTCAAATCGTCTGGCTCATATTTAAACCTTGTGACAAGCTACAAAGTGATTGTTCCCTTTATCTTCCAATTCGGGATGCGGGCTATCGCGGCAGGAATTATCGGCCAGGAGACAGCGGTCGTAGAAGCGACAGCGGGGTTTGGGATTCACGGGTTTACTGATGCCGCCCTTAATTTGCACTGCTTTGCGGGAGTGAGTTGGATCGGGTACCGGCACGGCAGATAAGAGAGCCTGGGTATAGGGGTGTAGTGCGTGGTGCAGCAGCTCTTCCGTCTCTGCCAGTTCCACTAATTTGCCCAGATACATCACGGCGATGCGATCACACATGTACCGGGCCACCGCTAGGTCGTGGGTGATATACAGATAGGTGACGTTCAAGTTGGTGGCTAGATCCTGCATCAGGTGCATCACTCCTGTCCGCACCGAGACATCCAACATTGAGGTGGGTTCATCGGCGACCACGAAGAGTGGGGAGACAATCAGCGCGCGGGCAATTGCCACGCGCTGCCGTTGGCCTCCGGAGAGTTCGTGGGGATAGCGGAAGAGGAAACTCGTGGCCGGTGTCAGTCCCACGGTCTCCAATAGCTCGGAGACGCGCGTCTCGCGTTCAACAATTGTTCCGATTCCCTGGACATTCAATGGCTCAGCTACCGTGTCGTAGATGGTCAAACGCGGGTTCATGGATTCGTAGGGGTCCTGGAAGATCATCTGTACGTTGCGGCGGAAGGTCTTGAGCTTCTTCCCTCGCAATGAGGCGATATCGATCACGCCTTGCGCGCTGGCTATCTCGATTTTGCCTTCCGTGGGATTGATTAAGCGGGTCAAGAGCTTACCGGTGGTCGATTTTCCACAGCCGGATTCGCCTACCAGTCCGACACTTTCACCGCGCTTGATCTGTAAATTGAATCCACTGACAGCATGTACAAAAACATCACTGCGCTTGAAAATGCCGCCCCCCACGGGGAATAACTTCGAAAGGTCTTGGATGTTTACTAAAATATCTTGATTTTCCATCAGACTTCTCCTCTCGGGTGCCAGCAAGCAGCGAAATGCTGAGCTTCATGTTCTCTATATTCGGGCATCTCTTGGCTACAAATGGCGGTAGCATACGGGCAACGCGGATGATAGCGGCAGCCGGTGGGCGGATTGAGCAGATCTGGAGGTTCACCGGGCAGGGTCGTCAACTCGGTCTTGTCTCCGACGATGCTGGGGAAAGCTGACATGAGTCCCATTGTGTAAGGGTGGATGGGATGATGGAAGATCGCCTCGGTGGAAGCCATTTCTATCAAATTGCCAGCGTACATCACGCCCATGCGATCGCTGACTTCTGCGATGACGGCTATATCGTGAGAAATGTAGATCATGGCCATGTTGAGCTTCTCTTGAATCTTGCGGATGCGTTTTAGGAGTGCATCCTGGACAATCACGTCCAGGGCGGTAGTTGGTTCATCGGCGACGATAATATCTGGCTCACAAGAGAGGGCCATCGCGATCACCGCTCGCTGGCGCATCCCACCGCTGTACTGGTGTGGGTATTGGTCCTTGAACTTGGGGTCTAAGCCGACCAGCTTGAAGAGCTCATCTACGCGCCGATCCATCTCGGCCTCGCTTAGATGCGGCAGATGTTCTTGCATCGCTTCTAGGATCTGATCCTCAACCGTATAGACGGGGTTGAGCGCGTTCATCGCGGCTTGGAAGACCATCGAAATTTGCTTCCAACGTAATTTGCAGATTTCGGCATAATTCAGCGGCACAATGTCCTTAGAATTGATCAAGATCTGCCCTTGCTTGATATCTGCATTATCCGGTAATAACTTGAGCAACGAGAGCGCGATAGATGTTTTGCCGCAACCCGATTCTCCTACCAAGCCCAGCGACTCGCCGCGCGCTACCGAGAAATTTACATTATTCACCGCAGAGACTGGCCCTTTACGGGTCATGTAGTGCATGGTGAGGTTTTTTACTTCCAGTACATTATCAGTCATAATATCCTTGCTCCTCATTCAATCAGTTGGACTTAGCAGCTACCGACTGCGCAATCGGGGGTTCACCACCTCATCTAACGCCCGGCCGACCAGATAGAAGGCTGCACAGAGTAGGGTAATCGCCAGACTAGCCGGAATCAATAAGTACCAGGTATCAAAGCGCAACAAGTAACCTTGCGTTTGTGCGGTATTGATCATAATGCCCCAACTCATCCTGATGGTTGTCAGCCCAAAGTATGAGAGGACTGCCTCTGAGAAGATGGCGCTAGTTACTACAAACATCATGTAGAGGAGGGCGATGGGGAGCAGGTTCGGGATGAGATGGGTGAAGATGATGTGAAAGTCACTGCCGCCAGCAATGCGCGCCGCTTCAATGAATGGCTTCACCTTGACCGAGAGGGCTTGCGATTTGATGACGATGGTATTGCCACCAAATCCCGAAAGCACCCCAATTAAGAGAGCCAGCTCGAACATGCCGACCTCGGTGAGGCTGCTGAGTACAATCAGGATAGGCAAAAAGGGCACCATGATCACCAAGTCAGCCAGCCGCATCAATACCGCGTCGATCAAGCCCCCGTAGTAAGCGGCGGCTGCGCCGATGGTGGTAGCGATCACTACCGTCACCACCGCGGAAAGAATGCCCAACACGAACTCGTAGCGCGTGCTGTACATCAACTGGCTGAGAATGTCACGTCCCAGGGGGTCGGTGCCCAGCAAATGTCGCGCCGAGGGGTTAGCCGGATGGAAGGCGATCTCCATATCATAACCCATTTGCGGATCGTAAGTTGAGGAATCCCAGACTGTGTGCATCAAGATGGGATGTGCTAGGGCAAATAAGCCAAAGAAGATAATTACGCCCAGGCCAATTAAGCCAATGGGACTTTCGGCGAAGGTGGCCCAACTGGTTTTGGTAGCACGCCAAGCGAGCTTCAGACGTATCTTCCAGAGCGGAATACGGGTAGCGGTTGAAACTGTAAGGCCGTTAGTTGGCATTGTCATAATCTACTCCTTTAATAACGAATGCGAGGGTCTAAAAATGCGTAGCCGATATCAGCCACCAAGTGACTCACCAGTGTCAGGATGGCAATTACGGTCAACGCGCCCATGGCCACCGGTATATCAGCCACCAGGGAAGCATTTAGTAATGTCAAACCTAGCCCCGGCCAGGAGAAGATGGTCTCGGTGATGATGCCGCCACTGATGGAGCGTCCAATGCTGAAGACCAACCCGGTCCAGACCGGGAGGAGGGCATTGCGCGCGGCATGTCTATCGCGCACCACCTTATCGGGCAACCCCTTGGCCCGCGCCGTCAGGATATAATCCTCACGTAGCGTCTCCAGCATACTGGTACGGGTCAGCAACATGTTGCCCCCATACGCGATCAAAGTTACCGTCATTACGGGGAGGACGAGGTGTTTGAGCATATCCCCGCCCCAGATGCCTAAACCACTCAATGACCAGTAGAGTAAGGCCGCACTTAAGGGCACGATGATGCTGGCCACACGCAGCGGCGTGCGCATTTTACGAGATACTTGATTGGAGATGATAAAGCCGCCTAACATTACCGTTAACCCGACAAATCCCGTGCCTATCAAGCGCCCAAAAACTGCGTTGGCTGAAACAGGAGCGGTAATCCAAACTTCGGGATTCAAGAATTTACCGGCCGGCAACCACCCTAATTTAACCGAAAAGAGCCAGATCATCATCAAGGCGAACCAGGGCGTGAAGACGGTATAGAGTGTCACCCCCGCAATGGTTGCGGCGTACTCGATAAAGGTTCCCCGTCGCCAAGCTAATATCTTGCCACTTATAAAACCGGCCCAAAAAGAGATGATAGAGGCGGTGAAGAACAAGACCAGGGTACGTGGCAACCGCTCTTTGATGATGTCCGTCACCTGACGGGGATATTCGTTGAATGAAACGCCTAGATTGCCCGTGTAAAAGTTGCCAATGTACTTTACAAATCGTTCTAGAGGAGGGCGATCCAATCCCAACTCGGCGCGCAAACGGTCGCGTTCCCCGGGGGGAATGCTGGGATCATGAGAGAGTAAGTCGGCAATATCGCCGGGTTGCGCATCAATCAAAAAGTAAGTAACAGCTTGAAACAGAAGTAGGGTAAAAAACATCTGTAACAAACGTTTGCCTAAGAATTTCCACATATTAATTACTCCTCTTAGTATTTTGCTGCGGTACCATAAACCCCACTTTTTGACGTGGAATTTCTAACCTGGGTCTGAGGTAGCAGCTCAATATCTTGGGGCAACTTTCACTACAGAGATACGGAGGGCACCGAACTTTTATTTTTCTCCAGGTTCTTGCTGCCTCCAGGTTGAGCATACTAACTGTCGGCCCTATTAATTGAGAAGATACGGTCTGAGGGAGTTCACAATCCTAGCTCAGGAGCGGGCGGACGAACCACCCGCTCCTGGTTGAAAAATGCTGCAGCTATTGTTACTGTGCCAAGGGGATGGTATCCGTCTGCATAGCGTTCGCATTCGCTATCCCACCCAAGACCTCGGTATAGGGGAACTGCACGTTGCTGCGTGCCAAGTCGTAGACCTGTTTGTAGAAGAGGGGGATATAGGGGCGCTGTTCCGCCAGCATCACCTGCGCCTCGTAGATCTTCTCGCGGGCTACTTCCAAGTCCGTGGTGCTCATGAACTCGTCGATCAGCGCATCATACTCGTCGTTTATTAAGCCGGGGGTGTTGAAGTCGCCGGTGGTGGCGGTATCGTGACGGCTGTGCCAGAAGGATTCGAAGTAATCGGGGAAGGCCACGTTGCCGAGGCTCCAACCCAAGATGTACATATCGAAGTCGGCGCTGACGAAAACTGGATCTAGCATGTTGTTGAAGCCGGTCAATTCCGATTTAACCGGCATGCCCAAATCACGCGCCCACTCAGAGATCCATTGGTTAAAGGTAGCGCGGAGGGGGTCGTAAGCGGGGCCAGGCCCCAGGATGGTGATTTCGGGCATCGGTGCGCCGTTGGGCATGGTCAGCCCCTCACCGGGGATCACATCTTGTTGATCATCACTCCACTCAGGTTCCTGCGTCCAGTTCCAACCGGCGTCTTTGAGGACCTTGATGGCCTCAGCGACACGTTCCGCACGGGTGAAATCTTTGTAGGGGGTGGGGACGTCGGGGTTGTGCCAGTAGCCATTGCCGGGGGGCATGGTCGAGTACATGGGGAAGACGGTACCTTGCAAGACCTTGTTCACCACGAATTCTTTGTCTGTGATGATGTCAATCGCCTGACGGAACGCGAAATCGTCCATGGGAGCTTTGCGCATATTGAAGGCTACGTAGTACATGCCGTAGTCAGCGTTGACGTAGGTCTTGATATCGCCGCTGGTCTGCGCTTTTTCGCGCAACCCACGGGAAACGCCGGTGGGGGTAATTACATAGTCCACCTCACCGTTCTGCATGGCTAAGAAGGCGGCATCCTGCGACCCGTAAATTGAGAAGAGGACATTGGGAGAGTAGGGGCCAGAGACGTATTCTAACGTCTTTTCGCCACTTGCCTCGCCAAAGAGTTGCATGGTTTCACCGTCGGGGAACTCCACCATCCAAGTGCCGTCATCGTACTCACTGAACGTGGCACCTTTGAAGAAATAGTTATCATTCTTCGTGCGCTGTACGAAAGCGCCCGGCTCAAATTTATCCGTGATGTACCCACCATAAGCGGGGGACCCGGTTGGATCTGCCTCGTAGAGCGTCTTGCGCGCGTTCTCGAACGCTTCGTCGTAGACGGCCCACGCATCACAAGCAGCTTTCCCGTCAGCATCGAGGTCTTCGGCCTCGCAATCTTCAGGGCGCTCGGCTTCAGGCATGGTGACGCCATCCACAAAGCTATACGCCTCTTCAACTTCACCTTTCCAGAAGTGTTCCGGCAGAATCGGGGCCAGAGCGATGCCCGCGTTCCAGGTCGCTAAACTAGGCTCAACCGGGAAGGTGTATTGGACCGTGTTGTCATCAATCACTTCGGCCTCAATGCCCTCTACCCCGTTGGGGCGGCAGGAGGACGGCCAGTTTTGGGTTAACTTTAGGTCTTTGCAAGCGTTGTGGGTGAAGACGACATCATAGGCATCAATGGCCTCGCCATCGCTCCAAGTAGCGTTCTCCACCATCGGGACGGTATAGACCCAGGTGTCACCATCTTTTTCTGGTTGTACGAGTTCTTTCGCCAGGGACGGCACAAAATCAAACCGCTGATCGGAAAGCCCAAAGAGACTGGCGGCATAGCCATCAATCACGTAGGCAGTCCAGACAGAGCTGCCGGGCCCCAAATAGTTCCAGTAGTTGAGGGTCTTGGGGTCTTCGTAGATACCGATACGGTACACACCCACTTCACCGCCAGTGGGTTCTTCGGCTGCGGCTTCGGGGGTAGCGGTCACAACAACCTCTTTCTCAACCTCTACTTCTTTCTCAACAATCGTCTCAACCGTCACCACTTTAGGCTCACAGGCTGAGATCAACACACTGGCTACCACAAGCAGGGCTACCAGCACTAACCATTTTTTACTCCACATATTTCTCCTCCAAGATATTAGTTTGATATTTTAACTTACCAAATTGCCTATCCTAATTTGCTTTAGCCAATAGCCATCACCTCCTTTAGTTGTTACTGTAAAATGAATGTATGGTCCCCTTTGGGAAGAGATTATCCTCTCAAGAGAGAAACTGGGAAGGTAGTGAGGAACATTGCTGCTGAGTTGAAAATTTCTGTACTCGCGGGTTGAGTGCATGACGTAGTCGGGTTTCTCAGCCTAGTTCTGTAGATCCTTTGACTGCCCTCACTTCTATATCCCCGCCGCCAATAAAGTAACTAAACGAGAATCTATTATACACACTTACTTATACCCTGACAAGTATCATACGGTTCAAGTCTATTCGTAATGCTTTTCTTTGCAAATCGCGAAACTTATGGGTAGGAGGTAAGTGAACGGTTATCCCTGAAGCTCGCGCAAGATTCTTCGAGTTGTTATTTTTTAACATTGGATTTCGCAATTTTCATAAAACCAAGTATACTTTGTTGGGTATAGTTTTAGCTAGCGTCCAAACTATGGAAAAACCACAAATTCTAATTATTGATGATGACCCCATCATGTTGGAGATGGTGCAGGAAATTCTGCAAACCTTCCCCTGTACTGTGCTAACTGCCCCAGATGGTGAGCATGGCTTAGCCCAACTTCGCCAAGCAACGACAGAGGCTCAAGCGGTGGATGTGGTCTTGCTAGATGTCAAACTACCACGCTTTGACGGTTTTCACATTCTGCAAGAGTTGAAGAGCGAACCGCTCTTAAAACAGATACCGGTTATTCTGGTTACTGGGGTCAATGCAGTGCAGGATAAAGCGCGGGGGTTACAGCTGGGCGCTGAGGATTACATCACCAAACCATTTGATCCGCAAGAGCTTTTGGCGCGGTTGAATGTAGTGCTGCGCATTCGACGCACAGAGAGGATGTTACGCCGGCGCAATCAGGAGATGGCCGCGCTCAACGAGATCAATCGCATGATTTCTACTAGTTTAGAACTGGATGATGTGTTGATCTCCGCGTTAGAGGGGTTGGAACGCTTCATAGCTGCGGAAGCTTTCTTGATTGTGCTGGAAGATGAGGAATCCACTGATTGGATTATTCGTACCGCTAAAAATCCCGCCGGGACGTGGTTGGAGGGACGTGTGATCCCCCCAGCTAATGGGCGCGAAAGTCAATCTATAACAGAGAGACGGGCAATTCTTAGTTCCGCGGTTACCAATGACTTCTGGTTCTACCTGTTAGGTATTGGTCCTCTGGATCAACTTTACATCCCGCTCACCGCCCATGATGCCCCGGTGGGGTTACTGATTGTGTTGGGGAAGGATCACACTTTAAGCCGCGATAATTTGCCGCTATTTGAGCGGATGGCCGCGACCGTCTCCATCGCGGTGGAAAATGCACAGCTCTATGGAGAACTGGCGGCCTTTACGGAAGCTTTGGAGCGCTCTCAAAGTCAGCTCTTGCAGGCGGAAAAGATGGCCGCAGTAGGACGTTTGACAGCCTCCATCGCTCACGAGATCAATAATCCCTTGCAAGCTATTCAAAACAGCCTGCATTTGGCTGGTCATCCCCACATGGATGCTGCTGGACGGCAACGATATCTAGATATGGCGCAAGGGGAGGTTGAGCGGTTAGTTCACATTGTGCGCCGGATGTTGGATTTTTATCGACCGGCCTCCAGTACCCTTCAGGCGCTCTCTCCCAATGCCGCAGTAGAGGCCGCGCTAGCTATGACGAGCAAACGCTTGAAGCAGGCGCATATCGAGACGCTCACGCGGCTAGCTCCGGGGTTGCCCTCAATAGTGGGGTCTAACAATCAATTGACCCAAGTCTATCTCAACATCATCATCAACGCTGTTGAGGCTATGGGACAGGGTGGGGAGCTACGTATCGGGTCTGCTTATCATGAGGAACGCGGTCAGATTGTGATAGCTTTCCGCGATAATGGGTCAGGCATCGCCCCTGAAGTTCGTGAACATCTTTTTGAACCTTTTCACACTACTAAATCCACCGGGACCGGGCTAGGGTTAGCCATCAGCTACGGGATCATAGAGCGGCATGGTGGCGTAATCGAGGTGGAGAGTCCGGCTGAAGGAGGTGCCACTTTCATTGTGCGCTTGCCGCTTACCACACCGCAGAGGAGGTCAGATGCATAAAGAGCATGTACTGGTGGTTGATGATGAAGCCGCCGAGCGTATCACATTGGGAGAGACTCTTCGCTTGGAGGGGTATCAGGTCACGCTGGCGGCTTCCGGTGAGGAGACCTTGGCCTTGATTGCTGAGGGCGGCCCCTTCAACGCCGTTGTCTTGGATTTACAGCTGCCCGGCATAGATGGCTTGCAAGTGTTAAGCGCCATCCAGGAGACCGCGCCAGGGATTTTGGTTATTTTGATCACCGGTTATGCAACCATAGAAACGACCATTCAAGCTCTGCGCCAGGGAGCTTATCATTATCTGCTCAAACCTGTGCCCCCGAAAGAAATTATCGCCACGTTGCGCGAGGGCTTGGAAGTGGTTGAGCGAGAGCAACATCAGCAGCTGTTGATAGCTCAATTGCAGGATACTATGCAAAAACTGGTCGCTACAGAAGAAAATCTCCCTGAGTTGCCGCCAGTTAGGACAGATGATACATTACAGGTGGATGATATCACTATTGATCGGGCAAAGCATCTGGTCATCCGGGATGGAGAACGAGTTGATCTTACCCCGACGGAATTTCGACTGTTAGAATGTCTATTAGAAAAAGTAGATCAAGTACGCTCACCGCGAGAATTAATCCGTTGTGCGCAGGGATATGAGGCTGAAGCTCAAGAAGCGCGCTCTATCATTAGAGTTCACATCCGGCGGTTGCGCAGCAAGATTGAACTGGAGCCTAGTCGTCCCCGTTACATTCAAAATGTACGTGGGGTAGGCTACATGTTCGTCTCGGAGGATGAGCGCTCAATGCAATCTTGACGCCTCTGAAAAACCCAGCTCTTCACGAGGACACAGGAAGAGAAATAAATTTACTGAAGATTAAATTTGAGATAATGGCATTCTCTGCGCCTCTGCGGTAAAATTCATTCTTTTTAGTAGAGCTAATTTTAGAATATCTCAAGGAGGATCATCCATGGGAGAAAAAAAAGAACACCAAGAGCAACAAGTAGTAAAGATGCAGAAATTGCGCCGAGCAGTCAAGCGTATCCGACGGAAAAAAGGCGAGCAACTCTCCGGTTCTCAGCAATCTTGGTTCAAGCGTCTCGCGAGTCGGTTAGGGTTGAGCGTAGATACTGTGCCAGATGAGGAGAAATAGTTTAGAATTTATGTAACGGCTTGGTTCTCTGCGCCTCTCTAGGACGATGTTTTAGATCCTCACTAAAATAACCTGAGTAGATCATCCCGGTAGCTAATTTTCCTAGTTTTGAGCTTACCAAACCAGGAAAACGTCGCTGCCGATTCCCTGTATTCCTCCGTAAGCGGCCAGCACTTCTACGGTTACATTTTCGCCAGCGCTTACACCTTGCACTGGAATGGAGGATAACCGTAAAAACCCACGTTCGTCAGTGAATAAATTACCTAATTCAAAGAGGGTTTCTTTGGCTGTATTCCGTAATGTAAGCGTCACTTTTGCATTCGGAAATGGCTCTCCTTGTCCATCACGCACTAAAATTGATACTGTTTGAGTGTCCTCGCCTTTTTCCAAAACTGAATGGCGTATTGAAACCACCACTTCTAATTGTGATGCCTGTTCGCCATGCAAGAAGGAGTGTCCGTTGCAATTTGATTCTGGGGGAAAGTGATCTGTCCGTGTACGCAAATACAGTTCTCCCAAATCCTCAATATGTACCGGGCTTTTGCTATCAGTTGGATACCAGGCCAGTTTCATGCGTTGAAAATACTGTACAATGCGGCCTTCTTCATAATACATCTCGGTGAGGGGATACCCAAATATATCTATCCCTCCGTGCTCTTTGAAAAAACGGAGAAAAGCTAGCGAAACTGTATGTCCAGTTTCGGGGAAATAGTGGCGGGTTGACGAATCTGGTTGTTGTCGAGGTCGCGCCGGGTTACGGTAATTGAGCTCGTCTGCCAGTAATCCTAACTGCACTTGATAGAGCGGCGGGTGATCGGGATGAGATTCAAAGCGCGCCTTTTGAAAGTATTGTACCCGAATCCCTCCTTGCCAGAACGGTTCGGTGAGGGGATAGCCGAAGATTTCTAGTCCTCCCCTGGACTCAAAGAATTCCAGAAAACTCCCTTGCACGGCGCAGCCAGTTTCCTCGTAGCGTTTGAAGGGCTCTGTGCCTTCTTGAGCAACCAATTTATGAGGCGCAATCAGCAATATAACTAGCGCAGAGAGAGAAATTACGTTTATCCAAGGGCTTAATTTGCTTGTCCTCATTTTTGCATCACCTAGTAGTTCTTGAGCCGCCTTCGATAAAACCTAAAGTTGCCTTATGGCGGTGATTGTTTTTTTCGACTTATCTAGCCATTACTTGGATCTTTTTGAGGTAAAATAAATGCTGTTGCTACACTCGCTCCCCATTCCTCATGGTCATTATATACTAGTATCAGAAACGACGCAAGAGTTCTTATAGATTGGAATTTAGTTGGAAGATTGTAACTGAAGCAAAATCGGGTTGACAAGAGGTTAGCGAACTTTATAGTGATGCTAGATCAATTTAATGAGGAGGCGCTAAAAGGATGCTTAAAAATGCCGCTAGTTTGCTAAATGAGATTCGGAGTATTGTTTCTACAGACCAATCTCGAGATTATCGGTTGACCGCGATTTGTCAACTATTAGTTTCTAAGGTTGAACATTATGATTGGGTGGGTTTCTATTTGGTGGTTGAGGAGGCGCTCGTTCTGGGGCCTTTTGTCGGGGCACCCACTGAGCACACCCACATTAATTTTGGAGAAGGGGTTTGTGGGCAAGTCGCAGAGAGCGAGGCGGTTTTTATAGTACAGGATGTCACTCAGACTGCTAACTATTTATCTTGTAGCCCCCGAGTTAAATCAGAGATTGTTATTCCTTTGCATGACCGGAATCAAGTTTTGGTGGGGGAGTTAGATATTGATTCATACCAGCTAGCTCCATTTACAAAATGCGATCAGGGATTTTTAGAGGAAGTGTGCCAGAACGTGGCTGCGTTATTCTAATGAAGTGATTATTGGTGTTGTAAAACCCGTGATAAAAAGACCAAACTCTTCTCTGCCGCTTGTAGATCGTCCATTTCTATCACAATATCAGGATTAAGCGGGAGGGCTGCCAATTGAGGTAACAAATGGGCATAATTGATTATCCCCCCGGGGGCGTTTAGGAGAAGATGCTCATCGATCACGCCTAGCGTGTTGTTTACATGTACGTGGTGAATGCATGGACTCAATACTTCCAACCATTGAGTTATCCCATGTAATTGTTGTCCGTATAGGTACGCATGGCTAACGTCTAAACAGCAGGCCACGTTGGTCATATTAACTATATTCAGCAGGTCGCGTAGAAGAAAAGGGTCTGGATCCCACATATTTTCTAGGCAGAGCGTAATGCCTTTTTCCGTTGCTTGCCATCCTAGCTCTTGCCAGAATTCGCTCTGGCCGGTAAGCCATGCCCGTCGGTAAGCTTCTGTCCTAATCATAGGAAGGAAATTTGTATGGAATACCAGACGGGTGGCCCCTAACTGTTCGGCGATATTTAAGTTGAGTAGATACCGTTCTTTGGTCAGGGCGACTATTCGTGCATCCATACTCGCGCTCATCATGTCAAAAAATGCGCCATGACAGGCCAACGAACCAGCGAATGAACTCAGCTCTGTTTGGTATTCATGCACCAGACCTTGCCAATCGCCATCTAGAATATCTGTATTGGAGAAAGTTTGAATTTCTAGGCCGCACTTGTATCTTTGAGCCAACTCTAGGGGAGCGCGAATATCAGTCAGCTTAGTAGTAATGGCTATTTCAGTCATATCTATATTCTATAGTTGTAGCCTGGAAAGGCAAATATATTTTTATGTTTGGGTATGTTTCATTGTGTTCAAGTTCCCGGTAGCGGGTTGCGTATTCTTTTGCGAGGAAATCTCCGTAATATGCAGCCCCACATAGCCCTCAATGCACTTGAAACACATCTTTGACATTTTTCATTAGATTTAGCTAGCCCGCCTACTTGTGCTATAGATTCTAATTTTGATTTTATGCGGCTACTTCTTCGCCGTAGGCTAATAACTCCGCCACCTCTTCTTCCGAAGGCGCTTCGGCGTAAACCCGTAGCACTGGTTCGGTGCCGGAAGGGCGGATCAGCAACCAGGCATCATCGGCCAGGATGTACTTGACGCCATCCACGGTGCTCACTTCAACCACCGTCTGACCTGCCAGGCGCGCCGGCACATCACCGGAGAGCCGAGCTACCATCGCGGCTTTGGGAACGGGATGTTTGAGGGGGATATCGGTGCGGGCATATTTAGCCGGACCCACTTCCTGTTGGATATCTGCCACCAGCTCATGTAAGGGCTTTTTCGCCGTCGCCATAATCTCCAGCAACAACATCCCCATCAGGATGCCATCTCCTTCTGGGATGTGACCCTTGACGGAAAGCCCGCCGGATTCTTCGCCGCCCATGAGCACATCGTCAGTCAGCATATAGTTGGCGATATGATTGAACCCTACCGGCGTTTCGTATAAGGGTAAGTTGTAGCGTTGGGCCAAGCGGTTGATCATCCTGGAGGTGGAGACCGTTTTGACGACGGCGCCGGTCCAGCCTCGTTTCTCCACCAGATGGCGCAACGTCAAGGCGAAGATGTGGTGCGGGTCCACAAAATTGCCCCGTGCATCCATCGCGCCAATGCGATCCCCGTCCCCGTCGGTGGCCAGACCCACGTCAGCATGGCGTGTCTGGATCGCCGCGCTCAGAGCTTGGAGGTAATGGCCCATCGGTTCCGGGTGAATGCCCCCGAAACCGGGATTCATCTCCCCTCTGATTTCGTAGAGGGTGCAGCGTGAGCGGCTGAGCAGATCGCGGAACGCGCCCCGTCCGGAACCATACATAGCATCTGCGACCACCCGTAGTTCGGCGCCTGAGATCGCATCTAAGTCCAAGAGCTCCGAAATATGCTGATAGTAGGCCCAGGCGGGGTCAAAAGGACGAATTAAATCAAGTTGCAAGGCTTTTTCATAATCCATCAAGTTAGGGCCGCGCGCTTGAAGTTGGTTGCGCTCTAATTGGGCTTCCACCTGCCGCGCCTGCTCCGGCAATGCGGAACCGCCAAAAGCTGCCTTGAGTTTAAGTCCATTGTAACGTGGCGGGTTATGACTGGCGGTAATCATCACGCCGGCTTCAGTCTGCTTGTCCACAATCGCGTAAGAGACCGCCGGAGTGGGGGTATCTGCGCGGGTTAGATGGGCGAGGATGCCATTGCCGGCCATCACCCGAGCCACCTCCCGCGCGTAGCGGTCGGAGAGGAAGCGGGTATCAAAACCCACCACCACTTCAGGGTTTTCACGCGCACTGATCTCCCAGACGTAATCGGCGATGGCTTGGGAGACCAACCGTAGGTTCTCAAAAGTAAAGGTGTCGCTGATCACGGCGCGCCAGCCGTCGGTACCAAATCGAATAGTCATAATTCCTCCTCTTGAAAATAAGTCTGAAGTCGAAAGTCGAAAGTCGAAGGTTGAAGGTGTTGGCGTGAGGGCCGCATTTTCATTATTGTGGGTGTGGTATCCCCCATGGGATTCCTCTGGAAATAGCAAATGGCAAATGTGCGCATGGCAAATGTGCAAATCGGCCAATCAGCAGAGTTGGTTTCTCTGTTCGTTCGCTTTTTCGCACACTCGCCTTCTCGCTCCCTCGCTTACAGATCATAATAGAGTTCTATCTCATACGGATGTGGCCGGTCCCG
>JAYELZ010000041.1:0-5591 GCA_034717835.1 Chloroflexota bacterium
ATCTTCATCGGGGACCGTGTGCGATGAGGAAACGGTGATCGTCCCCTTTGCTGGCGGTCATTCCGCCGTCACCACCTCCGGCGTATACACCGGCGACGTGACGCTCATCGTCTCTGGTGTGGGGCAAGCGGCTGGCGCGAAGTACAGCGATGCTTTCTACGTCTTCACCGACGAGAATGGCGATCCCATCACGCCCTGGCACTCGACGCTTCAGTACAATTGGGTAATGTGGATCAACGGGCAGTACGCCGAAAACTTGATCCCTGACCGGCAGGTACCAGCCTACCGCGGCGATCATATCTACACCTTCCCCATTGACGCGCCGGGCGGTAATTTGACCTTCGGCGTGGGAGATACCGGCACGGGGGATAACACAGGCAGCTACACAGTCACCATCCGCTCAAACTGCCAGTTGACGGGCACTGTCACCAAAGCGGTCAATGAGGAGAAGGCAAACCCAGGCGACGTGCTCACCTATACCATCACGCTGAACGGCGCAGGAAACACCTTCACGATCACCGACACGCTTCCCGAGCACACCACTTACGTGCCCGGCAGTGCCAACGAAGGCACTACCTACGTCACCGAGACCGACAGCGTTCACTGGAGCGGCGTCGTGCCGGATGGGCAGCCTATCGAGCTTACCTTCCAAGCCACGGTCGATGAGGGAACGTCCAGTGGCACGGTCATCACCAATACCGCTGCCTGGGTGAACCCCGGGCAGCCGGATCAACGGCACAGCAACGTCGTGACCACGGTCGTGGAATCCCTGTCTCCACCGCGTAACCTCGTGGCTCGCACGGGATTGGACGTCGTGCTGCTGAAATGGGAGCCTAGCCCCTCGCCAGGTGTCACCGGCTACCATATCTACCGCCGGGCATCGGACGAAACTGACTTCACCCGGCTGACCGGAGCCCCGGTTGCCGGTCTCTCCTATCAGGATACTGACGTGATTTCCGGCACGACTTGTGTTTACCACGCCACCGCCGTGGATGATGCAGGCCGAGAAAGCGGACCATCCGACGCGGTGATGGTCGTCTTTGGACAACTGCGCCTGGTTATCCCAACCGTTCACGCCTCGCCGGGGATGACCGTGCCGGTGCCGGTTAACATTGAGAACGCCGACGGCTTGTGCATTGCGGCGATGGACATCGGCGTCCAGTACGATGCGCAGATCGCGTCCGCCGTGGGCGTCACGCGCACAGCGCTGACCCAGGGTTATGCATTTGAACTTGCATTACGGAGCAAGGAGGAAGTACATATCTCGACCTTCGGCAATTGCCACGAGCTGTACGGGCCCGGTTCGCTCTTCTGGATAGACTTCTACGTCCACCCCACGGCCACGGTGGATAGCAGCCTGGACTTTGTGCATGGTCTGACGGGAACAGTGATGTATGATGAAAGCAATTTGAACGATCCGGTGCCATTATCCCTGATGGATGGGCTATTGGTCGTGGACAGTCAGTATATTATGGGCGATTTGAATGGCGACAACGTCGTGAACTCAGTCGATGCAGCAATTGCATTGCGCATCGCCGTCGGCGCCATCACACCAACACCGAAGCAGCGAGCGGCTGGCGACGTGAATGGGGATGGCGTGATCAATGCTGCCGATGCGGCAATGATCCTCTACTATGCGGCGTACCAGGAATGGCCGTTGCCGAATGATATGTCAGTAAATGCGTTGTCTGAAATACAATCGGGCAGCGTGTCGGTGGAACCGAGCGCGGTTACAGGTCGCATTGGCGAGGAAGTGGAAGTCCCCATCCTGGTCAGTGAAGGCGCTGGTATGACCGGCGGCACCTTCGTCGTGCGCTATGGAAGCGGTCTGAGCTACCAGTCGGCGCGGCTGGATGATACATTGGATGCTGAGGGCTATCATTTCGCAACCCGCGCCGCTGCCCCCGACGAGTTGTGGATCAGCCTGGCAGGATCAACTGTCTTACCAGCGGGGGAGCAAACGATTATGTGGCTGCGCTTCCGTGTGGACGAGGCGGCGACAGTCGAGGTGACCGGCGCCTGGCTGAACGATCAGGTTGGCCGGGACTTGGACACGTCGGCGTTGCAACAAACAGTAATCGGCGGGAAGGCCGTCGTGCGCACGACGCAATCCTCCCAGATTTACTTGCCCTTGGTATTGAGAAAGTAACAAATCCACGTATCTTTTCAATACACCGGGGCCAGGGTATAGAACGAGCGGTTAGTCCGCGTCTACAGTCATCATTGGGCTAGAAATAGCCTCAAAAACCGCGATTCACTCTGTTTTAACGTTGTTTTCTAACCGGTGGGACACTTGGTCGAAAAGCAGGATTCTGTTGGTTTTTCGACTGGACCTCTACTTGGTCTGCGGTACTGTTGGTAGCGCGGCACGATCTTCTTGAGCCGCCCGCCGCTACTATCAAAGAGGGTGAAATTGTGGACGATATCCAGCAGGCGCTCCGGGCGCAGCGCCGCGCGCAGCCGCTCGGTGAGGAGCACCTGGCGGAAGGAGTCGCGCTCGGTGAGATAGGGGACGTCGACGTCACCCTTGAGATAGTCCCAGCCCTGAGCCTGGAGCTGGCGGATGAAGGGCGCTTCGACCTGGCGGTATTCGGGCGTTGGTGTTGAGGTCATACTAATAGCCTCCGGTGACTAGCCTGCTAGGGCTGCTTTTTGTCCAAAAACTTGAGCAGGGTCTCCCGCGTCAGTAACTCGAGATCGGCCCGGCGAGCCAGGAAGGGGCGGACGTCCGCGACGACCTGCGTCCAGTCCAACCCGGCGACGTACTCGCGCACGACGGCACGCCAATTCGCCGCGGTGAGGTGTTCGCCCACCCAGCCCGTCTGCTGCAGGGCGTTGTTCAGTAGGATGAGGTTGGGCGGCGGCCAGTCGGGGTCGCTGAGATACCAGGCGAG
Organism: Chloroflexota bacterium; assembly: GCA_034717835.1. Lineage (GTDB taxonomy): Bacteria > Chloroflexota > Anaerolineae > B4-G1 > SLSP01 > G713. The sequence continues at coordinate 2,895 of JAYELZ010000041.1, forward strand.
GTCGTAGAGATCGCGCCCCTTGACGTAGTTGCGCTGCAGGAGCGCGTGCAGTTTGCCCGCCAACAGCGTCGCGCGGTCGTGATGTTGCAGGTGTAGCATGACGTAGCGGCGGATGACGGTGGTGGTTAGAGCAGCTCCTTCTGGGGGGCGGGTGTCCACTTCCACTTTGACGGCCAGCACCTCGCTGCGGTGCGGGGAAAGCCCTAATTCATAGAGCAAACCGGGAAAACGGAGGAAGGCGCTGTGCACAACCTTGCGGTCGTTGAGCTTGATGCTGAGCTCGTAGTTCTCCGCGGTGAGTTCGCGTTGGATGGTGCGCAGATAACCACGGAAGTCGTAATCTGCCGAGGCACGCTCCAGCGCAAAATCCAGGTCCTCGGAATAGCGGGGGATAGCATAGAGAAAGCGCAGTGCCGTGCCGCCGTGAAAGGCCAACGGGACCATGGCGCCCGCCTGCTGCAGCGTTCCCAGGATCCGCGCCTGCAAGTATTCGCGCGTCAGATTGCGCCCCTGGAGCGGCGAAGCGGTGCCTTCAATCAGGGTCTTCAGATAGGGTTTCATAGTTATCTTCCGTTTTCTCTGCCATCAGGGCGGCGATGTTGGCCGCGGCCCGTTCCAACTTGGGGCTTTCGGCCCGCACCGCTAGCTGCTGGAGCACGTCCAGGTTTAGGCGCGCCAGATTCTGCAGGCGCAAGCCGCGCAGATACGCCAGCGACTCCCCGCCCGGCTGTAGATAAACCTGGTCGAGGAGCGCTTTCTCGGGACGGGCGACGAAGGCTGGTTGAGCGTCGCCAATCTCCAGCCGCCGGTAGCCGTAGAAGCGGCTCGCTTTGATGTGCCGGAAAGAGTAGCGGCCCAACGGCGTCTCAACCTGTGCCGGGCGGCGTGTTGTCACACTGGTGACCTCCACGGCGTACTCTGGGATCAGGCCGTAGTGGGCCAGCGCCGCCTGCAGGCTGACGTAGGAAGGTTTGACGAGGTAGTTGGCGACCAGGAAGGGATGCGGCACCGCTTTCTGATAGGGAGGTGCCAGCGCGTAGAGTCCCCGGCGGAGTTGGTGCAGCTTGCCCGCCGCTGTCCAGCGGGAGAGCTGACGGTGCACGTTGGCCGGGTCGGTGTCGCCAGCGAGCAGTAACCCCGTTTCAAAGAGGGGTACGTTCCCCACGATCTCCAGTAGCTCTCTGAATTCCATACGCTTATTTTACCTTAGCTGGTAAGTTATTGCAATGCTTTAGTTTTGGTGGTCACCCACAGCTCACCGCAGAGAACTCAGAGAGCGTCAGGAGAATGCCATCAGCATTTCCTCTGTGTACTCAGTGAGTGACAGCAGACTTATGAGTAAGCACCGCTTTAGCTCAGTGAGGTACGCACCTTACCCGTGAGCAGGTCGTCCATCAGCCCGCGCTTGACGTGGCGACGTTTGCCGAGGACGCCGTCCTCGGTGTGGATGCAAACATCGTGGGCGTCCAGGATCTCGGCGATGCGGCGCTGTTCGGGGAGCGGGGGTAACAGAAGCGGTAGCGAAAGCACCTGCTTCTGCGCGAGACTCACCTGATTAATCGCCGGCTTTGCTTCATGTCGGGCATTGGCTCTCCCTTTTTCCGAAGAGAGAATCTGAAATAGGTAACTGAGTTTTACGATGGAATCATCAGGTCTTATCAGTAGCAAATTCATTCCATGATACAAGATTTTGTCCCTCTCGTAGAATGCTACTTTTCCCACATGTTTGAGGCTGTTGATATGACTGAATAGAATATCTCTAGGTTGCATCAAGTACTTTAGTTCTGGTTCTGACAAATATCCAACGCTAGAAAAATCAATCTCTTTTTCTCCCATCTTGAGCGGGTGTTTTTTGTGGTGGAAGGCGCAGAGAATTTCTCACCCGGGCCAGAAGGTTTGGTTGCTGGGGTGCCCTTTGACAACCTCTTGATAAGGATATACCCTATCAATTGATGGTGTTACAGATAAGCAGTTACGGGGAATTAGTTCCTGAATATACCCAGCTGAGGGTATTATACCGAAGTTTTGCTCCCTAACAGCCCTGGGGGGGGTATGACGAACTAGTTCCTGATAAACGGAGTTTTAGGGTGTTATCGTGAATTTTTTCGGAATATCTAATAGTTAGCACACCCAACACCAAACCGCACTTTTCAAGAACAAAGAAACGGGTGTATAATTGGGGCGGAGGTAAACGATGACTATCCGAGAGATTTTGACCGACATTCACGCACTCGAAGAAGATATGCTGGCCTTCGAGCGCAAATATGGCGTTCGTTCAGAAACCTTCTATGCAGCTTACGTGAGTGGTGAGGAACCAGAGGACGATAGTTGGGTGCTAGATTTTGGTGAATGGGCTAGTGTATATCACACGTGGCTCGCCAGACAGGCCGAGTATCGCAATGAAGCACAACGCCGACAACTTCGAGCATCCAGTCTGACGGGTTTAGTCCGGGTAGCCTCGTGAGCGACCCACTACGTACTTCCGAAGACTACGAACTGTTTCTGTATACGCTCAGTGAGCGATTCCCGTCGGTACGCCGCTCCACCGTGACACTTGTTCGGCGTGGGGCTGCTCTGGCGCGAGTAGCGGGAGAACTAGATTTCGATCTCGACATCCGGCTAATCGTTCGTGAGCGACTCGTGTACCACCGTTTGCCCGTCGTGATAGACTGGTACGGTTACGAGGTTTGGCGAGGC
>JAYELZ010000042.1:0-5577 GCA_034717835.1 Chloroflexota bacterium
ACGCGGGTACGGGGGAAGTGCGCGTCCCCGCTATTATCCGCCATCCCTATGGCGCCGGGCAGGTACTCGGAGTGGTTGGTCATCCCACCGATCCCACGCGCCGCAACGAGGCGCCGCTCTTTATGAACGCGCTGCTCTACGGTTTGAGTGGCTACGCGGAGCTCTACGGCGACGCTGTGCAGACCTTCAATCCCGCTTACCCGCCCCACGAGTTCCCTGCCTACGAGGAAGTGCCCGTCAGCGCGACGCTGCGCCTGGAGAACTACTGGGACGCGCCGCTAACCGACGCTACCCTCACCGAGACCATCTCCGCCGGCTACTACCTCACCAGCACGGTAACGCCCACGCCCACACGTATTTTGAGCACGACTCAGGGGCAGACGCTTTTGGTTTGGGAGCTAGGCGAGCTCGCTCCGCACGCCGCTATCACTCTTGCTTATCAAGCCGTAACTTCCCCTACCGTCTTGGCGGCGGGACGTGACACCTTCAGTCAGGGCGCGCTGGCGTACACGGACTTTGAGGGACGCAGATTGTTGGCCGCTCACCAGCCATTCATGCTCACTTCACAGATGGCGGCGCGCCTCGCCGGCGACCGCGACCTGGAGGCTGATCGCCATTACCGCATCCCGGCTGAGGGTATTTACTTAGATGTGGCCTTGCCGTTGGAGAACAAAGAAGCTACTCCTGCCTACCAGACGGTGCTGACCGATTGGGTTTATCTCATTGTACCCATCGTCGACTACGCCGACCAGCATGTCATCCTCAACGCTAATGACGGCGAGACTATCTGGATGCGCAATGAGCCATATCTCTGGGGCGACAAATATCCGCAGTGGGAGGGCGCGACCGCGCCGACGCAGACGCTCACGCTGGCTGATTGGCAGGGCGATTGGTGCGTCTTCACCAGCACCTACGGCATTCACCTTGACCCGCCGCCGAGCACGACGACCCGGTTGCAGGATTACGGTTCTTTCATCACTATCCCGCCCACCTACACCGATTACCTCACCGTAACCGAGGATAACGAGTTACTGTTGCCCTGTCGGCAACTCATCTGGGATTTGGGAGCTTTTAACGGCTACGAGTACCGCGAGCCGGCGGTACGTTACGGCGTCCACTCCCGCGAACTCTTGAGCCGCACGGTCGTCTTCCACGGCACGCCGCGTGAGGGAACCGTGGTCTTGCCTTACGATGCCGGCTCCGTCTACGTGACGGCCGGTGGCCCCACCGTGCCTTTCCGTCAATATCTCCCGGCGGCTGAGCCTTACTCCGCGCCAGCCCCCAGTGCTTCTGAGTTGACCTACTTAGATGTCTGGTCGCGCACGCATGAGCTGGAGCTGCGCAGCAGCTTCTACGATGTCTGGGATTGGGATTCCTGCGCTACTTGCAGCACCATCCGCGATCAGCACGCCGGGGTTGCCGTTACCTTTGGCCTCTGGCGCGACGCTGATGGGGACGGGATACATGAAACTTTGGTCAAAGAGATTCCCACGCGCCTGGACGAGGTGCAGTTGCGTCTGCTCGGTAAAACTTACAGCGATACCTCTGGCGACGTTGATTTCACCATCCCGGCGGGCGAAAATCTCATCGAGCTGCCGATCTTCAAGGGATTGGGGATCCAGATTGGGCCAGAAGGCCCCACCTGGTATGATTCCTGGCGCGCGTTGGGAGCGGGAACTACGGAACTGATCTCGGTCTCTGAGCAGCTAGCTTATGACCACCTCTTCTTCCAGCAGGAGATTCCGCCAGGGGTCTCCAACTCCTTTCTCATCTCCGCCACTATCGAAAATTACAACTTCAATCGCGAGGGCTTGTACAAGTTGCATGACGGCGGAAGGCTGATTTACCGTCAGCAGGCGGCGGGTCCTAATCGCTATGAGATTTACGACGCTCACGTCCATGCGGCGGAGGGCTGGCGCAGTGATGCCGAGGTCGCCAAGCGCGGCGGCCCGACGCTGGTCAGCGTTTACAGCGACACGTTAGTTTTCGATTATCAGATCACCGATCCCTACGAACCGCGCAGCGGTTGGGCTTTTGAGCGCGAGTATGATCCGTATCTCAAGAGTTGGGGCTATGGCGATCTGGTTTGGAGCACCTACGTCGGCGGCAGCGAGGACAAGCTGCTCTTCCACACGTTGTTGGACGCGGGTGGGCGCACAATAGTGCGTGTCTCGCTCGATAACAACCACGGTATCACCCTCACCAATCTGGCGGTGACCTTAGAGACGCCAGCGGGGATCACCGTGACGCGGCTTTATAGTGACCCGGCCACGGCCCCCGAACCTATCTGGCCGGAGTTGGCCTTCCTTAATCGTACGGAAGTGGGAGATGCCCGGCGCGGTGTCTGGTACTTCGAGTTGCAGGTGGGCGCGGTGGATGAGAGTTTGTGGGGTCAGGTACTTGAGCTCCCCGTGGTGGTTTCCGCCGACAATCTGCCGGCTGATTACATTGCGCCGCCGGCTCGCATAGCTTTGCAGCGGCCTGGCGATCCAGCACCGGAATTCGTCTCCGCTCCCGCGCACGACCTGGTGCTTACCGATACTCTGCCGGCCAAGGTGGGGTTGGAGGCTGCACTGCTCATCACCGATCCGACCGTGCTCAATGCTCTCTGGACGGCATTGGACTTTGATGCGGGCGACGTGACGGCGGATTCAGCCAGAGCATTCATTAACACTTTGGTCCCGACGCACGCGCTAACGGTGAGCTATACCATCAGCGCGGGTGTGGTGAATTTCGAACTGCCCGCCGCTCAACGTCAGGCGCCGGCTGATCAGGATTGGCATCTGATCACTCTCAACACGCTGCTCCGCGCCCATCACGGTACCAACGTGGTCAATGAAGGGCCGGTCATCAACTATACCGATCCCTTCTCCATGCTCTGGAGAGCAGAGGGCGGTCCGGTGACGGTGGAAGCGCACGGCGCTGCCGTCTGGGTAGAGTACGAATGTGAGGGCGGTGCCGAGGAATCGTCCTGTCCGGGTACTCAAGACGTTACGGTGTACGAGGGGAATTGTACCCTGCCCGATTACGGCCCCGCCGAGGTTGTCATAGATGTGCTGGCCTACAATGCCGGCGACGCTATCGCGCGCAGCGTGACCATCACCCTGTCCCTGCCGGCAGGCGTGACCATTACTGAATCCCTGCCGGTCTGGGATGTCTTGACCGAGCAGGAGGTCGTTTGGAACTTGGGCGATCTGGCCCCAGGTGCTTGGAAGCAGTTCCAGATCATCTTGTGGGTGGAACCGGATGAAGGTGAGTGGGGTGGTGAGGGCGGCGTTGAAGCCGGCAGCTGGCACGCCACCGCTTTGCCAGCGCCTTACATCATGGGAAATATCCAGGGCATTAAGCGCACCGATGGCGAATTCACCGACGATTACAGCCAGCAAGTGGTGCGCGGTCAGGTCGGAGATACTCTCTGGTTCAAAGTACGCTTTGCGCCGCGCTTGGTTTACCTGCCGGTGTTGATGCGAGATTACAGCTATGCGCCGGATCTGCTCGTCAATGCGCTCACCGTTGATCAAAACAATCCCGCCGCGCTCACGGTGGAAATAGCCAACCTGGGGAACGCTCCCGCTGCTAATTTCTGGGTAGACCTCTACCTTGATCCTGAAACCCCGCCGGAAGTTAACCAGTCCTGGACGATGCTCTGCCATCCCTACGGCGCGGCTTGGTTCGTGGAGTCGTTGGCGGCCGGTGAGAGCCTGACGCTCACTATTGATGATGCTTACTATCAGGCTGACCAAAGTCGTTGGCCGGTGGACGGCTATCCCAGTGGTGAACACGCGCTCTGGGCCTACGTGGATTCGTGGGGTGGAGAGAGCTGGGCTTCAGTGCAGGAGAGCGATGAGGGGAATAACCGTTACGGGCCGGTTGCTCTGACGGGGACGGGTGCTAGCGCAGTCGCACCGCAATCCTACGAGCCAATCCCGCCGCGTCTGTTGGTGCCCGCCGGAGGTGGAGAATGATGCAGAAACATTTATCTTGGTTAGGTATTACGTTCTTAGTCACGGCATTTTTACTCCTGGTGGCAACACTCCTTGTCACCAGGAACGCCGGGCCGGCGCTGGCGCAAGGTTCTGATCCGACTCCTACGCGACCACCGGTCCAACCTTTGAAAACGGCGACCCCAGTTCCGCTGACCGCTACGCCTGCACCGCCGCAGCCCACTTCAAAACCTGTGCCTGCGGCTACATCTACTGCAGTTCCTGTCATTGTCCTGCCGGTAGCTGGTGCCCCGGCCAACCATCTGGGGGTGCTAATGCTGAGCGGGTTACTTCTGTTAGGGTTAGGGCTGGCATTGCGTTTTAGGGATGTCTAGCTGCCGCCTTGACCGCAACTTTTACCTACATCTCCCGTATGAGTAAATGAAAACGAAATAGATTTCCACTCGAGGAGGTGTAAGATGTCAGCAGAAGGCAAGTTGCGTCGTCAAGATGGGATTGTGGCCGGGGTCTGCGGGGGGTTGGCCGAGTTTACGGGAATCCGTGTTTTCTGGTTCCGGCTGGCTTTCGTGCTCTTGTTGATTCCCGGCGGTGTACCGGGATTGTTACCGTATCTGATTCTCTGGATAATCATTCCCCACCGGCGCTAGCTAAGGGGGAAAAATAAAGCGGCCCCGCCGCCACGCGGGGCCGCTTTTGGTTTGCCAATCTTCGTTGGAAATGGATAGTGCGCCGGGTGACGAAAATGTCTCACTAATGCAAATGGTCTGGTCTTGAAGCCGACTTTAGACCTTTGACTGGCGACTTTAGATTTGTTTGCAAGAGAGGTATGTTAATGTCTACAGAGATATTCCAAATTTCGTTGAGTGGCTTGATCAATGTTCACCTGCTGCGGGGTGAACAGGGACTGGTGTTGGTGGATACTGGCCCGCCAGGTGAGGCGGAAAATATCACGCGGCAGATGCTGACGTTGGGTTTTGATCCGCGTGACCTGCGGCTGATTCTTATCACGCATGGACATGTGGATCATTTTGGGAGCGCGGCGGACTTGCGGGCACAATTTGATGTGCCGGTTGCTGTTCACCGGGCGGATGCGCCGGCGCTGCGTCAGGGAGTAAATCTCCCCGGCTCAACCGCGCCCACCACCTGGGTGCTGTCGCTGGTGGAACGTCTCTCTTTCTCGCCCTTGCCAACTACCGCGCCGCCCCTGGCACCGGATATTGTTTTTTATCAGGATTGGTCGCTGGAAAAGTACGGGATTGCTGGGCGGGTACTGCATACCCCGGGGCATACTCCCGGTTCCTGTTCCGTGTTGTTGGAGAGTGGCGAGGCTGTGGTGGGCGACTTGGTGGCGGGCAAACTGACGCGCTGGTTGCGACGGCCGGCTTGGCCTTATGTGGCTTGGAATTTATCTCGCAGCGTGGAGAGCTTGCGGCAACTGGTGGCTTTGGAGCCGCACATTTTTTACCTGACGCATGGAGGGCCGTTTACTTTAGCGGCGGTAAAGCGGTTGTTGGCTGCCGCTAACGAGAAATAGCTTACAGGTTGCGTGGCTGGTCTTCCCAGACGGTCACGGATGACATCTTCGAGAGGTAAATTAAGACGGCTGATAACGCCATAATTAAACCTACAAGCC
>JAYELZ010000043.1:0-5540 GCA_034717835.1 Chloroflexota bacterium
ATCATTGTGCCCTGTCATCGCGTGATCGGGGCGGATGGGACGCTCACCGGGTATGGCGGGGGGCTGGAGCGGAAGCGGGGCCTTTTGCAGTTGGAGCACGCGGCTTTCCAGGGGGAGATGCTCTTTGGGGAAGAAATTGCCTCCACTGAAAAAGCTGGCTCACCGCAAAGACGCAAAGGATGCCGAGACGCTGAGACGCTAACCCGCTAATCTGGCGTTACCTCAATGGTCAGCAACGGGACTTCATCATTTAGATACCGCTCCCCGTTCGCCGCAAAAGCAGGCAAGCGCGTAGCAGGATTTTTAGGATTATAACTGCCGACGTAGAAGGTGTAGTTCCCCGGCTGGGTCTCCTCCGGTATCCGGAGAAGATATTTTTCCTCCACCACCTCACCCGCGACCCAGCGGTTGGTGGTATATGCCCCGGCTTGCGGCCAGGAATCCTCTTGCCAGATGACGTTGGTGCTGCCCGGCAGCAGCAGGTGGTTGAAGACCGCGTAGATCCTCTCTGGTGTTTGCAGGGCCTCCCAGTATTCTATTAGCTCCGTTGATTCCCCGGCTTGAAGTTTATCCTTCCCGATGTGGTAGCCGCGCAAGCGCAACGTGTCGCCGAAACGCGCGTCGGCGTGTCGCCGGAAGAGCGGCGGATGATAATTACGATCAGGTTCTGTTACGTGGATGATGAGGAGATCAGCCCAGTCATCTGCTAGCGTAACCTGTTTTCCGGTGGTGAGATATTCCCAGAAGGTGAGGGATTGGCGCGAGCCGGTAACGGGTAAGGGAACGCCCTGCTCATCCGAAAGCTGTATTTGAAGATGATAAGTGCCACCGGAGAGCTCACGCGGCAGTAAGTAACTGATATCTTGTCTGACCACGTCCCCGCTCACCCATTCTGAAAGGGGGTAGAACGGTGGGGCGAGTGAGTATGTCTCGCTGGGCGGGGTGCGTTTTCCGATTAAGCGTAGAGACATCTCTGCCTTCGGATCTGCGCGCTCTGCTTGCCACCAGAATGTGCAGTTGAGCGGGTAGCCGGGCACGAATTGGTCATCCGCTGGCTGCAAACCGGCCAGGGTTAGAGTCTGCCCAAAGGTGGCTTCCACGCTGGCCCACTGTGGTAGATTAAGCCGGTGGTGAGTTGCCGTAGCCGGCGGAACAGTTAGTTCGCGCATGTTTTTGAAGATCAGCGGTAAGTAGAGTTGCCGGCGGCTTTCCGCGGTTGGTATGCGCCGGGGGAGTACCGTGATTTCTTGGATGGGCCACCAGCCGGTAGCGGGTGGGTCAGTAACGTCATTGCCCGTCACTTGCAGGGCTAGTTGGTAATCACCGGGCGGGGTGCCGAGGGGGATACGTAACCCGCGACGCGCGATCCAGTCTTGCGGGAGGAATTCCCCATCATCACGGAAAAGCGGCCCCATACTGAACCAACGTCTGGCCCAGATGTGCCCTTGCGGCCCGATGAGCGCCAAGCCGGTGCGGAAACGCCAGCTCAGGTGGGGGCCTGCCCAGTGCAGACGCACGCGCAGGTATTCGGTAGGCTGCACGTGATGGCGATCCAGGCTGGCTTCGTGGAGGTGTAACTTCTCCCCAAAAGAGACGTTGGTTACGCTGGTTTCCAGGGGCGTGACCGGCGGCAGATAGAGGGCGAGATTGTGGATGCGGGCGACATTGTAACTGTTTTCGGCTAACCAGCGACTCACCGCGTATTGGGGATCGGCGGGCTTTACCGCGCCGTAGGAAACCCAGAGGCAGTCGTGAGTAGCGAGAATTTGCTCTAGGCGCGGGATATCCACATCCGCGGAGAAGCCGGGCGGTGCAGCCTGCGGAACGTGATAGCTGGTTAGTGTCTCTGCAGGGGCTTGATAATACGTCAAGAGCAGAGAGGGCCAGGGTCCGTTGAAAATTAGCGCGTCTCCGGATTGGGCTTCGTATTGCAAGTGGGTCATTTGGGTGGAGAAAGTTGTATCGGGCGGGAGAAAGAGCCGTTCCCAACGTAGCCCTATCTCGAAAATTATCAGCAAGGCGAACGCGAGGCGGAGCAGGTGCGGGCGCAAAAACGTGAGGAGCGCGGCCAATCCCAATACTAAAGCGGGGAAGGCAGGGAGTAGATAGCGGGCTTCTAGCGCGGCGGGGATGAAGTTAGCGATCATGAGAGGCAGGCAGCCCCAGAGCATTACCAGAGTTCCTGCTAACCGTGAGCGACGCCAGGTCAGCCACCAGCCCCAGCCGGTGGCAGTCAGGCCAGCTAGCGCCACCGGCCACAAGGTATGGTAATGCCAGTATAGATAGAGATCCATCACGAGCGCCTTTAGTTCGGTGATACGGATGGCGTGTAGGGGAAAACGATTAGTAACCTCGGCAAAAGTGGCGCGTATTCCCGGTGAAATAGCGATGCTTAACCCGACAGCCGCCGCGCTCGTGGCGACCACGCTCAGCCAGGGGACCCGTAGGCGGCGGGTGGACTGGGGCATCAACAAGAGATGTACGCCTTCCACGGCCCAGAGGAGGAGCAAGTAATAGTGCGTCAACGCGCCGGCCAGGGAGAGCAGGAGGAAGCACACGCCATGCTTCCAATCTGGATTTTTGATCCAGCACCGCCAAGACTCCACAATGAGCAGGGAGAGGAGCAGCACCAAGCTGTACATCCTGGCGTTACGTCCGGCCCAGATACTAAAGGGCATGATGGCTAGCAGCAATCCCGTCCACCAACCGCCTTCCTGGTTGAGCCATTCTTTGCCCAGACGCACTCCCCAGGCTACGCCCAGGATGCTGATGAGCGTGGAGGGGTAGCGGACCGCGAATTCTGTGATGCCGGCCAATTTGAACCAGAGGGAGATGCCTAGATAGTAGAGCGGTGGATGTTCGCGCACGGCCCCCATCACATAGCGAATGATGTCGCCGGGCGGGCGGTGCGCCACATAAACCGTGGCGACCTCGTCAAATGTTAGATCAGAGTAGGCTAATACCCAGACACGGGGCGCGTAGGCGAGGAGTAGCAGGAATACGATACCCCACCACCAGCGGAGGGTGGGGTAGCTGTTTAGGCGTTTAGTAACATAGTCAGGTAGTCGCATAGTCGTTTAGTCTCATAGTCGTTTAGTCACATAGTTGGGTAGTCGCATAGTCGGTTAGTCAGGTAGTCGGTTAGTTACTCATGTTACCGGTTGACAATTCGCCATTTGCCATTTTCAGAGAAGTCTGAGTTCTCTATGTAACGCATTTTCGACCAGCGCAGCTATTAGCAGTAGCGCCATCCCGGCAGCTCCTAGCCCCAGCTGGAACGAGAGGGGATGAAAGCGCATGGTGAGTTGATGTTTTCCGGGCGGAATTATGACGCCGCGAAAAATGGCATTGGTGGTGTAGATGGGAGTGCTGGCGCCGTCCAACCGGGCCGTCCAGCCGGGATAGTTGAGATCGGAGAGGACGAGTAAGGCTCTCTCTGTTACCTTGACGCTGAGGGCCATGCGATTAGGCCCATAAAATTTGACCGCAAGAGTGCCTTCCCCGTGAGTGTGCAAGGCTGGCCCGTTTTCGATAGTAGCTTTCTGAGCCGGGTCGAAATCAGGTTGGGAGATGATCTCCTGCGCGCACGCTCTATCTGCTACCGGCAGAGTGTCGAAAATCAACCAGATGCGGTTGAGGCTGTTGGTGTTGAGGTGGATATCTATCCATTCATCTTCTTTGAATACCGGCCAGATTCCTTCTCCACCGGGATAAGCATCCTGGGGCACAATGATGTATTTGACTCCCAGTAGTTGGTAAGCTGGCGAATCCTGGTGGGGAATGGACCAGTAGAATTGATTGTAGCGGTAGAGTTCCATTGGATTGCCGGTTCCTTGCGGTACGGCGAAGCCCTCGGCGGTGAGCGCGGAAGGAGACCAGAGGCCTCTGGCGGCGACGTCCACGTCCACGCGGAACCAGCCGGGGTCGGCTTTGAGGTAGGCTAACGCCTCGGCGTGGACGTCGTTGTGCGCTGAGGGTGGGTCGGTCTCCGCGAAGGCCCCGACGGCCACGAGCTCGGCCAAGAGGAGCAGCGGGATTCCCGCGCGGGCGAGGTTGTGTGCGGGCGAGGGGATGCCAATTAGGGCGGCGCTCCCTACCAGCATCAGGGCCGCCAGACGCAAGCCGTGCAGGGCGTTGGTCTGTGGCGCGCCGGCGGGCACGGGGCTGAGCAGGGAGGGTGCTCGAAACCAGAGCACCGCTCCAGCTCCCAGCAGGAGCAAGGCCCAACTTACGCGCTGGCGCGAGGAACCGCGTAACAATGTCTCCATCCCCAACCCAGCGGCGATAGCCAGGATGAAAGAGAGGAGGAAGATGATGCGGGCTGTTTTCCAGGTGGCAGAGAAGAAAGGGAGCGGGGCGAGGTGGGCGTAAATCGGCCCCTGGTAACCCAGCGCGAATAAATAGGCGCAGGCGCCCACTCCCAGCAGGAACCAGACGCGCCGTTGCTTCCAATTGCTCACAAGGCCTAGTAAGGCCAGCGCCAACGTGATCACGCCAGCGTAACCGCTCTCCACGCGATTCCATGGCGCCCAGAAGTGGTATCCCTGGCCGTGGAACCGGGGGCTGATGAAATCTATGAGCATCTGCGCCGGGAATTCGTAGCCGTGACGATCTTCCCAGGAGACGAGGGAGCGTTCGGTCTGCGGGAGGCGTTCCAGGCCGGGGAGGATAGCGGGTGCGGCTAAAGCTCCCCCTAGCAGGGCAACCAGCGCTAATCTTCCCGCGCGGCGCGGGGCGTGCTGCCAACCGCCCTCTGCAACCTGCCAGAGGCCGTAGCCGGCGATGGCTAAGAGTGCGTAGAGCGCGGCTTGTCCGTGCCCGGCGAGCAGCAGCGCGGCCAGCACCCCGGCGGCGGGAGGAATACCACGTCTCCGGCGCATGGCCCCGTCCATGGCCCAGAGCATCCAGGGAAGCCAGGCCATCACATCATTGAACTGGGGGTGGCCCAGATGGACAACGAAGGGATTGGAGAGCATGTAGGCGAGCCCCCCGGTCAAGGCGGCGGTGCGTCCTAATCCCCAGACCGGCGAGCGGCGCAGGTAGAGATAGAGTCCGGCTCCGGCTAGCCACAAGGTAAAGGCGTCGCGCAGCAAGAGCAGGGTGCGGGGGATGGGGCTGAAGAGGAAGAGCGGCCAGTTGAGCGGGTTGAGCAAGCCATATTGGGCCTCGGCAATAATGGGATCGCCCGCCATCAAGCCGGTGTGCCAGAGCGGGAAGACCCCCTGGCGCAGCCAGTGGGCGACGTAGTTCCAGACAGGGTAGAGCTGGTTGAAGAGGTCGCCGCCGCCCTGCGGAAAAGTGTAGCCAGCGATCCAGAGTGGCCAGAAAAAGAGCCATACGGCGGCTGCCAGCAGGAGCAATACGGGCCACTCCGCCAAAACACCCTGCCTGCCAGCATTATTTTTAAGTTTGGTTAGCTTCAATTTTGGCTCCACTGAAATAATATCTGCCCGCAAAGACGCTAAGATGCTAAGGGAAAAAGGCTCGTAGTAGGCACTGCAGTGCCGTGCGGCACGGTGATAAATCGCCTACTACCAACA
>JAYELZ010000044.1:0-23332 GCA_034717835.1 Chloroflexota bacterium
GCTAATGCAAAGGGAGCACCCTCCGAGGTGGGAACCCATGTCGGGGAACCGATCCGGGCGGTATTGTTCCAATACTCGCCCGCCGGAACTACACTCAAAGTTCCCAGCCCTTGTTGGTAGGCTGCCCAACAATCCGTGGCAGTTTGTAGCTCTGGCCCAACTTGCAGGCGTTTCTCCTCGTGCAACGCGGCTAGAAAAGTGTAGAGTTCCTCCAAGCGCGCACGTTCTAGCGTCGGGTTGCCCTCCTCATCTACCACGGCGCCGCCGCTCCCCAAGTAGGCCCCCAACAAGAAGTCGGCAGCTAGCTCAGTGACCGGCGCGGTGGGGAAAAGCAACGAGTACCGTCCACTTAGAACTGCGGTCCAAGAGAGCGGAATATGCACCGAGAGGCGGGGATTGTAAACCAGTTGTTCCAAATCCACTAAAAATGGCACGCCATAAGTATACGTCAAGTTGCGCGTGGCCGAGGGAACAAAGGGAAAGGCAGTAGTGCTGACCATGTCGGCAGTCGGAGCCGGTTGCAGTAACTGGGAGTCCACCGCCGCCCGCAAATCGGACTCGTTGAGCACGATGAGGTCAGGTAATACTTCTGGCGCGACCGGCGCAGCGGTGCTGAGCAAATCGTATAAGCCACCCGCGCCGCCGGCTTTTTTGATCAAGAGTTCCACCTGAATGGCTGGATGTTGGCGGGCAAAGGTTGCCAGTTGTGCATTGAGCAGAGGAGTGTCGCCCTCTGCGGTATGCGCGACGAGCAAATCCGGCACCCAGAAGGTTAACGTGGTCAGTTCGGGAGCCGGAGTGGCGGTTGCCGGGGGAGTGCTGGTGGGGAGCATCGGAGTGGTAGGCAGTGAAGTAGGCGGAGTAGTGGCAGGAATCACTGTCTGGCAGCCTCCCAGCAAAAATAGCAAGAGGCTCCAGAGAAACCAGCCAGCGGCCTTTAATTTGAATTGTTTCATGTTAGGCTCCTCAGTTGCAGCTACCCCGCGTAGCAACTAACATTAAGTAATAAATTGGCACGGACGAACACGACAGAGCAGAAATCTATGTCCGTTCGCTCCCTTCCCCATTTCAGCGTAACTCATCCTGCACCAGCTTGTAGATGGGACGGGAACGGAAATCAGGGGTGACAAATGCAAAGTAATCTTGGTAGTTATGCACGGGGGCCGGCAAGCGGAAGACCCAGGTGGCAACCAGCGGCGACCAGGGCCATTGCTCTGCGGCCCAGCGGTATGCGGCGAGAGTGTACTGAATGCGCTGCGACGGCATGACCGCCCAAGCCCAGCGCGGATGGTCGTTCCAGCCAGATTCGGTCACGTAAATTTCCTTATCGCCATCGCCCTGCGCCACCATGATCTCACGCAACAGTTCCACGCGCCGGAAGTTCAGCAGTTCGGGGTCGGGGGGCATCTCTGGTGGAAAGACCAGCCCGTAGGCGTGCGCGGCCAGCGCGTCGAAGTGCGCCGCTGCACCGGCTTGATACATTTTCTCCAGGTAGAGCAGGTCGTTAAGCCCGGCGTGACCGCCCTCCGGCTCCAACGTCGGGGCCAGCGCTCCGGCCAGGATGACGACCTCACTATTGGCCGCGTGTGCGGCGGGATAGACGGAGGCCAACAATTCCGCGTACCCGGCGGGATCAACCGGTCGGTATCCCCACTCGAAGCTCAAGTTCGGCTCGTTCCAGATGATAAGATGCGCTACTTGTCCTCGGTAACGGGCGGCGAACTCCGCCACAAACTCCGCAAAATCGGCGTAATGTTCGGTGTCCAAGTGTGTGTCGGTGGTTTCCTGGTCAGCGGGGTCTGGACGCGCCCACCGAGGCACCATCCCCAATCGCGCGATGACTTGTATGCCCTGATTCGTGGCATGTTGGATGACCAAATCACTGTGGCGCCAATCATAATGCTCCTCGTCCGCTTCGATATAGGCCCACGGGAAGTACTCCACGCTCCAGGCGGCTCCCATTTCACGGGCCATGACCAAGGTGCGTTGGATCTTCCACTCCTCCACCTCATCGGTCAGGCGAGTATGCACGCCTACTTTGGGATTAGTGGTTTGTACCTGCTGTGGCGCGTCCAGCGTGACCAAGATACCCGGCGGCGAGAGCAAGAAGAGGGGCAGGAGCACGAGAGTTAGCCAGGGAGCTAGCTCCTTCAGTATCGGGAAGAGGTCGCAGATAATTCCAGCGTGTCGAACCATGTATTCTCTTTTCAATCCTAATATGCTAAAATGGTATCATCTCAATAATCCGGGGAGTATTGAACCGGTCTTGCTCTTTTCTGCCACGAATTCCACGAATTAGCACGAAAAAGAGAGAAAAAATTAGTGAAATTCGTGTAATTCGTGGCTGATTTTCACTGTATCCCGTGATTCGCTCCCTATTTTTTGAGAAGATACCTAAAATTGGTTTGGTTGTGTTTCATTGCGGTTGAATTTTCGGAGCCGAAGCTAGTATAGCTTATGTTTTGGTGAAGTCAAAAGATGGTGAGTTTAAGTTAGCAACCGGAATAGCACGAGGAGGGTAAGAAATGAGTCACGTAAAATTCTACACGGGGCGAGGCGATAGCGGAACGACAGAGCGTTTGGGGGGACGCCAACGCCTATCCAAAAGCGCGGCATTGTTCGAGGCGTTGGGTGCTTTGGATGAGGCGAACGCGGCCCTCGGCTGGGTGCGTTCGCGGCTGGAGGATGCGGAACTCCAAGCCACACTGCTATCTACACAACAGCGCCTCTCCCGGCTGATGGCGCATCTGGCCGCCACGCCGGAATTGCGCGCGCGTTATGGCGGCCTCACTGACGCGGACGTGAAGTGGTTGGAAGCAAAAATAGCAGCTCTGACGGCCACCCTTCAAGCGCCGCAAGAATTCGTCATGCCCGGTGCCACATCAACCGAAGCCACCGCGCAGCTAGCGCGTGCAATTATCCGCCGGGCTGAACGGCATTTAGTGGCTCTGGCAGAATTGGAACCGCGCGTAGGCGCGGCAAACTTAGCCTTTCTCAACCGCCTCTCCTCGCTACTCTTCGTCGTGGCGCTGCGCGCTAGATTCGGCGGTTAGCACGGCGCCACGCGGGGATTAATCCCCGCGCTATGGAACGACGCCCCGTAGCCGCGAAATCCATTTCGTGTCTGAAAGAGCGCGCTTTGGAAATCACGGCTACAAACCATGCCGCACCTCGCTTTTTCGCTCACTCGCTCCCTTGCTTTCTCACTCTACTGCGCTTTCTTCTGTAACTCGTAGAGCTTGGTCAGCGCATCCAACGGCGTAAGGCTGTTGATGTCCAGCTCGCGTAGCTCTGCCACTACCGGCGGCTCCTCGTTGATCAAGAGTGGCTGGAAGATTTCCACCTCACCTTGCTTCATGCCGGGCCGGAACTCGCCAGTCTCTAAATCCGCCAACAAATTCTCCGCCCGGTGGATCACCGGCGCGGGGATGCCCGCCAGCTGCGCCACGTGGATGCCATAGGAGCGATCCGCGCCGCCGGGTACCACCTGGTGCAAGAAGACGATGTCGTGTCCCTCTTCCACTACGTTCAAGCTAAAGTTCGCTATCTGCGGCAAATACTGCTCCATCTCAATCAGCTCGTGGTAGTGCGTGGCAAAGAGCGTGCGCGCGCGGCGCTCTGGGTGATTGTGCAGATATTCGATCACGGCCCAAGCAATTGCCATGCCGTCGTAAGTGCTGGTGCCCCGTCCCACCTCATCCAAAATCAGCAAACTCCGCGGGGTGGCGTGATTGAGGATATTGGCCGTCTCCACCATCTCCACCATAAAAGTCGATTGCCCCGCCGCCAACTCGTCTGAGGCCCCAATCCGAGTGAAGATACGATCCACTACCCCAATCTGCGCCTCATCCGCCGGGACAAAGGAGCCGATTTGCGCCATCAGAACGATCAAGGCGTTCTGCCTAAGGAACACCGATTTCCCGGCCATATTCGGGCCGGTGATGATATGTATACGACTCCCGGCGTCCATCACCAATTGGTTGGAGGTGAACGGCTCGCGTTGCGTGCGTTCCACTACCGGATGCCGCCCACCTCTGATTCGCAAGAGGGGTTGTTCAACAAAGGTCGGGCGCAAGTAACGGTTTCGCAACGCCACTTCAGCGAGTGCCGCAGCCACGTCCAGACGCGCTAAAGCGTGAGCTATCCGCAGCAATGCGGGGGCGTGCGTAGCCACTTGGGCGCAGACCTCTCGAAAGAGCCGGGTCTCCAATGCTAAGATACGCTCCTCCGCATTGAAGACCTGGCTCTCATATTCTTTGAGCTCCGGAGTGATATAGCGTTCAGAATTTACCAGCGTCTGCTTACGGATATAATCAGCCGGTATCAAGGCCGTATTCGCTTTGGTAACTTCAATGTAATAGCCGTAGATTTTATTGGAGCCAACTTTGAGGCTCTTGATCTGAGTGCGTTGGCGCTCTCTAGGCTGCAACGAGTTGATCCACTCGCGGGCGGCTTGGCTGGCGTTTACAATAGCGTCTAAATCTGCGGAGAAGCCGGGGCGAATCAAACCCCCATGGCTCACCAGCGCCGGAGGATCGTCCACCAGGGCCTGTGTCAGCAGTGCGGCCACCTCAGCTTGTGGTTCTAAGTTGGTTAGCAAGGCAGCCAAGCCGGGTAAATCCGCGGTGAGGTTCTCTTGCAAGCGTTCACGGAGCGTGGGGATGGTCTCCAACGCCTTGCGAATCCCGACCAGATCGCGCGGCGTCGCGCGCCTGGCCAGGACGCGGTTCGTCATCCGCTCCAAATCCGCGACCTTTTTGAGTTCCGCCCGCACCTCGGCACGCAAAAGGCTCGCGTTGATAAAACCAGCCACTTGATCCAACCGCGTCTCCAATTCCGCAATCTCAAGCAGCGGTTGCGCCAAGCGTGCCAAGAGCAACCGTCCGCCCATAGCCGTCACCGTAGCATCCAAGACCCCCAGCAGCGAACCGCGCCTTTGCCCGCGCAGGGTTTGGGTGATTTCCAGATTGCGCCACGTCGGGGCATCAATGACCATAAAATGCTCAACTGAGTAGGTCGCCAATCCCGTAATCTGTGGCAAGACGCCTTGCTGCGTCTCTTGGAGGTAAGCCAGCAGCGCCCCCGCCGCACGGACGGCCAATGGTTTACCATCACAGCCAAAGCCTTGCAGAGTTTGAGCCTTAAAATGCTCCAGAATGGTCTGGCGCGCGGAGGTCTCCTCAAAACGATAAACCGGCCAAGCGGTGATGGTCGCTTCCCCCTGGCGGCCCAAGCCAGCCTCGCGGCGGGTCTCTGGTTCGCCCTCTCGTCGCGTCTGCCAAGAACCGGCTTGCGGGAGCAGCAGCTCCTGGGGTTGCAAGCGGGCCAGTTCCTGCTCCACCGTGCCTAGAATGCCGCCATCATCCGTCAGCTGCGTGGTGGCGAACTCCCCGGTCGAGATATCGGCGTAAGCCACGCCCGCGCGGTCCCCGTCGATAATTACAGCGGCCACATAATTGGGGCGACGTTCATCCAACAACTCCGGCTCTAAGAGTGTGCCGGGCGTGACCACTCGCGCAACGCGGCGTTCCATCGGGCCCCGGCCAGTTGGTTCGCCTACCTGCTCGGCGATAGAGACCCGGTACCCTTTTTTGATCAGCCGGGCGATATACTTAGAAACCGCGTGATGTGGTACCCCCGCCATAGGAACCCGCACACCCTTCGCCATCGGGCGCGAGGTGAGAGTGATATCTAACTCGCGCGCCACCAGCTCGGCATCCGCGTCAAAAGTCTCGTAGAAATCACCTAGACGGAAAAAAAGAATTGTATCGGGATATTTTCCTTTCAAACGGAGATATTGTTGGCGTAACGGGGTGGTTTTCTTATTCATGGGGAAAATTATACCTGCACGGGGATGATAGGACAAATGGGCAAATCGTCAAATGGCAAATCCGCTAGTGGGGTAGACAGTAGACGGTAGCCAGGTGGGCGGCAGAGACGCAGGCACGGTGGTTCGTAGTAGGCGTTTTAACTCCGTTGGTCCGGGGGTACTTCGGCTGTGGCCGGTCTCCTGCAGGAACTGCCCTGGCCAGGGACCGTGCCACCACAACGCGCCTGACCGTGAACGACCAGACTACGAGGTACTGCGGAATGTCATTACGCACCACTAGCTTGCTGGGTTAGTACCGGTAGTTATTGCATTTGTCGTGGGTTTTGAAGCAGAGGTGCAAGCTTCCTCGCGGGCGCGTCGCTCACGCTCCGCTGGCTCGGAATGACAAGCTGGTTGCTGTGCCATTTGCGATTTGCGCTTGGCCCCCGTAGGGGGCGCGTTTCCATCCCGACGAGCGGGATTGTTATGTTTCTACTGCCACAGCTAGTGGTCGGACGGCGGTAAACTGGCATTTTATGCCCCAAACCGCCCTTTTTAGCCCCCCAGAGCCTCTTTTCACCCTGAAAATACCACTTTTTGCTAACGCGACAAGCTTAAATCGCCTCAAAAACGGCACTCTTGTCGCGTTTTGACCCTTTTACGTGCTCTGCGAGCAATTTTACAGGTCTCTAAACACTAACTGTGGGGGGGCGGAGAAAAAAAACGCGACCATCTCCAAACATACCCCACCCCCCCCACCTTGTCGCGATGGCTGCCGCGGGCGCCCCCGGTTTACGCCTCCGCCAGCCGCGCGTTGACTTCTTGGGCCACGCGGCGACCTTCGTTCTCGTCCACCCGCGCCAACAGGATGATGCCGCCGATGAAGAAGATGGTCAGCGAGGCAATGCTGAGGCGACTTTCTCCCATGAGCTGCGAGATAATGCCGAAGAGTAGCGGCCCCACGATGCCGGAGAATTTACTGGAAATATCATAGAAACCGAAGAACTCCGCGCTCTGCGCTTTTGGAGCCATTTGGCTGTAGAGGCTGCGGCTGAGGGCTTGTGTGCCGCCCTGTACCATCCCCACCGAGAAGGCTAACGCCCAGAAATGCCAGGCCTCGTTCATAAAGTACCCGCCCACCGTGAGCACCGCGTACCAACCCAACCCAATCATCACCGATTTTTTGGTGCCGATCTTTTTGCTGAATTTGCCGAAGAGCAGGGAGAAGGGGATGCCGACAAATTGGGTCATCAGCAGCGCGCCTACCAGGTCTAAAGTGCCGATGCCGATTTCTTGCCCGTAGATGGTCGCCATTTTGATGATGGTGCCAATGCCATCATTGAAGAGCCAATAGGCGAGCAGGAACTTGAAGAGCTCGCGGTATTGGCGGATTTCGATAAAAGTCTGTCCCAGCCGTTGGAACCCGGCCACCAGTGGTTGAACGCCTTCTTTAATGCCCGCTTTATTGGCGGGCGGTTCTGGCACGCGCTTGAGCAGCGGGAGGGTGAAGATACCCCACCAGATCGCGACGGAGAAAAAGGAGAGCCGCGTGCCCCAATTGTTCCCCGGCAAGTACATGATCATGGCGATATTGAGCGCCAGCAGCAACCCCCCGCCCAAATAGCCCCAGGCGTAACCCTTGGAAGAGATGTAGTCGCGCTCCTCATCGGTGGTGATATGCGAAAGTAGCGCATCGTAGAAAACGTAGGACGCGCTCAAGCCCACCGTGCCAAAGAAAAAGAGAATCAGCGCCAGTACCCAATCCCCGGTATTGATGAAGACCATCAGAGCCGTGGCTACGATCCCCATAGTGGCGAAAATGCTCAGAAGTTTCTTCTTGCCGCCGGTGTAATCGGCGATACTGCCCAAGATTGGAGCCAGCAATGCCGCCACTAACAGCGAGAGTGAGTTCACGTAGCCCCAATAGGCGGTGACCATATTGCTGGCTAAAATCCCCTTGGTGATCTCTCCAAAATAGGTAGGCAGCACAGCGGCTTCGATGGTAGTCGAGAAGGCCGAGCTCCCCCAGTCGTAGAGACACCAAGCGTTGGTTACTTGTTTATGCGTGTATTGCTCTGATGATGCCATTAGTTTTCCTCCTAATTAAGTAATAATAGGACGATTGTACTCTATTTGAGAGGCAGCACAACAGCAGGTGAAAAACCGACCTGAGATTCTTCAGGGAGTTCACTCTCTGGCACTGGATCACGTTGTTGCAAGAAACGGCGCAAGGCTTCCTCGTTTTCTAAAATGCCGAGTGAAATAGCGCGCGCGGTGAGCCAAGCGCGTATGAAGGCGTCCAAGCGCCGCACTTGCTGCGCCAACTCCACCAGATCTCCCTGAGCTGCGGACGCCAGCAAGTCTGGGAAGCCGGCCGCGGTGTAGGCCACCGTATATTCGCCCAACAGGTTGAAATCTGTGCCATAAAAGCCCCGCTCGACTTTGTTCAGCATTTGGCAGAGTTCCTCTTGCAAACGGAAAGCGGCTAACTCGGCCGCCAGAGCATTCCCGCGCTCACAAGCTTTCAGGACTTTGTTTTTATATTCAAAGATGAAGAAGTAGGAATCCTTAAAGACCTCAGTAACCGGATCTGGGTTAGCTATTTCAACCTGCGCCGCCAGGAGGATTCCCCGCACCCGTTGTGCCAGTTGGTCGGCGGCGGCCACTAGCTGTGCTCCACTGGCTGGCTGAAGAATGTGGCGCGCCAGCTCCTCAAATTCATCGGGACTTTGCGGTAAGTCCGCCAGCTGGGCTGGACGTACCTCCCAACCTTTGACGAAGTAGCGTTGATTGACCAGCGCCAGAGCGTTGACCGCGCTAGCGACGAACTTATGGCTGGCCCAGCGCGTCCCTGCCACATCACCAGTAGCTACTGCTAGCCGTATCTGCCCTAATTGGAAGAGGGTCTGCTTGAATTCCCGCAACGCTTGTTTCACCAAAATTGGCCGGCCTGCTGGTTGGAGGAGCTCCGCGATGCGCGCCTGCAACGCCTGGAAGCGCGCCAAATCGGCCGGAGAACGCTGATAGAGCACTTGGGCATCCGCGATCAGCGAGGCGGCCATGACCCAGGGTCGCTCAGAGGTGGCGTTGGCGATACCTTCCGCCAGCTTCCACGATACCGGCCAGAAGTCGTAGGGGCGGCCCTCAATCACGAATTGGCTGCTCAGCGAGCGGGCCTGCCCCTGATCAGGAATGTAGAAGATGTCCAGATCAGAGGTGGGTGAAGCCAACCCGTTGGCGTAAGAGCCGTAGTAGGCGATAATGGCGATTTCGCCCGCGTGGGCCTGTACCGCGTGTGCCACCAAAATATCGGCGATTGCAAAGACATCTGACATGAGAATTATCCTCCAATAATTTTAGGACATCAAATTTGAAGGCCCCCTAGTGGTTCAAGATGAGTGGTAAATAGATGGCGTTTGCGCTGAGAGTTCCTCGGTGCATTAAAGTATAGTTACCGCCGTTCATATCGTCACGATAGGTCTCAAATGTAATTTTGTCAGCATCCACATATAGCTTGATGAAAGTGCTGCGCGCCGCCAGATCGCCTTTGCCTCGAGCGTGCCCCGCATCCAACTGCCAAACATCGCCAATTTTGACGGCACTATAATTGTGAGTGTGACCACAGATATAAGCAATCACGCCCTGCTCCTGCAGAAGTCCCCAAAAACGATCCCGATTAGCGGGATACTGATCCAAGCTATCTCCTAAATGACGAATTCTACCATTATCCGCGTCGGGTTGCGGGTATGCCGGTTCGTGGCCGAAGACCAAGGTGTAGAGTTGGTGAGTGTCGCTCAGATCGTCCGTCAGCCAATTGTATAGATGATCTGAGACATCACCGGAAAGGACGTCCGCGCCAGCAGCATCGCAATACTCGTTCAACATCACAAAGTGTACCTGCTGGTAATCAAAGGAGTAAGTCGTCGTGGGACAACCCGTCGGGCCGAGATTTACAGACCCATAATCGTAGTTGTTGAGCCAGAGCAGATTGTCGCCAAGAGAATCTTCGTATCCAGCGCCGGGCAGTTCATGGTTACCTACCCCCGGATACCAGGTATAAGTTGTTCCCAGAGTGCGCGTGATAGTCCACCGCACGCTGCTGGGCGGATCAATATCGCCGGGGCTGATCATAAAGGCTCCGCCGTCCAGAGCGGCGATAGCTTCCACCGCTCCCCGGAAATACGCTGATGTATCGTACAGCCCAGGACCAGAATAGAGCCGCATATCAGCCGCTACGATAAAGGTGAATGGATGGCGCGCAGTTGCTAACTGAGTTCCCTCATCGAACTCGGGGAGAGTGAGCTCTCTGTTGGTAATGCGGGGTCTGGCGATAGTGCTGGTCGTTGCTGAGAAAAAAAGGAGACCAGCTAGTAGCATCGGGAGCGCAGAGACTTCTAACCGCATATTTCCCTCCTGATTGGGCTATTGCTTTAGTAGTTTCTCTAGTTGGACGGTTGTTGCTCTAAATACTCCGCCACCGAGTGCGGTAGCCAGCCCTCTGCGCTCAGTTGCAGCGGATCTTCGCCGTTTGCCAACCGCGCCCTGATGCGAGTGGAAGAGATTTCAGGTGTCCGTACTTCCGTTAGCCGGACGAGCTGCGCGCCGCGCTCTCGCAACTCATTCAAGAAGCTCTGCTTAGCCTGGTAGCCAGGCCGAGGAGCGATGACCAACGTCGCCAACCGGATGATCTCAGCCACGTGATACCACCTCCCGAATTCTGGCACGTCCCCGGCAACCAAATCGCTGCTGAGCAAGAGCAACAATTTCTCCCCGGCGCACTCTCTGGCTTGCAAGGCAGCCAACGTCTCCGCCGTGTAATTGGGCTTGCCGCTGGCCTGCGCCAATCGTTCCTCAATGCGACTGACCTGCACCTCCCCGGCGCCACGCCGCCGCATTTCCACCGCTGCCAGCTCGCAGAGCGCCAGCCGGTGCAGATAGTTGTGCTCCAAACCGCCTTTGCGTGCTCCTACCGGATTGCGCCGGAAAACTGGAATAATCAACGTGCGCAGCGGTGCATAGCCTCGCGCCCGCAGAGCTGTCACCGCCTGGCAAACCAGCTCGATGTGCGCTTGATGTACCGGATTGGCCGAAAGGCCGTAGATAAGAGTCATTTCATTAGTCAGGTAGTCGGTAGTCAGGTAGTCGGGTAGTCAGTAGTCTGGTAGTCGGGTAGTCGGGTAGTCAGTAGTCTGGTAGTCGGGTAGTCGGGTAGTCGGTAGTCAGGTAGTCGGGTAATCGCTTAGTCCCAGCTGTGGACAATCTCCTCACCATGCCACTGGGGCAAGTTGCTCCTTCGCTTTCTCGCTTTTTCACTCACTCGCCTGCTAGCTTCCACGCCAGCAGCTCTTCCACAGTAGGAAACCCCGCCGGGTATTCCTCAAACCGAGGGACTGCACGCCGGGGCAGTCCTGCCCACGGCAGGGGTTCCAATTTGTGCCTATTGCGCCAGCTGCGCAACCCCAACTTGCGACAGACGGTGAGCACGCGGGTCGCCTTGGCTGGATAACGCGCGCAGACCGCAGCTGTTAGGGTTGCCAAATCCGCCCCAAATTCCATCCAGAGGCGCGTAGCCAGTTCAATTTCGCGGTAGGTCATGCCCATTTCGGCCTCATCGGTCAACGTTGTGCCGTCCGGCAACACCCGCAAACCGGGCGTCGGCGGGCGCGTCACGATCTCCTCCGGCACACCCACCAACCGCGCCACCGCGCACACCTGCCGCTTGAAAAGCAACCCCAACACCGCGTTGTCCGCTGCACCATCGCCGCGCTTTGTCATAAAACCGACGTGCTCCCCCTCGCTCCGATTGCCCGTGCCCGCCACCAATAGCCCGTGCTCGTTAGCGACCGTTGCCAACAGCGTCATCCGCAACATCGCCTTCAGATTCATCAGCGATAAGGGCGTGGGCTGCACCGCTGGAGCCGCGCCCAGGGCCGCACAAGCGGCCACGTAGAGCGGCAAGAGTTCCACCGTCTCCAGTTGTAGAGACAACGCCTCGGCGACCAACTCGGCGGCCTGGCGATCCGCATCCACGCTCTGACAAGGCAGGTAAAAATAGCGGTTGCTGCTCGGCGTCGCCCGCTCGACCAGCGCCGCCGTCACCGCGCTATCCACGCCCCCAGAAATTCCCAGCGTGAACCCGTGGGCGTGGGCCAACGCAGCCTCCAGCCGCAGCCAGTTTACCAAATGCGTTACCAGTTCCTCAGAAATCTCATCAGCGACCACCAGCGCGTGCAAGGCCGCGTCCGTCTCCGCCAACCGCCTGCGCAACTTGGCCTCTCCCTCACACCGCAATTCCGCCAACTCCCATAAACCCACGTCCATTTTGCAACCTCCTGGTCCTTCTAGCCCAGCTCTTTTGGGGGGAAAATACTTAACTGGTGCTCTCTGCGTCAGGAATCACGCCACACCGCCTGACGCAAACTCTCCGCCATATTCCGCGCGCGCGCGGGTGCTTCTCCCACGTAGTCGCTCGCCGTCAGCAACTCCAAGACCCGGTTGGGAGTAAGATAGCGCGTAATCCGCGCGTCCGTGCTCAGGGCCTGCCGCAACGGATTTTCCTCCCCGGCCTGCAACGCCGCCCAGGCTGCCAGCGAATGCTCTCGAATCACCGCGTGCAACTGCTGGCGCTCGCCCCCGGCGCGCGCGAGGGCCAGCAACAACCGCTCCGTCGCCGCGAAGAGGCCGTAGCGCGCCAGATTGTGCGCCACCGCCCGATCGTCGATCCGCAAATCGGCGCAGACTCGCTGCCCCGCCCGCAGCAACTCATCCACCGCCAAGAACGCGGCAGGCAACACTGTGCGGCGATTAGCCGAGTCATCCAAAGTGCGCTCCAATAGCGAATGCGCCGCGTTATCCCAGGCCACGCGCGGGAGCGCGGCCACATACCGCGCCAGCGAATTTATCTTTTCCGCCGTGATGGGATTGCGCTTGAAAGGCATCGCCGAGGAACCAATCTGGTGCTGGCCAAACGGCTCGTTCCACTCCAGCCGCGTGCGCAACCGCGCGGAATCCAAAATCTCCCCCACGCGGAGGCCCTGGCGGGCAGCCTTGTCGCTATACGTCGGCCCGATGCCGCGTTTGGTAGTGCCCACCTTCCAGCCCACTTTACGCGAGCGCTCTTCGGCCCCATCCAACAGCCGGTGGAACGGTAGAATCAGGTGTGCTCGGCGGGAGATGAATAACCGGCGGGTATCGACCCCGACCTTCTCCAGATTGGCGAGTTCCTCCAACAGCGTCTCGATATTGACCACTGTCCCCGCCCCAATCAAGCAGGTGGTGTGCGGATTAAAGATGCCGGAGGGGATTAAGTGCAGCGCGAATTTCCCGTAAGCATTAACTACGGTATGCCCGGCGTTATCTCCCCCCTGGAAACGGATCACAAAATCTGCGTTCTGGGCCAAGTAATCCACAATACGACCTTTGCCTTCGTCGCCCCATTGGGCACCAACTACAGCGGTAACAGCCATCGTAAACTTCCTAAACTAAGCGAAAAAACGATAAAGCGAGAGATCTAAAAGGCGAGGGAGATGGGCTAAGGTTGAAAATCTGTGAAATCTACGTAATCTGTGGATGATCTTTAAGAAATCAAGCGTCTCAGGAGCGGTGGGAGGAGTGTATCCCAATCATAAGCCCTGGCGAAGTTCGTAGCGCGCTTGCCCCAATGCTCTCTCAGGGATGAATGTTCGGCCAATTCCAGACATGCTATGGCGAAGGCTTCCGGCTCATCCGCCAAAATTAGAGCCTCATTAGCCGTGGGGAAACCCTCTGCTCCCAACGAGGTGGAGACAATGGCTTGCCCCATCGCGCTTGCTTCCAAAATCTTGAACCGAGTGCCGCCCCCCACCAGCAACGGGACCACGTAGGCGGTAGCTGCGCGGATGTAGGGGCGAGTATCGGGGACGGAACCGGTGATAACGATACCCGGCTCCGCGTGGAGAGGTTCCAGCCGGCGGTGGGGATGGCGTCCCACGATATAGAAATGCGCGGCAGGGAGATTGCTTCGAATAAGAGGCCAGACCTCGCGCGCGAACCAGAGCACGCCGTCCACATTGGGCCGGAAATCCATGGTCCCGGTGAAGACGAAAGCCGGCTGCTTCAGGGGCAGCGTCTCTTGATAAGTCGCGTATTCAGCCACCGTGATGCCGTTGGGAATGACCAGCGGCTGCCGGCCGGAGACCAGTTCGCGCAACGCCGCCGCGTCGGAGCCGGAAACCGCCACTATCAAATCGGCGCGGCGACAAATCTCAGCCTCGTAGCGGCGCAGACGTCGCCACTGCACGCCCGAATAGGCAGCTCCCAGCCAGCGCGCGGGCCGGCGCAAATCGGTGAGGAAAGCGCGTTTCTGAAGCAGATACTCGCAGTTGTGGTCGTCAAATGCCACGCGCGGAGGAGTAGAGAGCTCCCAGACTGTGCTTAGATAAGGAGCCAGTTCCAGTCCTTCCACCAACACCCAATCGAAGGAGAATTCGGCCAACCAGGAGCGCAAAATAGCGCGGAAACGCTCACTTCTCAGCCGCCAGGCCAAATCCGGCTGCGCGGAGGTCAGCAGCGTGCGGAATCGCTCTGCCGAAGTGCGCGTGGGTTGTGGAACGATCGCCGCGCGTGCTACCAGCGCGGCGATCTCTGATGGGGGTGCCAGGGATTGATCCGGGGCTGCAAAAGAGAGCCAAGAGAGCTCGGCTTCCCACGCTATCCCCCGCAGCAATCCCCAATTGCGCAACGCCGTCCCTTGCTGGGGTGGATACGGAACTTGGGGTGTAAGCATCAAAACACGAGACATGTTGTTAGTTCGCTAGTCTAGTTAGTTGGCTAAGTCAAGTAGTCCGGTAGTCGCTCACTGGCTACGACGCTAAGACGCTGAGACGCCAATACGCTTTCTCACTCATTTTAAGCGCAACCGCGCGACGACCGCCCCAACTGCCAGCGCGATATGAGCCGCCGGCCACAGGATGCCCAAAATCCCCCAGGAGTAACCATTTCCCAGTGAGATTAGCGCGCCAAGCAGGGCAAACGCCAGCTGCGGCAAGCCACCCAGGGCCAAACCGCCGGCTACGATCCACCAGAGATGTTGGCCATAACGTCGTCCCACCAGTCGCCAAACGGCTTCGGCGGTGAGCGTGCCGGCCAGCGGGGAGAGGAAGAGGACAAACCAGCCGGTCAGTGGGAGCACCCAGCCAGCCAGACCGCCCAGCACCAATGAAACACCCGTAGCGATTAAATAGTCTGCCGTTCGGGCATGATCAAAACGCTGTTTGCGCCCGTGTCGACAATCGGGGCAGAGGTAACCTACCGGCGTATGATGGGCACATTTAGCACAGATGAGAGCACCGCAGGAGTAACAACGCAGTCTGGTTTCCACATTGGGATGCCACTGGCAATAGGTCTTGGTATCCGAAAGCTCTTCTGGAGCCATTTTCCCTCTCAGTTGTTAGTTGGGTAGTCGGGTAGTCAGGTAGTCGGGTAGTCAATAGTCAGCGATTAGCCGTTAGCCATTCACTGCTTTTGTTGCTGCGTCGCTAAAATGCTAAGACGCCTTCTCGCTTTCTCGCTTACTCGTCCACTCAGTTTCTGGGCATCAGGCGCGCTACTAGAGTGCGGTAGAAGTCCTCACGGCTGCGCAGACGCAAAAACTTCGCCGGGAGCGCGCTGCGGGTGATTTGCACGCCATCTCCATCCCCTAGCTGGCCCACTAAATGACCGTCAACCGTCAACATGCCGGGCGTGCGGGTATGAACCGTGATTTCAATCTCCGCCTCGCAATCTAAAACCAGCGGGCGATCCAAACACAGGTGTGGGGCGACAGGAACTAACAGGATACTTTTACTCCACGGGGATAAAACCGGCCCGCCCACTGCGTAAGAATAGGCCGTGGAACCGGTAGCCGTGGCAATAATCACTCCATCGGCCACGTACTCCGCCAACTGCGCCCCGTCAATGGCGGCGCGCAAGCGCACGGTGCGAGCTAATGCGCCGCGACTGAGTACCGCGTCATTGAGGGCGACCGTTTGCGAGATAACGTTGCCCGCCTGTACCAACGCGACATGCAACATCAACCGTTCTTCTACCCGCCCGCGTCCAGCTAAAATTTGAGTTAACGTTTCTTGCCAATTATCCGGCTCACATTCAGTGAGGAATCCTACTAATCCCAGGTTCACGCCCAGGACCGGGATACCCAACGGCGTAGCGAGCGCTATGGCGTGTAAGATCGTCCCGTCGCCCCCCAGGGTGAGCAATAAATCAGAGTTGGCTAGCTGTGGCCCGCTGGGCGGCGCGCTACGAGGCGCTTGCCAACTTGCCACGTCGCGTTCCGTCAGCCAGGAAGCTATCTCTTGGGCTAGCGGACGGGCACGGTCAACGCGGTCATTATAAAAAAATCCTATCATAGAGTAGTCCATTAACCGGTCGGTTAGTCAGTTAGTCAAGTAGGCGGTTAGTTAGCTATTTGCCGATTTGTTCACGCACCCACGCCACAGCTTCATCCAGCGGGACGACGGTCTGCACCCAACCTTGAGTCGTATCTTTGACCGTGACCTCGCCACGTGCTAGCTCGCGCTCGCCTAAGATGAGCGCAAACCGGCCTCCCTTTCTATCCGCCGTGCGCAGTTGGGAACGTAGACTGCCACGCATAGCAATCTGCGCGCCGATATCGGCGGCGCGAAAATCCACCAGGAGGCGCACTGCCAGACGTCTGGCCGCGTCACCCAGCTGCACGATAAATACAGGCGGTGTGGGGAGTTCAGGAACCGATACCTTTTGATGCCGCATAACCATGATGATCCGTTCCAATCCAGCCGCAAAGCCGACGGCCGGCGTGGGTTGACCACCCAGCAGCTCGATCAATCCGTCGTAACGCCCCCCACCGCAGACTGCTGCCTGCGCGCCGATGCCCTCCGCCCAAACTTCAAAGACCGTCTTGGTGTAGTAATCCAGGCCACGCACCAGCCGATGGTTGAGCGTGTAAGGCTTTCCCAACTCATCCAGATAGCCACGCAACGCGGTGAAGTGGGTTTCACATGCCTCGCAGAGATGTGCGGTGATCTTAGGAGCGTTAGCAATCACCGGCTGGCATTGCGCTTCCTTGCAATCCAAAACGCGGAGAGGGTTGGTAGTTAAGCGGCGCCGGCAAGTATCACAAATTTCAGTCTCGTGTTGCTGATAGTAGGTCACTAATTTTTGGACATACGCGGGGCGGCATTTAGGGCAGCCGGTGGAGTTTAGCTGGAACGAGAGACCCTGGAAATCCAGTGCGGCGTAAATATCCCACGCCAGCAGCATAACTTCCAAATCGGCCAAGGGAGCCTGTACACCCACCACCTCGGCGTTAAATTGGTGGAACTGACGATAGCGGCCGGCTTGTGGCCGCTCGTAGCGGAAAATTGGCCCCACCGAATAGAGTTTCACCGGTTTGGGTTGTACACGCATCCCATTTTCGATATAGGCCCGCACCACCCCCGCCGTGAATTCCGGGCGCAGCGTAATGTTCCGCCCCCCTTTATCCTCGAAGGAGTACATCTCCTTCTCCACAATATCGGTAGCCTCGCCAACTCCACGTGCGAAGAGAGCCGTTTCCTCAAAGATAGGGAGGTCAATTCGCTCAAACCCATACTGAAGTGCCTTTTCCCCTGTTGTAGCGCGCACATATTCCCAATACTTCTGTGTTTCAGGTAATAGGTCTTGAGTCCCTTTTGGACGTGTATACTTTCCCATATAAACTCCCGCTAAGCAATGGTTGCCAAAATCTCCACGGGCATTATAGAGTTGAGTGTCCTGGTAGTCAAGTGAAAGAGCATCCTACGTCAATCGAACTAACCAGGCAAATATGCTATAATGCGATTTTATAATCATGCCCAGCCGGTGGAGGCGCTAAGATGAAAATTAAACTTACCACGGGTAAAATTGAAGAACAGGAATCAGCAGCTATTATCATCAGTTTGTTTACAGGCGTTAAAGAGCTAGCCGGAACAGCCGGCAACGTGGGCCGCGCCCTAAATGGCGCTCTCCAAGCATTGCTCGCCGGCGGTGATTTCCGGGGTAAGCGCAACGAAGTCGCCGTGCTCTACCCCGGTGCCGCTCTTCCGGCCCGGCGAGTCATTTTGGTGGGCTTGGGAAAACGTGAAAAGTTCTCCCTGGATGTTATTCGTCAAGCTGCCGGGACCGCGGCCCAAAAGGCGCGCGCGTTAGGCGCCACCCAACTCCATACCGTGGTTCATGGAGCAGGAGCAGGTGGTATTGAGCCACAGCCGGCCGCCGAGGCCGTTGTTGAGGGGACCCTCCTGGGATTATATCGCTTCCACGAGCTCAAGACAGAGCTGAAAGATGTGCGCCCCGCCGTCGAGGAGCTGACGTTGGTGGAATCTGACCACAGCCAAGCAGCCGCCTTGCGAGCCGGCATCCACGCTGGGGAGAGCATCGCGGCGGGCGCCATTCTGGCCCGCGACTTGATCAATCGCCCCGCCAACATTGCCACGCCTACGCATATTGTCGCAGTCGCGCAGCAGCTGGCTGCGGAGAGTGGGCTGACCTGCCGCATCATGGAGAAGAATGAGATGCAAGAGCGCGGTATGTACTCACTGCTCAGCGTCAACCAGGGCGGCGGCGAACCGGCCCGCATGGTTATCCTGGAACATAATGCTGTTCAGGAAAATCTGCCCACCGTGGTGCTGGTAGGCAAAGGCATCACCTTTGATAGCGGCGGCATCTCCATCAAGTCGGGTAAGGAGATGTGGCGCATGAAAGGCGACATGGGCGGCGCGGCGGCCGTGATCGGGGCGTTACAGGTGACGGCGGCGCTTGAGCTGCCCTTGCACGTCGTCGGTTTGACCCCGCTTACCGAGAATATGCCCGACGCCTTCGCCAGCAAACCCGGCGACGTAGTTAGGTCACTCAAAGGCTTGACCATCGAGATCATTAACACTGACGCTGAAGGCCGCATGATCTTAGCCGACGCGCTGACGTACAGTGGGGAGTTCCACCCGGACGCGGTACTCGACATCGCCACGCTGACCGGGGCTAGAATGATTGCTCTAGGCGTCCACGCGGCTGCCGTGATGGGTGACGAAAAGCTCACCGCGCGCTTACAGACTGCCGGTCAGCACACTTACGAGCGTGTCTGGCCGTTGCCCCTCTTCGAGGAGTACGGCGAACAACTCAAGAGCAACATCGCCGACATCAAACATCTCGGCGGCCGCCCGGCCGGCAGCATCACCGCCGGTTACTTCCTCAGTAAATTCCCGCCAGAGGACGCGCCCTGGGCGCATATAGATATCGCCGGGCTGGCGCTGGTGGATAAAGAGCGACCTTATATCCCCAAAGGCGGCACCGGTTTTGGCGTGCGGCTCTTAGTGGAGTTGTTGCGGCATTGGGAGTAGGCTGGAAGTTAGGAATCAAGCGTCAAACGCCAGCGGTGTTCTGATGCACATAGATTTACACGGCAGAGTCCGGTAGAACAGAAAAAGACTTGATCGCTCGGATCGTAAATTCGTTGCCGTGGCGCTGGTACACCCAGAACATCCGCTGGTCGTGAACGCCACTGATAGCGACTGGTGGAATTATCAGGACGCGCTGGCCGCCCACGGCGTGGGGATTGAGTTTGTTTGTCCCGATGCGCAATTTATGCCCGGTTAATGAACGCGAATAAACGCAAAAAAGTACTTATGTTCTTATGGAGGAACTTCGCAAATGAGTAAGACCCTCCCCGAATTAACCGACCTGATGAACCAGTTCGTAACGGCCATGGGCTGGTACGCCGAGGATTCGCCTTATGCGCAGACTCCGCGCAACATCGCCATCTCCTTGAGTTTGGAAGCGGCGGAGATACTAGAACATTTTCAGTGGGGCGCGGAGGCCGACCCGGACGCGCTGGCGGAGGAGCTGGCCGATGTGGGTCTCTACTTGCTCCAGTTAGCTTATCTGGTGGACGTGGATTTAGAGCAAGCCATCCACGAGAAGCTGGCCTGTAATTACCAGCGTTTTGGTAACCGGGAAGAGTAGCGCTTCCATGCTTGCCTCAGCGCAACCCGTCCGCATCTTGGCCGTCAGCGATAAGACCGTGAACCACCTGTGCGGCCCGCAGGCGCAGAAGATGGTCGGGCCGGTAGATTTATTGCTCGCTTGCGGCGATCTCTCTTACTCCTATCTCGAATGTCTGGTTACCAAGTTGCACACGCCGCACGCTTTTTTTGTACATGGCAACCACGATGCACCCGAAAAACTCAAAAATGGGCAGCTCTTGAGCGCGCCGGGTGGCTGGCAGAACGTGGATCGGCAGGTAGTCAGCGTAC
The DNA here is from genome assembly GCA_034717835.1 of Chloroflexota bacterium. Classification (GTDB taxonomy): domain Bacteria; phylum Chloroflexota; class Anaerolineae; order B4-G1; family SLSP01; genus G713. The sequence continues at coordinate 20,089 of JAYELZ010000044.1, forward strand.
CTCAAAATAATTTACTTATCGCCGGGCTGGAAGGCTCTATCCGCTATCGCCCGGGCGCACCTTATCAATACACCCAACAGCAGATGCGCTGGCGGGCCTATCGTTTAATTTTACCCTTGTTTTGGAATCGAGTGCGCTACGGGCGTTACGTGGATATTTTTATCGCTCACTCGCCGGCCGCCGGCATACACGCCAGCATGGACGGCGCACATCAGGGTTTTGAAATCCTCTTAACCCTGATGCGTCATTTCCGGCCGCGACTTTTTTTGCACGGGCACCAACATCGCTATGGAGTAGCACGCTGGCACACGCAATATGCCCACGCCCACACTGAAATCGTCAACGTCTACCCCTTCAGAATCATCGAACTTTATCCCGATAAAATAGTGTATGGCCGCAGCTATTACCGTTAGTCGAAAAGTTCATAATTAACGGGTGAGCATTGCATTGCAGTAATTTAGAAAATTATAAAAAGGAGCTTATCAAATGTCAGATTTCTTAACCACACAGAAAAAAGATTTTTCCAAATGGTACAATGAGATCGTGCTGAAAGCCGACCTGGCCGATTATTCGCCGGTACGCGGTTGCATGATCATCAAACCTTACGGCTACACGCTCTGGGAGCGTATCCGCGATGAGCTGGATCGGCGCTTTAAGGAAACGGGGCACGTCAACGCTTACTTCCCGCTCTTTATCCCCATGAGTTTTCTGGAGAAGGAGAAGGAACACGTGGAGGGGTTCGCCCCCGAATTGGCCATAGTCACCCACGGCGGTGGCAAGAAGCTGGAAGAACCGCTGGTGGTGCGCCCCACCTCAGAGACGATTATCGGGCACATGTACGCCAAGTGGATCCGATCTTATCGTGACTTGCCCCTGCTGATCAACCAGTGGGCTAACGTAGTGCGGTGGGAGATGCGCACCAAACTCTTCTTGCGCACCACCGAGTTCCTCTGGCAAGAAGGACATACCGCTCATGCTACCCGAGCTGCGGCGGAGGAGGAAACCCGGCGCATTCTAGACCTCTACACCGATTTTGCGGTCAACGAAGCGGCGATCCCGGTCATTCCCGGCCTCAAAAGCGAGAGCGAGAAATTCGCCGGGGCGGTGAATAGCTACACTATCGAGGCGATGATGAAGGACGGCAAGGCGCTGCAATCCGGAACCACCCACTTCTTGGGGCAGAACTTCGCTAAGGCGTTTGATATCCAATACCTGGATGAGAACAACGAGTTGCAATATGTCTGGACGACCTCCTGGGGCGTGAGCACGCGCATGGTGGGCGCAGTGGTGATGAGCCACGGTGACGATCAAGGGTTGGTGTTGCCGCCGCGTCTGGCCCCGATTCAAGTCGTCATCGTGCCCATCTGGCGCAAAGATGAGGAACGTGAGCTGGTGTTGCAGGCTGCGCGTGAGGTCAAGGAGCGTTTGCAAGGCCAACTGCGGGTGCATTTGGATGCCCGCGCAGAGCTGACCGCCGGCTGGAAGTTCAACGATTGGGAGATGCGCGGGGTGCCGCTCCGCATCGACATTGGCCCCCGGGATATAGCCAAACACCAAGTCGTGGCGGCCCGTCGTGATATGCCCGGACGGCAAGGGAAGTCCTTTGTCTCCCTGGATAATTTGGAAGTCGCTATCCCCGCACTGCTAGAGAAAGTACACCAGGGTATCTACGAGAAGGCCGTTGCCTACCGCGATAGCCACACCTGGGAAGTTGAGAGCTACAATGAGTTCCGGGGCGCGGTGCCGCGCGGCTTCGCGCGCGCCTGGTGGTGCGGCGACGCGGAATGTGAGGCCGCTATCAAGGAGGAGACCAAAGCCACCCTGCGGTGCTTGCCGTTGGAGCAGCCCGGCGGCGAAGGCCGCTGCATTTATTGTGGCAAACCGGCCCACAAAGTCGCCGTCTTCGGGCGCGCGTACTAAACTGTGGATACGCAAGACCTCCGATTTCTTATTGAAATCGGAGGTCTTGTTTCTTCCCGGCTCTTTTGTTCGATTACTCTCTGGGCGTATGCTTGGAAATCTGAACCAGGGGTGGCTTTTTGTAGAAGAGCGGCAGGAAGCGTTCTTCTCGCTTAAAAAGCCGCTGGATGTTGGGACGTAGCGCCCAGAGTGTCAAAAACAGTGTGGGCAGACCAAACCCCAACGCGGTGGGCCAACCCCCATGCCAATAGCTCAATCCCGGCAGTGCAAGCGCGATGAGAATCGAGGCCACAGAAGCATGGCCCACCAATCCGCCCGCCGCCACGGCCAAGAGCACCAAGAGCGGTAAATTCCCCCCCCACAGCGCCCCAGCGATACCGATGCTAATCATCGTGCCTGCGCCACCGGCGAAACCCAGATAGATCGAGTAGTTATGTCCCACCACACCTAGCATCCCCGCGAGGGCCACTGCCCACGGGCCAACTCCCAGAGCTCTGGCTATCCAGATGCCGCCGGCTCCTTTGAGGCCATCACAGATAGCGGTCAAGAGGGCTGCCAACCAACCGCTGGTGCGCCAGACGTTGGTACCGCCGGTGCGCCCACTGCCATGCTGGCGTACATCAATACGCTTGAGTAATTTGGCCCAAAGAATGCCCGGAGGCAGCGAACCTAATAGGTAAGCAGCTCCCCAAGCGATAAACAATTTCAAAGGTGTTGTCATTTTTTATGCCTCACTTTGCCCACAATGTGGACAATTAGTAGCTCTGGTAACTTGGATTTTCTCAAAAGATTGCTGTAACCCGTCCCACAGCAAAAGCTGATCTACCAACGGTGCTCCTATTTCCAGCAGTACTTTGAGCGCCTCTAACGCTTGCAGCGTGCCGATAACGCCGGCTGTGGCCCCCATAATTCCGAGCTCCGCCGGTGGCGGCTGGCCGTTCGGCTCCTGCGGTTGCGGGAAGATACACCGGCGGCAAGCATGACCGGGCAATACGACGCTGAGCTGCCCCTCAAAACGCTGCACACCCGCCCAGACCAGAGGAACTTCAGCCCGCACGCAAAGCTCGTTGATCAAATCCTTGGTAGCCAGATTGTCGGTGGCTTCCACCACCAGATCATAAGCTGCAACTAGAGAGAGGCCGTTCTCACGTGAGACGCGGGTCATATACGGGTTGATAGTGAGCCCCGGGTTAAAAGCTCGTAGGCGCCGCGCCGCTTGCTCCACTTTACTTTGACCTAGTTCCGCTGGCGTGTAGAGTAGCTGGCGGTTTAAATTGGAAAGAGAAACTCTATCATTATCGACAATTCCCAGCGTGCCTACCCC
>JAYELZ010000045.1:0-5485 GCA_034717835.1 Chloroflexota bacterium
TACCACAAGCAACTAAAACTCGCTTTTTCATCTCTAATTGACTCCTCTGTTAATTGAAAGATATTGCTCGAAAATTTCCACGATTTTCGCCGCACTACCTGCGCCGATGATGGCACGTAGTATCTCCGGATTCTGAAACATTTTGACCAGCTGCTGTAACACTTTCACCATCGACTCGGAGCGGGGCACCGCTAAAGCACAGACGATCCGCACCAGCACGGTGGAATCGGGATTTCCCATTTCTGCGAACTCTACCGGCTCCTCCAGAACGCCCACGGCGATGCCTTGCTTCAAGACATGCGCTATATCTGTGTGGGGGATGGCCACGCCAATTTCTTCCGTGGGCAGGCCGGTGGCGAAGGTCTCCTCGCGGTCAATCGCAGCCTGCACCCAGGATTCTTTCACACATCTGGCAGCCTGTAATTTGACCCCTAACTGAGTGATGGCATCGGTGGCGGTCGCTGCCTGCAAGGGCACAAGGGTTAGTTCTTCTCGTACCCAGCGTCCTTGAAAGTTGGTCGACATCGTTCGCGCTCCCATCAGCTTTCCACCTGAACGCCGTTCTGAGCCAGTGTCTCAGCGATCCACTTGTGGGAAAAAGGTAACTTCTGCCTGACGGTCTCCGGTGTAACAGGTACCGGCCACAGATCCAGTCGGTGGGGTATGAACCAACCCCACTGCCGCAAGGACGTTTCCCAGTGGGGATAGATGCGCTTATAAATTCCCCGAGACGTGATGTGAGGCTTGGCAGTGATAAGACTGGGACTTATTTCCAATACCATCTCGACCGTTTTGCGTTCAATGTTTTGTAACTGAAGTTTCCCGACTACAAAAATACCTAGCCATACCGCTAAAATGCCAGAAATCAGCGTCGGATTGTCCAGGATAAAATCCAAGAGACCACTCAGGGGACCTAGTAAACCCCTGACCAGGGCTTCAAACATATCATCTCCTCCTATTTCTCTGCCGGAATCACGCAGAGAAAACCTAAAGGTTCCTTTCCCAATGCCTGAAATTGGTGCAGCTCGTTGCCCGGAACATAAATTACATCTCTGGGCCCAACTTCAACCTCGTCTGCCCCCAGTCGGATGCGGGCTTTCCCGTGCAGAATGAACACGCCATGCTCGTGGGGATGCCGTTCCAACGTTGAATATCCCCCCGGTGCTATGCGGAAATAGCGGATGCGGAAGTTGGGCGCGTTGTCCTTTGGTCCCACGAGTACTTTCCCCGTCACGCCCCGGGCGCTGGCAGCGTCCACGATTTTCTCCGGCACATCTTCCCAGTCAAGGGCGGTTTCATTCCCTGTGAAACGATGGCTCACACCCATGTTTTACGCTCTCTTTTCACTGTTCTTCATCTAAGGCGAGAATCTTTTCCGCAGCCGTATCGTCGGTGATTAGGACGTTCACGTGATGCCCACGCAACGCGCCTAGGATGGCTTCAGCTTTGGCCGCGCCCCCAGCAACGCCGATGACTTGCTCAATGTGATGTAAGTCCTCTAATTCAATGCCCACCACACGTTGGTTCAACTCGATATCCGCGATCTGCCCGTGGATATCATAGTGCCGCGCGCAAACATCTCCGACAACTCCGCGTTTTTGTAGCTGGGGGAGCATCTCTCGCGTGAGGTACCCGGCGCGCAGCAGACTGGACACTTCCGGTAACGGTGATCCGATGCCGACCAGTGCCACATCCGCCTGTCGCGCCACCTCCAGCACCCGACGAATCTGATCTTGCTGGAGCAGCACCTCTTTCGCGTGCGGGTCAGCGACGATCAGTGGCGCGTAGAGATACCGACACTCCCCTCCATAGAGGTTGGCTAACTGGCGTGCCAGGTCCAGCCCATCAATCATAGGATCGCTTGTGCCTACTGCCCCAATTATTTGAACGACCGTTAAGGAAGACTTGCGTGCCGGTCGCAGCGCCTGGACTGTGCAATGAAGAGCAGTTCCCCAAGAGATGCCGAGCGTCATCCCGGCAGCTAATATGTTCTCCAGATACCGGGCCGCCAAAGCCCCCAACCCCTGCAACATTTGCGCGTAAGGTTGCCCCCGGTTGAGCAGCACCTTCACGTGACGTAAATCGAAACGACTGGCAATTTGTTCTTCGAGTTCAACACTGCTTTTCCAGGGGTAATGAATGGCGATCTCGACGATGCCAACATCTCGTGCCTCTTGAAGCAAGCGCGAGATGGTAGAGGGCGAGGCGTCAAGTCGTTTTGCGATCTCGCTCTGCATCAGATTGGCCTCGTAATACATGCTTGCCACTTGGGCTAAGACTTCTTTGCGTTCAGCCATGTTATCCCATCCCCGATTTACGGGAAGGGCACACGGAACATTCTGGATTGAATATCCCGTATGCCCTCAGATGTCGTCTATTTAGCTTTGAACCTCGCCACCTTCGGGCTTAGGCCCACCAGCAGCGATCTCCCATGCGGACTCATTCTGTTTATAAAGGTACAGGATCACACCGAAGATTATCACCGCGATGCCCCAGCCGATCCAGCCGCCCAGTTTCCCGAAGGTCAGCAATAACCAGGTCAACGGGTTGGCCCCATCGCAGATGCTGCTGATCTGGGTCGCGTTCTCAGGCATCGCAAACTGGGCATCAATGGCTGCCGCTGTGTGTAGCGGTGCAACGCCGGTAGCGATCATTAGCCCTACACCGATCACCACGGTGCCGATGATCACACCCCGGACGATGTTACCCCGTGTGATGGGGGCGATCATCGCCACCATGAAAGGAATGGTTGCCAGGTCGCCGAAGGGGAGCACGCGATTGAGGTTTAGCGCGCTCATCGCGATAGCGAGAAGAATGGTGACGGGAACCAGTAGCAGCGCGGTGGCAATCGCGGCGGGATGACCGATGAGTATGGCGGAGTCCAGGCCGATGTAAAATTCACCGCCCTTGAAGCGGCGCTGCATGAACTCACGGGCAGCTTCGGAGATGGGGATCAGACCCTCCATCAGGATGGCGACCATGCGCGGCATTAGCAACATCACCGCTCCGAGATTAATACCCAAACCTAAAATTTTCTGCAACTGCACCCCGAAGTTGCCTACCGAAATGTCGCCCAGCCAAGCCAGGCTACCCAAAAGAAGACCAATGACCACACCTACGACTATGGGTTCCCCTAACACGCCATAGTGTTTTTGGATCGCCTCTGGGTCTGCATCCAAGGTGTTCAGACCGGGAATTTTATCGAGTAGTTTGTTGAGGGGAATGGCGATAGGTACGTAGGCAGCGGAGAAACCGTGTGGAATGGAGATGTCCGGCACGCCGTAGAAGTCTTGCACGCCAGGAGCCGTCCAGTCGGCCAAGAAAAGCGCGATAGCAGCGTTTAGCGCGGCGGTCGCCAGAGCCAATGCCAGGTCATTGGAGATGGCATAGACCAGAGAGCCGGTGAAGGCAAAGTGCCAGAAGTTCCAGATATCTACATTAAGCGTCTTGGTACCTCGGATGAGTAACATAAAGATGTTGACCAAAATCGAGACGGGGATGATCCAGATGCCAACCGTCCCTCCAAACGCGATGGCGGCAGAGGCCGGCCATCCCATGTCTACCACGTCCAGCGAAACTCCCAAGCGTTCCACCATTGCCTGCGCAGCCCCGCCTAGATTGTTACCTAGCAAGCCAATCACCAAGTTGATGCCCACAAAAGCGATGCCGATAGTCAGTGCCGAACGGAAAGCGCGTCCTGCTTTAGCTCCGAGGATCAGGCCAATGGTGAAAATGACGATGGGCAACAACACGGTTGGTCCTAACCCTTGTAACCAATCAATAACAATTAATAGTCCGTCCATGATCTAATTTCCTCCCTAACGATATATCTACAATACTGGTTAATAAAAAGGAGAACTTTCATGCAGGTCGTTGTACTTTTTTAGGTTTGTCACCTCCTTACCATACCGTAACACGGAGCTTCCAGATGGAGATATCTGCAAATTCTTTCATATCATGAAACTATACTCATAGTTTATCATAAGATAATAGCGTTGTCAATAGGGAATTGCCGATGGGGTGCGTTTCAGAATTAAGGCGAGATTTTACGCGGCGCGGACGCGCTGCCACAGTTCATCAAAGCGGGCTTTGCCGCTGAGGACTGCCGCCCGCACCGGGAGCAGGTTTTCCGCGCCGGGGCGACTCCAGCGCATCCCGGCCCCAGCAAAGCGGGCCTTGAAGCGCTTGACGCCACTCTCGACCATCCCACTCCCAAGCGGCCAGCCGTCTTCCCGCAGTCTCTGATACTGCATCCGCGGCTGATTGACCTGAAAGTAGTGCGCCGCGCGCCGTAAGTCCGCGGCGTGTTCCGGGCAGCGGGTGGCGGCCAACTCTAACTCGTGGGCGACGCGGTCCGCCTGGCCTTGATAGAGAGCCAGCTCTTGGGCATTGTACCAGCGGGTGGCGGCGGCGGACTTTTCCTCACCATAAATCCAGCTCTTAGCCGTGCCCAGGTGCTCCACGGCATGATACCAATCTACGACGGTTTCACTATAAGGGAAGTGCTCGTCGCGCAGATTCCAGATCCAGGGAGCGCCATCCCCCACAACAATCCCGTCCCGTGCGCACCTCCAATCCCGGCGCTGGGCTTCTGTCCATACTTGCCAGCCGCACTGCTCGGGCCCCCCCAGATGGACTGTATAACTCAAGTTAACTGCGTGCCCATACTCCTCCAGGTCGCCACTTTGCGGGTCGCGCCGTGTTTCCCGGGCCACATCAAACACACAACCGGCTTTGAATTCCTTCCAGCCTTCCTTCAAGATACAGACCATGCCTCCATCTACGGCCACCCCCATCCGGCCCACCTCGGCCACCGGACCACCGGGTGTGCTCCACGTGCGCGCTTGCGCTTTAATTGCCTGTTCCTCGGCGGCTAGCTCGAGGCCCAGTTTGGCGCCCCACGTTTGCACGCGTCGCCAGCCGCTACTCTTTGAAATATCCGCATCCGTAAGGGTACTGAGCAGCTCCGCCGTCTCTTCATAGGTCTGCGTGTGCCCATTCAGCCAGAGTATCTGGCGCACCACTCCTGCACTCCAGTGCTTGTCCGGCAAGTGCAGTTGCTCATCCAGCGGGTGGTGGCCCCGCTGACACGTTGCGCAGTAATAGTAGCCCCGCCGCACGGTCAACTCCCCCAGCAAACTGACAAAAGTCAAGCGGGGTTGCCCTTTGTTACGCATTTCTTGCCCACACCCCGGACACGGCGGCGCGGGCACCGGCCGCCTCTCTTCCTGGATCTCCAGCCAGGCTTCCGCCACCCGCTGTCCAAAGCGCTTGCGCAATTGCAGAATGAACGTTTCCATTTCCCCAAAATCGCTATGCGGATGTGCTGTCTGCCAAGCTAGCAGTTCTTCTATCAACTTTTCTGCTTCCTGGAGTAGTTCCGCTTTCGTTCTGGCCTGGCTCTTGGTCATTTCCTTTCCTCCTCACTGGTTTGCTGCTATTATCCCTCCTTTGCCTTAAAACTGAAACGCACCCTTGCCGATGG
>JAYELZ010000046.1:0-5452 GCA_034717835.1 Chloroflexota bacterium
CTTGTGCCCCACCCAGAAGGCGGTTGGGGCGTGCGTAAGGGCGCGGTATCAATGACGCCGGAAGAATGGGCACAATGCTCAGAGTCCCCCGAGGCACGCCCTCGATGAAATCTTGATTTGTTCTCTTATCCAGTTGTGCTACAATTTTTGGATTGTAGCCTCACAAAAAAGCCCACTTGCGTGATTTTTGGAGCATAGTGCTTAAGGCAATCGGCCCGCCCCGGCGGAAACGCACATACTATCCCCGCCCGCCTGGTTTTTGTTTGAATGAGTGCTCCTGACGTGGAAGTGGCTCTCAAATTGCCTGACCAGGTGGAGGCCGTGCTGCTGCTCATCAAGCAAATCTACCAACAAACGGGGTGCTGTCTATGTCCCTGAACAAAGCCGATACCCGCGCGAATTTGATAGACCCCCGCCTGGAAGCTGTCAGCTAGGGACGCGATCAGATCAGCCGTGAACACTACTATCGCCGCGATGTGCAATACACGCCGGGGCGCGTCGTGTTACGCGGCAGCGGCGCTACGCTTTCCCGCACGGCGGCGCGGTTGTATTCTGCCAGTTTTTCCGGGAAGCCGGGCAGTTGGGCGTATAGTGCGCTGCGGTGTTCGCAGACGCCGAGGCCCTGCTCGACCAGCGCCAACATCTCCTGCTCATTATGCGTCAGCGGAGCTAAGAGCGCCGGATGCTCCGCCAGCATGGGAAAGGTCGCGTTGTCGCGATCTGCCAGTAGGAGCTGTTGCTCCGCGGTTAAGGCTTGGTGTACCAGCAGACGGAGGAAGTTAGATTTGCCCGCGGCCGGTCTTCCCGGTCACCAGCAGATGGCCCAGCTGCGGCCAGGGCACGCGCAACGGCTGCCCAGTGTAGCGCTGACCCAGCAACGCTTGGCCACGCTGCACCCCGGGGAAATTGACCTTACTCGGCAAGCGGGGCGGCTTCGAGAGTAGCACCGCGTAGCGGAGTCCGGAGCGGTTGGAGAGGTAGATGGGCCGGCCGCCAATCGCCGTGGAAAGATGATGGAGCAGCGTCTCGCGAGTGTAGTCCTCCAGTTTGTGGATAAGGCTTTGGTCCAGTACCCCGAAGAGCCAGACCTGGCCCTGATCCTCCGTCAAGAACCAGGCCGCGAAAACGGGGGCCAAGCCGCGCCGCTGCATCACCGCCGAGATTTTATGCACAATAGCCTGGGCAACCAAGAGTTTAGCTTTGCGATTCATCTAAAACCTCCCCTTCAATAGTGAGTGCTTGCTGTAAGGCTTGGGGTTGCACCTCTTGGAGCCAGGGACGCACCCGGTCGGGCGTCACCATCTGTACCGCACCCGCGTCCAACTGGCGGGGCTGGCTGGAGCGCGCTAACAACTTCCGCGCTTGCGCCTGGGTGGGCCGCCGGGCGGCTTTTTGCTCCTGCGGCACGCCGCGGCTGGTTAGATTAATGGTCTGGTCGCGGGCGGTGGTGCGCTCTTGCGCCACCACGTCCGTCAACTGGGGCTGCGTGACCTCCGCGTCGAGCAGGCCTGGACCGAGGCCGAGCGCGAGTTCACCGTGCTCCTCACCAGCTGGAGCATGTTCCGCCCGCGCGGGGAGGGTCAGCGATGAACATTCGCTGGGAAAAAATAGAGGAAGAACCCGTTTACGTGGGGTTCCGTAGCCTCGTCAGGAAAACCTTTCGCCTGCCCGATGGCCGTGCCGTTGATTTCGACCTCAAACAGGAGGAGCGCGCCGTCTGTGTGTTAGCCTTGACGGCGAAGAATCACGTCGTCCTGACGCAGGAGTATCGCCCGGGGCCGGAGGAAGTGCTGTTGGAGTTGCCCGGCGGCGGCGTGGAGGCGTCCGAGTCGCTGGAAGAAGACGTCCGCGCGATTCTGGCGGAGGTCACGGAGGCTTTGGCGGCAGACCTCGGGCTCGGCATCGAACTGCAAATCCTGATTCCCTTGCTCCCTTTCCTGGTGAAAGTTGAGCTGGGCGGCAGCGTAGACCTTCGGCAACTGGTGGAGGCCCTGATCGCGCGGATTCGTCAACATAGCAAAACCTAGCCGTAATCGCCCCTTCAGAATCAGTTACAGCAATGTTGGCATAACCAGTCAGGGATTGTCACCCCCCGGCCACAGACATTCGAGGCGCTGCAAATAACCAGCGGGGTCGCGCCGGAAGCTACGAATGCGCCGTTGACCAGCTTGTGCGGCGCGGAAGCGCGCGCGCTCTGCGCGGAATTCGGAGGTGGCAACTTGCCGGCAGCGCTCCAATGTTTCTGCAGCCGTCTCCTCCGCGTCGTAAAATACGGCATAGGGGCCGTGCCGAGTGATGTAATCGGCAACTGCCTTGCGCCCCGTGGTTCGCCGCCGCTGACGTTTCAGGACGCCGATGTACTGCTCCAGGCCGTTATCTGTACGCGGAATGGCCGGTTCTGCGTAACAATGAAACAGGCTAGGCGCCCAGGCCCGTGTACGCTGAATGAGGTGCTCGATGATGGCTGCATCTTCTGGGAAGTAAGGCTGCAGGTCTACTAAGTAGTCGAGGTAGTACTCTATTTCTTGAGCTACCTCGACACCTGCTTGAGTCCACCAACCTGGCTGCGGGCGGGGTACGTCCAGCACTCCGGCCAAGCTCAGTACCCAATCTTGCTGGCGGCGGAGGCGCAGGTACTGGGCCTCCCATTGGTGTCGCCGCTGTGTCAGCCCTTGAATCTCTGCGAGCAAAGGATGAGGATGCTCTTGCAAACAGTTATGCACAGATGCGTCAATCTGAGTCAACGTTTCGTAGATTTCCAGGCCCGGCAGTTTGAAAGGGGCCTGCCCTTTAGTTTGCAGCACCGACCGAATGGCGGCTGCATACCCTGCCAGGACACAGTATTCTCGCACCTCCTGCTCGCTGAAGGCGGTAACCGTCACGTCCGGACACTCCTGCTGCTCAACCGGGGGCACCGGGCGGGCTATCTGGCGCTCAATCTCGCCGATACCACGCCCCCTTTTTTCAGTTCCTGGGCTAGGGAACTGTCATCTTCACGTATTGGTCTCTGCACCGCTTTGAGAAAGTGCAAATGACACAACTGATGCAACACCCCCGGCCAGACCTCGGCCACACCCCGCAGAAAAGCGCGTTGGTCATCACTGACCACCCCTTGCACGGGTATCTCCAATTTCTTCAACAAGGCAGCTACCACTTGCATCTCGGCCTGCAGGCTAGCTGTGTCGTTGTGCAGCAAGCTGACTGCGTGCAAGCGCACTCCGCTCAGTGCGTCGCGGAAGATATACAGCGTCGGTTTTCCTTTCTCCGGCTGTACCCCGTCAATGGCCAGCACTACACCACCGTTGGCCAACAGCTGCTCACGAGAGGCTGCCAACTTGGCCCCTTGCGCACACTTGAGCAATACTTCGTACTCGCCCATGTAATCCGTCACCCGCCGCTCGCTGATGGGAACTCCCCGGCTGGTGAGGGCCTGGTGAATCTCTCCCAGCGAGCGGTACTCACCGAACCGTTGCTGACCCACGAAGACAATCACGTCCAACCCAAAGGTATAATTCTTGAGGGTCAGACCATCGGCCAGCACCGAACGATAGACCGCCTCTGGTTGGGGGCAAGTCGTCGCGCGATTGACACACCGATAGCCCCAATTGGTTACCCTGGCAACTTCTTCCAGTGAGACGATGATTTTGCTCCAGGCCGGATGGCTACGTTCCAATTTACCCCCACAGTGGGGACAGCGCTTGATTTCGGGATAGTGATGATAACTGGGAATTTCTCCATAATCTTTAGCTACTTTCATCGGCATACCTCCGTGTGTGACTGGGACACCACCCCGGTATCATACACGAAATTCGCTATTTACGCCAATTTTGCTGTTACTGTTCAGAATTGCTCCGGGGGTGCTAGACAGCACAGTTTAGGCTGGCACCCCCGTCCTGTTACGCGGTAGGTGCTCTCCAGGCGGTCCCGCCGATGCCTATTTTTCTTAATCCCTTGTTAACCCCTCATAAAGCATCCGTAACCGCTGCCTTTACGCCTTTTGATTTTGCTTCTCGGCAAAATCAACCTATACTATTGGTAAGTTTTAACAACAAAGAAAACACCTCGCGGCTGTGAGGAGCCCGAGGCGTGTCCAGGACGTTCGCGCGTCCCGGCACCCTCAGTGTACCATCCGGGCTGTCTGCCGCAAGGTGGACGGCTTTTTCGTGTATGAATAGGTGCTGTGACTTTCCAGGAGCGTACCATGATGAACGTTGAACACACCGGTCTGATCCCCGATGCACTTCTGCATGACGTGAAGCAGCGCGATCGCGTACTGTTCTTAGGCGCGGATCTGTCACTCGGCTATGCCGGGGCGCCGCCGAGCCGCCTCGAGCTGGCGCAGGCGCTGGCGAGGCAATACGATCTCCCCCCGGACAAATCCTGGCCCGAGACGGCGACCGCCTATCTGAGCAGGTTCCCCAACGACCGCCACGGCCTGATCGCTTTTGTACGCGAGCACTGCAGCGGCCCACAGGTGCATCCCGGCCCGCTACACCGGGCCATTGCCGAGGTGGGCTTCCGGGCCATCGTCACCGCGTGGTACGACGAGTTGCTGGAGGAGGCGCTGCGCGATGCTGGCTACCGTGTCAATCGTGTAGTGCGCGATTGTCAGATTCCTTACGCTGTCGAGGGCGAGCACGAGGCCATCGTCATCAAGCTCTACGGCTGTCTCAGCGACAACAAGTCGCTGGTGTTGGATATGTGGGACCACGAACGTCTGATGGAGACGCTTAGCCGCAAACTGGAACTGGCAACAGCCTTCTGTGCCATCCGTCCACCGCTCTTCGTGGGCTTCAACCTGCTGGATCGGATGCCTATCCGTCTGTACGTCCGCGCGTCGCAGAACATGACCCAGAACATGAAGCGCGCTTATGCCGTCTGGCCTCACGATCTCCAGGCTGTACAGGGCACCTGGTACGGGCAGAACGTGGACTTTCGCCAGGCCGACGCAACCGCCTTCCTGGAGGCGTTGGCGGCGCAATTGCCCAGTGCGGCTGTGGTCAGGGAGATACAGATTCGCGTCCATCGCCCGCCCTACATGTTCCTGGATTACTACACCGCCCAGGATGCTGACATCTTCTGCGGGCGGGATACGGAAACGCAGATTGTCACACGGCTGGCGCTCTCCCACCGGCTGCTGACGCTCTTCGGGCCGTCCGGCGCGGGCAAGACCAGCCTGCTCCTGGCGGGTGTAACACCGCAACTGGCGGCCTGGGAGTACCAGCACGTCTACGTCCGCGCGCTGGAGGATCCCCTGTCCGCACTGCGCCGCAAGATTGCTGCGCGCGCCGGGACGCAGGATGACGGTGCCGGCACGCTGCGGACGTTCCTGACCGCTACGCTGGCGGAGGGCGACCGGCTGGTGGTGGTGCTCGACCAGTTCGAGGAGCTCTTTATCCGCGTCGGAAGCCGGGCGCGGCGCGCGTTCTTTGTGCAACTGGCCGAGGCCCTA
>JAYELZ010000047.1:0-5421 GCA_034717835.1 Chloroflexota bacterium
TGAGCTGCGTATAAGTACTCATAGGTGCTCCTTATGACTGGTGGTCAGCAAGGCTCACCTTGATTTTAACGCAGCTTACCTTTCTTTCCAAACGGTCATCTTATGCACTTACGAGTTGAATCCAAGATACTATTAGCCTTCGGCCTCTCCGCCATCGTTATTCAAGCAGCTCCAGCGAGTCAAGCAGTGTTAAATTCACCGCTGCCTACTCCTGGTAAATTCGATTCCCCCTTACCGACGCCAGCTCTTTGTCCTCATATCACCAACCAGACTGCATCTAATATGGATGCAAAGATGTATGCATCCGACTTAGGAGTCGATCTTGATACAGCAATCTTGCTGGCGCTCAACCTGGAGCGGGCGGCGGCATGAATGAGCCATAACCCTCGGTGCGGGCGTGCATCAGTGTCAGGGCCACCCCACATAAACCAACCCCGTGTCACGGGCGCGGCGAGGACGCCGGCCCTAGCCTTGAGGTATTTGGGACGGCCTCTGGCCGCGCCACCCCACATAAACCAACCCCGTGCTTGCCTGGCGAATAAATTCGCGGCAACCCTTGCGAAGCCGCCCTGTGGCGGCTGAAGGTAGTCGGCGTAGACCGACTTTGCAACTGTAGGTGCGGTTTCAACCGCCGGCCACGCTAAAGATTCTACTACGAGCACTCGCTTCTCCTGCAGGAACTGCTCTTGCCAGGGACCGAGCCCCCCCCCACCCAGTCGCGTGGTGCGGGCATGGTCGGGAGACCGGCCCGAGCTCTGCTGGAGAGCGGCCTCGGTAGCTACCCGCCCGCCATCAGGTGGATGACGCGCACCTCAGCCTGGTCCGGGATGGCGGCGCTGGCATAGCTATCGTGCGCGACCAGCACGCCGTTGATGGAGACGATGAGCTGGCGGTGGCTGTACTTCAGAATGACGAGCAACTCACCGTCCGTGAGTTGCTCGTGCCAGGGCACTTTTTCGTGTTGGTTGACGGTGATCACGGCTGGCTAACTGAGGGCCTCGTGTACCACGGCCAGGAGCTCGGGGTAGGCGATGCCCAGCGACTGGAGTTTCTCCGGGGTGGGGATGCCGTTGTTGGTCCAGCCACGGCGCTCGTAAACCGCGTCGATGAGGTGTTCGTACTGCTCCTCGCGGTGTTGGCGCTGCGCAGCCATCTTTTCGGCCAAGGTCATGCTCTCTGGGTCGAGACCTCGCCACTCGCGGAGCTGGTTATCGTAGCGCTCCTGGCGTGAGAGGTATTCCTCCTCTGTAACCGGCCCCATGGAGCGGTAAGGGATAGCATCGTGATCGCGTTTGCCATACCCCTGGCGGAGGTTGAAGACGCGCTGGAGGTTGTAGACGCGCTCGGATTGGTTGATGATACCCTGCGTGGTGATTTCCTGCCCAGTGACGCCGATATAGATTTGGCGATAGTTCTCGACGTGGTGGGGGATTTTCTGCGGTTCGGCGGCCTGGGCGTTTTTAGGATCCACCACATCGTTCCAGGGCAGCTTGCAGAAGCCGCAGAGACCGAACCAGGTGCGCCACATGGGGAAGTAGTGGAGCGCCTCGGCTTTGTCCTCAAAGGTCGGGATCTCGTGGTTGACCATATCCATGAAGATAAGCCAGGCTTCGTCATGCTGCGGGCCTTTGTTGCTTAGGCCGTAGCCGCCCTGTTGGGCGAGCGATTCCTTAGTCAGGTACTCGGAGTATTCCAGCCCCTTGGCCTCCATGCCGATATCTTGGACGAATTGCGGGTCGGCGTCAAAATGTTCGACGAAGTAACTCTTCATCCGGCGAATGCCTTGTCCGAAGATCTTCCCGAAGCCCTCGCCGCGTCCCATCTGGTGCAGCACTTCCATGGCGGCCTCGGCATTGCCAAAGTTCAGTTCTAAGCCGCCGGTTTTCTCCTTATCTAAAATGCCGGCCTCGTAACATTCCATCACAAAAGCCAAGCCGGTGCCGAAGGAGATGGTATCCAGGCCGTAGGTGTCGCAGTAGAAGTTGGCTTCCAGCAGATACCATGGTTCAAAGATGCCGCAGTTGGAACCGCAACCGGCGATGGTCTCGTATTCCGGCCCATCCACGATGACTTTTTGGCCCTGATACGGCCCGGTACGCACTTCATAGCCATCTACGGCGTGGGCGCAGGCCATAGTGCAACCGAACCAGCAACCGTCGGGCATCCCCTGCGTGTAACGCTCCTCCCAAACCTCGCGTTTAATCTGGTGCGCGTCCTCGTGACGGCCAAATTTGTAGTTGTGGGTGGGGAGCAGGTCGTAATCGTTCATAATCTCGACCAGGTAGGAGGTGCCGCTTTTGCGCATCTTGTTCTGTTGGTCGTCGAAGGTGAGGACTTCCTTCTGCATCTCCGCGCCGACGCGCGAGACCAGTTCCAAATCCGCCATATGATTGGAGTTGCCTTTGACGGGGAAGCTCTTGACCACCAACGCCTTGATCTTTTTATCGCGCAGCACGGTACCAATGCCGCCGCGTCCCGCCTGTTTGTAGCGCAGGTCGTGGCGTTTGCGGTCATAGAGGCTGAAATTAAGGCAGCCTAGCCGGGTGTGCTCCGCGCCTTCTCCGGCGGTGACGAAAGCGAGTACCTTTTTGTCCGCCTCGGTCTCGGCGAAGTGCGCGTTGAGCCAGTGTCCCAGCTCGTGGGTATTGGTGGGCGCTCCTGCCGGCACGGCCAGGAGCTGCACTTTGCCCGCCGGGCCGTCGATGTAGACGATGACCTCTTCCGTCGCTTTGCCTTGCACCTCGATGGCGTCCCAGCCGGCGAATTTGAGGTAGGGGCCGTAATGACCGCCGACGTTGCTATCAATCACCACGTTGGTGAGCGGGGAGATGCTGGCCGCAATGGATTTTCCGGCGCCGGGGTACTGAGTAATTCCCCCGCAAGGCCCGGAGGAGATGACGATCTCGTTGGCGGGGTCGTTCCAGGCGGTCTTGGCGGCGATGCTATGCCAGAGTAACCAGAGGTCAAAGCCGCGCCCGCCGACGAACTTCTCTTTCATCTCAGCGGTAACGGGCTTGGCCGTTATCTCGCCGCTGCCGACGTTGACGTAGAGCGTTTGTCCGGCGTAGCCGCGTTCCAGCTGCGGGACTTGGTATTCAAATTCGGTGATCAGATGTAATTTATTCATGGAACCTCCGTGGATTAAAGTTACAAGTTAAAAGTTACAGGGTTATACTCAGGATATTTTAACATGGGTTTAGCGGGGGGGAAAGTTATAGATTTCACCGAATGCGGCGCGTATTGGCAGCAGCTGCCGTCATTTTGTGGCTAGGGGGATGAAGATACTGTCGGCGTTGGGATTTGCTAGTCTGGGCCAGCGGACGCCTTCAGCTAGCCAGTACGCGCCGGTGCGCAGGTAGAGTGCGCTGGACGGTTGTGCTGGCTGCACGGTGAAGAGATGGCGTTGGGCCAGCACGTCGCCGGGGCGGAGTTGGTGCCACGTTACGCCCAGACCGTCAACGACTTCCAGGGTCTGGCCGTCGCTGGTGATGAGATGGGCCATCAAAGAGAAGGGTGCCTCTGGCACGGCAGTGACGCGCCAGTAGGTGATGATCTCTGGCGGGGCGGTAGCGCGGATTTCGTAGCCGAGGAAATCCAGTGGGCCATCCAGGGCGAGGGATTCGGTGAGTGGAGGGCTGGCCGTTAGTTGGGCGGGAGGGGTGGCGGCGGCTGCTACGTGATAGGGGCGGTAAGTGGGTAACGGCAAGGTCAGCGGCTGCCACTCGTAGATGCTGTGTGGCGGGGCGGCATGCGCGGTAGCTTGCTCAAAACTCAAATTGAGCAGGGATAGTTGACGTTGAAGGAAATCCCCAGTTGCCGGCAGGAGCTCGCGGTGCAGGGCTACCCAGCCGGATTCCAGCCCGTTGCCGGGATAGAGCCAGCTCTGCGTGCAATCGAAGTCCAGTTGGCGGAGATCAGAGCGCCAGAAACGGTTCTGCAGCATCTCGGCGGAGAGTGGCGTCACGGGGAGGTTGCATTGGGCCACCCAAGTCGGGCGCGGCTCGCGCCCGGCAACGTGATAGACCAACATGGAGTTGGCGATAATGTCGTCCGGCTCGCGGTGACAGAACCAGTTGTAGGTCTCAGTTAAGGTAATGGAGATGCCGCGCAAGGTGGACGCGCTGATGATATAAGTTCCTGGTAGAGGGTTATACCGAGCCGGCATAACCGGCGGCGCTTCCGGGTAGGGAGGGAGCGGGATTGTTTCTTCTAACCCGTAGATTTCCGGGGGGAGGTATTGGGTGAAGACGCTGAGATATACATCTTCAAGAACGTGAGAGTCCAGGTAAGCGCGGGTAGCCTTCAGCCCTTGGTTCCAATCCACGTTGGAATCGGAAAGATAACGCCACCCGTTGGCAGGGCCGCCAACCAGCTCGTTGAAGAAGGTGAGGTGGTAGGGGGCTACGGCTAAGGTTCCGCCACACTGCCAGAGGAGTAGGGCTGGGAGCGCGTAACGCGAGGTGTAATGTGTAATTTTCTTGCCTATTACTGAACGGCACCTTGCTCCCTCTCCAGCGGAGGGGGCTTCTGAGCGGGAGGCCAGACTGCCGATGCCGATATATAGAAACGGCAGTAGCGGTAGGATGTGGCGGTAGCCGATATTGATATTGGTGGTTACGCTGACCAGTGAATAGCTGAGAGGGAAGGCTCCCCATAATATCAGCCGCCAGAGCGACCACGGCTGCCGCCAGAGTTTGCTCAAGGCGGCGATTAAGAGTAGCAAGGTGGGGAGGGGGGTTTTGAGGAGGAAAACCACGGGGAAGTAGTACCATCTCCCTCCTCGGTAAAATTTACCTAGTAGAAACGCCGGCCTGTCAACCGAAGAAACGTCCCGGCCAATGCGTAGGAAGGAGCGCCAAAAAGTGGGAGCTGGCAGGGAGATATTAATTCCGAGGGGCATCCCAATTTGAAAGAGATGGACACCCCAGAGGGTTAGAAACGCGGCGCTGGAATAGAGTAGTAGTTTGAGGAATAACTCTTTTTTGGTCCAATGCAGCCATCCCCAGATGAGTAATAACCCTCCGGTGATGGGAACCAGCAGGCTGGCAGATATTTTCGCGGAGAGTGCTAATCCCAATAGCGCTCCGTTGATTAGTATGGAAGCGTATCTAGCGCGGTTCAGCGTGCGTTGGAAAATGTAGAGGGTGCTCAAAATTAAAAGCGTCACGCCTAGATCCAACGTGGCTAACTGGGCATGCGCTAGAATGTTGGGGTCAAAGGCCAACAGCGCCAACGCTAAAAGTCCCGCCAGGGTTCCGAACCAATCTGCGGTCCAGCGGTAAACCAGTGCGCCTAGCAGGAGACCTAGCAGCGCGATAGTCAGGCGCGCGGGGATGAGCCAGCTGTCGATGGGAACCTGCCACCATTGTTCCGCATAGGCAAAGAGACGCCGATCCCCTGTTGCCCAGGCGGAGATAGAGG
>JAYELZ010000048.1:0-5391 GCA_034717835.1 Chloroflexota bacterium
GGGCTTGACGTTGGCTGCTCCCCTATTGGGGGTCTCTGGCGGCAGACAGGAGTTTGGCGCGTCTGCACCTGTTATGCTGGATGGCGGAATGTGGGATGGTGAGGTGGCGGTGGTTGAGAAACTCGTTGAGGTGGAGTTGTTGGTGGAGGGGGCTGCCCCTCCAATGGAGATGCCCGCTCCCGCCGTTATGGGTGAGCAAGCCGCCCGCGAGGAAGGGAAGGCCGGCGCAGCAGCGACCACCCCAGCCGAGGCGCCGCGTCTGCGGCAACTCTTTGGCGAGACGATGGCCTGGCTGCCGGAACTGGTCACAGAGCCGGATGGCACGTTGCAACTTGACTTGCCGCTCTACGATAACATCACCACCTGGCGCTTAACCGCGCTGGCGCACTCGCAGGATGGGCGCTTGGGCGCGACGACGGCCAACTTGCGCGTCTTTCAGGATTTCTTCGTTGATTTTGATCTACCTTATGCCTTGACCCAACATGATGAGGTTTCACTGCCGGTCGCGGTTTACAATTATCTAGAGCAGCCACAATCCGTCCGCCTGCAATTGGAGGAGGAGCCGTGGTTTGAGCTCCTGGACGAGGCCGAAAAGATGCTACTTATCGGCGCCAGTGATGTGGAGGTGGTCTACTTCCGGATCCGCGTCACTGCCACGCAAGGCCGTTATCGCCCCACCATCTGGGCTTATGGCGAGCGATTGAGCGATGCCACCACCGCGACGCACGATCTGTTGATCCGCCCTGACGGCAAGGAGTTTGCGGAGACCTGGAGCGGGCGGTTGACCGAGCAGACGCGCCGCACCGTGGAGATTCCAGAGGCGATCATCCCCGGCGCGGCGCAGGTGACGGTGAAAATTTACCCCGGCGTGGTGAGCCAGGTGGTGGAGGGAATGGACGCGCTCCTGCAGATGCCGTATGGTTGTTTCGAGCAGACGACGAGCGCGACCTATCCTAACGTCCTGGTGTTGGATTACATGAAGAGCACCGAGCAGACGACGCCGGAGATTCAGCTGAAGGCCGAGGAATACATCAACCTGGGCTACCAGCGGCTGACGACCTTTGAGGTGCCCGGCGGCGGCTTCTCTCTCTTCGGCGATAATCCGCCCGACCGGATGTTGACGGCTTATGGATTGATGGAATTCACGGATATGGCGCGGGTCTATCCCGTCGACGCGGATTTCATCGCGCGCGCCGCTCGCTGGCTGCTGGCGCAGCAGGCTGCCGACGGCTCCTGGGAGAACGATCAGGGGCTGGTGCATGAATCCACCTGGTCTGATCTGGGCGATGACCGCGTGCCGGTGACGGCTTACATCAGCTGGGCGTTGGTCCACACGGGCTACGGTGATGAGAGCGCGACGCAGCGGGGGTTGGCTTACGTCCGCGAGCATGCTCATGCGGTCGATGATCCCTACGCGCTGGCGTTGGTGGCGAACGCGCTGGTGGCGGACGCTTCGCAAGATGCTTTCACTCGTCAGATTTTGGACCGGTTGGCGGGATTGGCGCAAGTGGACGGTGACGCGGTCTATTGGCCGATTGGGAGCGCCACGATGATGGGTTCGGAGGGCGAGACTGGCTCGCTGGAGACGACGGCGCTGGTCGCCTATGCTCTCCTTAAGGCCAACGCGCACCCGGAGCTGGCGAATAAAGCGTTGACCTATCTCATCCAGGCAAAGGATGCCAACGGGACGTGGCACTCAACGCAGGCGACGATCCTCGCGCTCAAGGCGCTGCTGCTTTCGGTCACGGCTGGCGGTGAGCAGAGCGACGCGGAGGTCACGGTGACAGTTGATGGCGGCCGGGCGCGCACTGTCACGGTGACACCGGAGAATTATGATGTGGTGCAGATTTTGACCTTCGACGACATCACGCCTGGCAGACACGAGATTGAACTGGTGGTGGTGGGCGAAGGCGCACTGACGGCGCAAGTCACCGCAAATTACTATTTGCCCTGGCAAGAGCTCCCGCCATCAACGGGGAGAGAGGCTCTGGATATCAACGTGGTCTACGACCGCACCGCGCTCCAAGTGGAGGATCTGGTGGGAATCAAAGTCACGGCCACGCTTAACGAGCCGGGAACCGTGGAGTGGGCGCTGGTGGATCTGGGTATACCGCCAGGTTTCACGGTATTGCCGCAAGCGTTGGAGGCGCGCATTGAGCGCGACCTGGCGTTACCGGTGGATTATGCTGGCGGGCGGCTCAAGAAGTTCGAGCTGACGGGACGGCAGGTACTGGTCTACTTGCAGGACTTGCAACACGGTGAGCCGTTGACCTTCGAGTACCAGCTGCGGGCGCGCTTCCCCGTCAAAGCGCAGGCGCCGGCCTCGCAGGCGTACGATTATTACAATCCAGCCACCCGCGCGGAGGAGGCGCCGGTCTGGTTGGAGGTAAAGGAGTAGCCGCGATATCCATATCGCGTTGGTTGGCCGAGGTATGGAAACCTCGGCTACAAGGCTGATACAGACCTCCGATTTCTGAAAGAAATCGGAGGTCTACTTGTTTTCTAATTGACTAATCGACCCCCAATTTCATCCAGTTTCGCCTTAGCCTCCGGGGCGAAGCCGAAGAACGACGCAAGTTCCGGGCAGGTTTTATACTCCGGGCAGTGGGCGCAGTTGGTGACGCCGCGTTCCCGGCCGCAGGCGCGGATCTTACATTCTGGGCAGTGGGAGAAAAGGCGTCCCTCGGTACTCAAGCAGCCATCGCAGTTGATGGATGCGGCGGTGATGCCCGGCGCATGGAATTCTTCCCGCCATTGCGCGGCGACCTGTTCGCGGGCGGCGTCATCGTCGGCTTGGGTGGCCAGATAGGCAGGACAGCCGGTGCAGACTAGACCACAAAAAGCAATCATCTCTTTCATCTGTATTTCTCCTATGAGTAGTCAGATTAAAAAAAAGTGCCGCTCCCGGCTCGTTAATCACGGACTAACTAATCTCCAATCACTCAACCCGGTGCCCGCCAGATGAGCCGTCCCAGTATGGGTTCCCCTTGCGGGTTGGTGCTCAACACGGTGAATTGTTAACTTCCGGGTTAATATGGAGGAACAATTCCGATATGGCGCAGGTGTTTTCTCAGCCATTGTGCAAACTTAGCCCGCGTATAACCGCGTTGCGTGTTACTGGCTATCAACAAGGCTACTGTTATGAATTCGTTATCTAAAGCGTTTAGCTCGTACCCATTCGCTTTTAGGAAAATTCTCAGGACGGAGGTCCCGGTTCTTTTGTTAGCATCATGAAAAACATGCTTTGCAATTATTGTCCAAGTTAGGATCGTGCTTTTATCTACTAGAGTAGGGTATTGCTCTGCACCAAAGAGTGGGTATTGGATGACTTACAATACCCACTCTAGACTGTCCGGATTTAGTAAATTGTCGGGACCTTGCCAGAACCCGCCAGTATGCTGAATATGGTACAGATTTAGCGCGACAATTTTTTCGCGGGTTGGAAAAATCAAAGTTTAGCCAATCTCTCCCATAAGCTTGCATTTTCCCGGAGTATTTCTCTGGTAACTTGTTGCCAAATATCTTGTTCAGAGGGTTGAATATCAGGAGAGTAGGAATTAAAACCAGCTAAATATTGAGTTTCCTTAATGACAATTCCCTTTATTTGCC
This sequence comes from Chloroflexota bacterium, assembly GCA_034717835.1. Lineage (GTDB taxonomy): Bacteria > Chloroflexota > Anaerolineae > B4-G1 > SLSP01 > G713. Next base: position 3,610 of record JAYELZ010000048.1, read on the forward strand.
TACTAGTCGTCTGCGATGATGTTTCTGGGTAGAGTCGTCTTAGTAACATATTAGTCGCTCCTATACTTCCCATGATTTTCGGGAAATCCAGTTAAATTCATTTTGTTTTATGGCCGCGATTTCTATTTCTCCACCACAGACCTCCGGCCCGATCACAAATCGATATCGCCCAATGGCAACGTTTATTATATAGTTAGCGTAATCAATGGCATCCTGCAAGGGCATTTGAGCGAATGGCACCGGATACTGTAGCGGGTTGAGAGATTCAAGTATTTCTTTCTCGGGGATGTTAAATTTTTCTGAAATTATCTTAATTACGTTTTCATCACGTCCGAAATGGAGTCTGACAATTGAATCGGTGGCTCCAAACCAGCTGGCTCCGAAATCGGGCTTATCATCTTTATCTGGACGCTGATTTTGGATTTCGTTGTCGAAGGGGACTACGAAACGCCAGATCTCAGGAAAAAACTCGCCTTGGGAATAACCTGCTACTAGCATACCTACGCCAGGGCGCTGCTCCTGGGGGATATTTCCAAACTCTTGTTGGTGAACCTTTTGTAAATGTTCTAGCAACCCCGCTGCACATTCTTTAATTTGAAAAGATTTTCCATATTGCTTTACAGATTCCCAGTTATTGTTATGTTCCCATTCCCTTACCAAGCTCTCTAAGGTGCGGTGTCCAATTGAAGCTGTGCCCCATGTTAGCACTCCGATGGGGAAGTTCCCAATTTGGAGTAGTTTTTTCGCATTGTAAAAGGTTTTAAGTACACCTTTTTGGAGCCTCTCCAGCCCGTTAATTTCTCCCATCAGGGTGGCCGCACTATCCGCGGCCAGAACTATTCCTTCGCTTACCTTCACCACAATCACAACGCTCATAAGTTCACCCTTCTTCTATTATCCTAAGACCTTTAATAATAGTATATGCGGGCGAAGTGAAAAGTCAATTTTTCGGTTGATGGAGAGCTGTGAGGTATGGAAACCGTGGCTGCTAATTGACTAATCCCCAATCACTCAATCCGGTACCGGCCAGATGTGCCGTGTCGTTGAGCCGTCCCAGTACGTGTTCCCCTTGCGAGTTGGTCTGCAACACGGTGAGGCTGGTGGGATCGACGGCACAGTAGGTCCAGGGGCGGCGTTGATTGTGGATGGGGAGTTGGAGCCACCAGACGACGATGTTGTTGATAGTGCCAAAGTGGGTGACGAGGAGGGTAGTCACGGTCAGTTCGCGGGTGAGCTCCGTGAGGTAGCCGGTCACGCGCTGGTAGAATTCGCGCCAGCTCTCAGCTTCCGGGAAAGGGCGGCCATCTAGCGGGGTGTGGGTGATGGATTGGCGGAGGGTTCGAGCGGCAGTGCGGGTCAGCCCGGCGGCGCGACCGTTGTTGTACTCGCGCAAGGCCGGGGCGAGTTCTGCGGGGAGACCCAGCGGCGCGCCGATGATTTCCGCGGTCTGGCGCGTGCGCGTCAAGTCGCTGCTGATGAGGCGCAGGGCCCGGCCGGTCAGCGCGGAGGTTAGCCGCGCGGCTAGCAAGGTTGCTTGTTGGCGGCCCCGCGCGGTGAGCGGCGAATCCGTCCAGCCGCCGGTCATGCCGTTCACGTGGTGCGCTGATTGTCCATGCCGGATGAGGATGAGTGTGGGCATATTTTTCACAGGAAGGTTACTTAGTCGAATAAGACCCAGGCGGTCACGGCGAAGACGGTGAGTCCTAGGATGGTCCCCGCGATGGTTTGCGCCAGGGTGTGTCGCCGGAGTTTGATGCGTGACCAGGCAATCAGTGGGATGCC
>JAYELZ010000049.1:0-15571 GCA_034717835.1 Chloroflexota bacterium
GAATTGATCCGGGATCCCGCCGACCTCTACGCGCTCACCGCCGAGGAGTTATTGGAGTTGGAAGGCTTCGCGGAGAAGCGCGCGGCTAACTTGCTGGCGGCTATCGCGGCCGCCAAGCAGCGAAGTTTGGGACAGCTCATCACCGCACTGGGCATTCGCGGCGTCGGCAAAACGGTGGCGAAGACACTAGCAACGGAGTTCGGCGCACTCCAGGCAACGCTTGAGGCCCCGGAAGAGACGCTCACCGCCATCAAGGGGATTGGGCCGAGCATCGCGGCTAACATCCAGACCTGGGTCGCCTGCGAGCGTCATCAAAAGTTGGTAGAGAAGTTACGGCGCGCCGGCGTGCGGCTCACCGCGCAGCCGCGCGCGCGCGGAGCAAGCGCCGGGCCGTTAGCTGGCAAGACCTTCGTCATCACCGGGAAGCTCTCCCAGCCACGCCAAGAGATTAAGGAGTGGATTGAGGAGCGCGGCGGCAAAGTCACCGGCGCCATCAGCAACAACACCGATTATCTACTGGTCGGGGAGAAGCGCGGCGGGACGAAGTTCCGCCAGGCGCAAAAGCTTGAGGTGCCGGTAATTGGGGAGGAAGAGCTCAAGCTAAAAGTCGAAAGTCAAAGGTCGAAGGCCGAAAGTCAAAAGTCGAAGGTCGAAGGTTGAAAGTTGCACAGCGAATGTCATTCCGAGCCAGCGGAGCGGTAGCGACGCGCCCGCGAGGAATCTCTAGCATTGGCTAGAGAAAACAACCATCCCCAGGGCCGTTCACGGCCAGGCGCAGGTGGGCTAACAGCTAACAACTAACGTCTAAAAGGAGAGAAAAAATGAGACTAGGCAGTCCGGGGAAACTTGAATCCCCCATCCAACATCACCAAATAGAAATGATCACCAGCACTTTTTGGGCCAGAGGAGAGTTTGAAAGTTTGGGAGGGCCGCATCTTTACCTTAACCAAGACGGCCTCACCATCTTGGTGCTCAATAAACCGCACATCGTCCCCTGGAGTTTCGCCGGCTTGCCCGTCACCACTCCCCCGCAGCTCTTAGTACACCGCGACGAAGTCCAACTCCTCCGCTTTCTCCAGCCAGAGAGCAACGCTGAGTACCAATCCCCGCCCCGGAACAAGATCCTCTTCTTCTACTTCCCCCTCTTCGTCGTACAAGGGCAGACGCCTATGTTTAGTGAGGCCAATATCAAGAACTTTTTAGATTTCTGGAAAGGGACTTTTCTGCCCATCACCAACGCTTCCATCCATTTCTTCAACGAGAGCTCTGTGCAGCTTCCCAGACAAGCCCCACTGGCCTATATCAACCGCCGGTACATCCAGGGTTATTTCCCCGCCCCAGAGGCTTGATGCGCACGCCTTATGGACAACGCTGCCCTTATTATTACGTGGATTCCCGCCGCTGGCATGATGGGCCAGCGGAATGCCGGCTCTTGGCGGCGCCAGACGCCGCACGCTGGACGCCGGAACTCTGCCGTGATTGTCCCGCACCAGAGATTAAACGGGCCAACGCCTGCCCGCAGATGACGCTACACGCCCGCATTGGCAGACGTCCACTGCGCTTCTGGGAAAAGCCACGCATGCTGATCAGCGCCACCTGTAGCCGGAGCGGCGGGAAGGTCGAGGATCCCTACGTGGGTTGCGGGCTGTGTCATCCGCCGTTGGAATTAGAAGTCAAAAGTTGAAGGTCAAAAGTTATAAGTAGAGCACTAGCGACGCACCCGCGAGGAATCTGCTACTTTCGCTCCCAGACCCGCAGAGACGCTCAAGATTCCTCGACTACGTAGCGCCCCACAAAACGGGGCACTACTCTGCTCGGAATGACACAGGCTAGTGGTTAGGCACTTAACGATCAAATCTTGGCACAAAAAACAAGCATTTTACCACGGAGGACAGAGAGAGCGCAGAGATTTTCTTCCTTGTTTTCCTCAGCGTTCTCTGTGGTGAGTTTCTCTTTTGGTTCTGGCTTGTCCAGGTTAGGAACAGACAATGATGATGAAAAACAAGCGAGCAACACCCCACCACGCCAGCAGTTGGCGACATTGGCCAGCTGCTGTTTGCCGTTTACCCGTTGCGACTTGGCTCTTATTCTGCCTCGCCGCGCTCTTCGTCATTACCGGCGCGGTGACGCTGGGTGTAGCCGCGCCCACGCCCGCGCTCACCGTCTGGCATTTAAGCGCGTTGGCCGGTAGCTGGACGGTGATTTGGGGTCTAGGGTTAGGCCTGCTCCACACCCGGCTCAGGCAGAGCGACGAGCTGCTCATTCCGTTAGTCGCCCTGCTCACCGGTTGGGGTTTGCTCCTCCTGGCGCGGGTCGCGCCGGGGTTCCTCCTCCGCCAGCTGCTCTGGTTAGCACTAGGCGTAGGTGCGCTCTGCGCCGTGGCCCTCACCCCCAGGCTCGCGCGCTGGTTACGCCGCTATCGCTATACCCTGTTGGTCGGCGGGCTACTGCTTTTAGCCATCACCATAGTTTTTGGCGTAAATCCCTCCGGTTACGGCGCGCGGCTCTGGCTGGGACTGCCCCTCGGCCACCACGGAATCTATTTCCAACCCTCCGAGCTGCTCAAATTGCTCCTCGTGAGCTATTTGGCCGCCTATCTGGCTGAACGCCGCGCCGTGCCTGTACAAGAGGAAGGCCGACAACTCTGGCTGGCCGTCTTGGGGCCGCTGCTGCTGATGGTGGGACTATCCCTGGTGCTGCTGGCCTGGCAAGAGGATTTGGGAGCAGCGCTACTCTTCTACCTCACTTTTTTAGCCATGCTCTATCTAGCTTGGGGCAAGTTTGGACATGTGCTCGCGGGCTTGCTCTGCTTCGCGCCGCTAGCCGTGGGGGGAGCGTTGCTCTCGTCACGAGTGGCACTGCGCGTCAGCATTTGGCGCGATCCGTGGGCACCGGCGCAAGCCGACCGCGCCTATCAAATTCTGCGCTCGCTCTTCGCGCTGGCCGCCGGAGGATTGCTGGGAGAAGGCCCGGGGCTGGGTTATCCCACCTTGATCCCTGCGGTACACACCGATTTTGTCTATGCTGCGCTGGTGGAAGAATACGGCACGTTGGGCGCGGTGGCGTTGCTGGCACTGCTCGCGCTACTCATCCAACGGGGATTGCATATCGCGCAAGGCAGTAACAATCCCTTCGAAGCTCTGTTGGCCGGCGGACTCACAGCCTTGATAGGAATCCAGAGCTGGGTCATTATCGCCGGCAACATCAAACTGATTCCCATCACCGGCGTGACGCTGCCTTTTCTTAGCTATGGCGGCTCTTCTCTGCTCGTGATGTTGACTACCGTGGGATTGCTGCTCAACCTCTCGGCACCACACCCGCCGCCACTCACGCTCACGCTAACTCACGCTACCCCGCCGCCCACGTTACGTCGCACCACCAGCCGCCTGGGGAACGTGCTGTTCCTCCTCCTGCTCTCGACAGCCCTCGGCACAGGAGTCTGGTCTGTCATCCGCACTCCCGAGCTGCAAGCGCAGGCCAGCAATCCATACCGGGTATTGGATGAGCTGCGCATCCAACGCGGGGAGATCGTGGATCGCCACGGAACCCTCTTAGCAAACATCACCGTGGACGAGGATGGATTCGTCGAGCGACGCTATCCCGTCCCGGCCGCCGCGCCGGTGGTAGGATATGCGACCTTAGATTACGGCACAGCCGGGATTGAGCACAGCTGTGATACCGCGTTACGCGGCCTGGCCCAACGCTCCCCCTGGCAGCGGGCCGCGGATGATCTGCTCCACCGCTTCCCGGCGGGACTTACCGTGCCGTTGACGCTAGACGCCTCCTTGCAAAGAGCCGCTCAGGAACTCTTGGACGGGCAATTGGGGGGCGCAGTCTTGGCCGACATCCATACCGGAGATATTTTAGCGCTGGCCTCCACGCCTACCTACAATCCGGCCACCGTGGCGGAACAAGGGGAAACGCTGCGCGAGGCGCCTACCGCCCCGCTCCTCAATCGCGTCACGCAAGGCTTGGCGCAACCGGGCGGCATTCTGGAGACGGTACTGCTCGGCGCGCTATTGGAAGAGGGCCGGCTCTCCACACCCCCGCTCCCGCTGGAAGCAGAACTCGCCATCGACGGCGTCACTTGGGGCTGTCTCACCGCCCCGACAGGGAACGATTGGGCCGCCGCGCTCCGTGCAGCTTGCCCGGCGCCCTTCGCCACGGTGGGAAAGAGAGAAGGCGCTGCCTGGCTAGAAACAGTTTTCACCCGGTGGGGATTGGCCACTCCGCCACCGCTGGAACTCCCCACCGTCGCCGCCGAGCGCGAAATTACGGCCACCATCCCCTCCGCTGAAGCCAGCGGGCAAGGCACGTTGCTAGTCACGCCATTACAATTACTCAACGTCGTCGCCACGGTGGGGAACGATGGAGAACGTCCACCACTACACCTTTTAGCCACACCAATTGACGGTTGCCCCACGGTGCCGACCGCCACGACTACCGTGCTCTCTCCATCCACGGCCACGGCCTTACGCGCCCTCTGGCCAGAGTGGAACGCCGATCAAATCGGACACCTGGCTCATGCGTTAGGCGGGCCAGAGCGCGAGCTCCTCTGGTATATTGGGTTGGACCAGGAACAGTCGCCGCGCTATGCGGTCGTCGTGCTGCTAGAAAATCCCACCACGCCCACAGAGAGTGCGCTGATCGGACAACAGCTACTGAAACTTACCTCACAACCAACTAACTCTTTCACAAAATGATACAAATCATATTCTGACCGAACTAGGTTTGACAAGTTAGAAATCTGATTTAATATCTAATTATAAATAGGTCTTCAATGCTAGTTCTTTTGAAAACCATACACTTGACCCAATAATTAACCCCAGCAAGGAGATATCGGATGCGAGAAAAGATTTTGCTTATAGAAGACGATGCGGCTTTATCTCAGTTAATCCAATTGCTTTTGGAACGCGCCGGATATGCGATTACTGCCACTGACAATGGAAAAGACGGGCTAGAAATGGCCCGAGAGCAGGAGCCGGACTTGATATTATTGGATATTTTGATGCCAGATATGGATGGTTGGCACGTCCACGAGAAGCTACGGAATATCACCGACTCGCCCACTGTCTTTCTAACCGCGTTGAGTGATGAGCATAATATAACCTATGGTCTGGGGCTAGGCGCCGACGACTACATCACCAAGCCCTTTGGCTACAAGGAATTGGTGACACGTGTCAAAGCGGCTCTGGCGCGCGCCAGGCGAGCTAGAGGCGAACAAGCCGTCTTCCAAGCTGGGCCACTCTGGGTCAATTCGGACACACACGAGGTTAGAGTCAACGAAGAGACCGTCTCCCTGACCCCCACCGAATTTTCGCTACTCTCGGCCCTCGTCCAGGATGCCGGGCGCACGGTGAGCCACGACACGCTGCTCCGGCGTGTTTGGGGAAAAGAACAGGCCAACCGCCGGGACTATCTCAAACTCTACGTCTGGTATCTCCGCCAAAAAATCGAGCCGGAACCACGTGAGCCACGCTACATCATCAGCGAACGCGGTCAAGGATACCGGCTGGATGTGGAAAACATAAAATTAGCTACAGCAGCGCCGCTAACAGAACCTCCTGGAGCCACAAAACCCGAGAGTAATTGAAATGTACCACACGCCGCTTCCTCTGGCTAATGGCTGGTCGTTCGATTGGCGTTCGGCACTCATTGGAGCGGGCGCCGCGTGGCTTATTGCGCTAGTACTCTACCTCCGACGCGACAACGTCCAGGTGCGCCTGAGACAGCTCTGGAATCCGTTAGCCCGCTGGCAAGAGCAAATGCGCAGCAGCGTAGCCGATAAGTACCTCACCGCCCTGCAGCAAACCCTCCAAGCTACGCTGCTCTTTGAACCGGCAGATCCGAACGCCATCTTTGTACCGCCGACATTTCTCGCTCCCCCCGCGCTACCATCCACGCTAGTCGAGGATATAGAATTGACGGGACAGCAACCCATCGCCTATTCGCAAATCTTGGCCGGGCATCCTCGCCTGCTCCTAACCGGCAACAGAGGTCAAGGGCGGAGCACGGCGCTGGCCCTGCTAGTCTGGCAAGTCGCCCAAAGCGCCCGTGAAACTATGTCCACAGCTCCCTACGCCAGGTTCCCACTCTGGATAGATCTCAACCAGCTAACAGAACTCCCAGAAGATGAAGAACTCGATCCGTTGGAATTTTTGACCGCACTGGCGGTTAAATTTTTGCCACCAGCACGTGACAAATGGCTACGCAAACAGCTACTTAGCACCCCCTCGGTGATTCTGATTGATAACTGGGAAAAAGTCCCCAGTGCGAAGAGAGCCGCCGTAGCTCATTTGATAACCATCGCCGCCCAGCAGCTGTCAGAAAGCTATTGGGTGATTGTCACCGGCCAGCAAGGGTATGCTCCCTTAACCGTAGCCGGATTCGTGCCGGTAGAGATACAGCCATACAACGAGGAACCAACTCTCCATACTATCTACACCGGTTGGGCCACCCTGTTAGAAGCTGTCGAGACCAAACTTGAGGGGTCATTCCTTTCCACCCTACAACGGGCCCTGGAAAGTGGAGGCACCCAACTAGATTTCAATCTCCGCACGGTACTCTATCTCCGCACCGGGCAACATCCTGACCGACCGGTGGATGTGCAACAGGCACTCCTAGAAGAACTACTCCCACAGCCAAAGCTAGGAGAAGAGGAGCTTGAAACTGCCCAGGAAGCGAAACGCATAACCCTAGAGGTATTAGGCGAATTAGCCTGGCAACTCAAAACTGAAGAACAGGCGCACTTCTCCCCGTCAGACATTGAAAGCCTCTTAGATATGCAGCTCCCGCTGCCCGACGAACGTCCCGCCCATCTAGAACGAGCCACGCGCAAGTTGCTCCAAGAGACAGAGCTCTTATGTTGGGGAAAAGAGCTAGTCACATTCAGGCATTACATCTGGGAAGATTTCTTCGCCGCCAGAAGATGTAGCCAACAGGCCGAGATGCCGTCGGTGCTCCTGGAACATTTGACAGACCCGGACTGGATCTTCGCCGAAGAATACTATCTGGGCTTAGGTGCAGCCCAAGCTCTGGTCAAGGCACAATTGCAAGCCAGTCTAACCGCAAGCGATCAGCAGGCACTCCTCACTGCTGCGCGTTGGGCCATGTTAGCGCCGCCAGAGGCCCAATGGCGCAAAGTTATTATGAAGGTTTTAGCGCGAACTTTCACCCAACCTACACTCACGCCAGCCAACCGGATCCGACTAGGCCGCGCTCTAACGCTGATAGCCGGAGAAGGCGCCCGGCCCTTCTTCCTCCAAGCGCTGCGCCATCACACGCCCGCCGTCAGGGCTGCCGCGTTGCGAGGGCTAGGCTGGACTGGCACCCCCAAGGAGATGCGCATACTGGCCGGAGGACTAAAAGATCCCGACTTCGCCACTCGCGAAAGTGCGGTGCGGGCGTTGGGTGATTTGGGCACGCCGGGAGCCTTGCGCTTGCTGCAAGACCAACTGCCATTGGTCGATGAAGAACTAATGTTAGTTCTGGCCGAGACGCTGGCAACTAATTCCAAAGATGGCGGAGAGATGCTCAGACAGGCCACTGAATCTGAAGATCTACTGATCCGCCGCGCCGCCGTCCACGGCTTGGGGAAAATCCCAGCACCCTGGACCAAGGAACTTTTGGAACACATCCAACGTGAAGATGCACAATGGCTAGTACGCTCCGCAGCCGAGGCCGCCTTGAGCACACAGGAATCGTCCAGTACCAACACCGCCACCGTGTTGCCCCCACCACAGATGGACCAGTCCCAATGGTTGATCAACTGGGCCGCCGAACAGGGGTTAGGCGTAGGAATTGGAGAAGCCGCCATGCAGATATTGCTCCGCGTCTTAGAAAAAGGTGAGCCAGCAGCCCAAATCTTGGCCGCAGCAAGTTTGGCGCAGATAGGACAAAGAGAACATCTGACGGCGCTCCAGGAGTTACTCGCTAGCCCAAGAGAGAAAGTCCAAGCGGCAGCCAACTACGCCATCAATCAAATTGAGAATCGCTACGCGGGCCTCCCACCGGAAGAGTAGATTACACACACTACTAGATCGACAACAAAAAAGCCCGCCGAGATTGACCTAATCTCGGCGGGCTTTAGTAGCTATCTATCATCCCCTAGTTCATTCAATCCTCAAGCACTTGACGTGGAGGTGTCCAATCCACCGCATGACCATCATGCTTCAACAATTCCCAGGCCAACACGCGATAAGCTAACGCGCCACTCGAACGCGCGGAATAAAAGACCACTGGCTCTCCATAACTAGGGGCTTCACTGACCCGCACGCTACGCGGGATCAATATCCTAAAAATTTTGCGCGGGAAATGACGTTGCACTTCCGCCACCACTTCCTGAGAGAGATTGGTGCGCTTATCAAACATGGTCATCACCACCCCCCGCAGTCCCAAAGTGGGATTTAAGCCGCGCTGGATCAGGCGAATGGTATTCATAAGCTGCGATAACCCCTCCAGAGCTAGATACTCACACTGGACCGGGACGATAACACTTTGAGCCGCCACCAAGCTGTTCACGGTCAAAATTCCCAAACTGGGAGGAGCATCAATCAGGAGATAGTCGTATCCAGCCACCGGAGCTAGTACCTGCTGCAAGCGACCTGCCCGCTCGCGCGGAGCAGTCAAAGCATTCAAATCCACTGTCGCGCCAGCCAGGGCGGGAGCGCTAGGGAGTAAATCCAGTCCCGTCCAAGCAGTATGCACAATAGCCTCTGCCGGGCGACATCCGCCAATCAGTACTTCATAGATGGAGACCGGCAGTGTGCGCGCGTTCAGTCCCAGGCTAGTGGTAGCATTGCTCTGCGGGTCGATATCCACCACCAACACACGCAATCCCCAATCAGCCATCACCGCTGCCAAATTCACCACTGTGGTGGTTTTACCCACCCCGCCCTTTTGATTGGCAAAGGCATAAACGTGCGTCATCTCCGGCTCTCCGTCACCAACTCGCCGACGCTACTCTGACTCTTGGGTCGGGAAAACAGTCACTGCCCGGCCCTTCCCGGAACCATAGCTCTTCGTGCGTACCCGGGAATCCTGGCGCAATACCATGTGGACGTAACGTCGCGCACGCGCGGACATGGGCTGCAACCGCACCGGACGTCCCAAACGGACAGCTTTCTCCGCCGTCTGCTTCGCCAACTGCTCTAGCTTATGGGTGCGCTGCCAGCGGCGGCCATCAGCATCCAAAATCAAATTGAAGTTACCATCCACTTTGCTGCGTACCAATATGCGTGTCAAAAATTGAACAGCATTCAACACGCTGTCATCTTGCTCTATCAACATGACAGCGTCCTTACCTTGTAGCGAAAGCCATAATTCTGGCCGATCTCGACCATCTCCCGCATACCAAGTGACTTCTGGCTGCACCTCAAACGCTCTAAAAAGGTTTTCCGCGACCTCCAACACTACGGCCTTGATGTGGGACTGCTCTTGCGTCTCCTTCGTTTCCACCACTACGGGCTGTGAAGATTGTACCGACGCTTCGGTTTCCTGTACCTCTGGGAGAGCATCCTGCGCGATTTTAGTCGGTTCAACCGGCATGGAGACTCCTTTGCTTTCCGCTGGCTCATTCAGAACTACTGGTTCCGCTTCCCGCTGCGTATCAGGCGGCTCTTCAGCCGGTGACGGCTCCACTTTCACTGCTGCTGGTTGAACAACGACCGGTTCCTCGGCGCTCTCTTCAACGGATACGGAAACATTTTTGTATCCTACTCGCACTCGAGATTCCCGTGCCCCTAGCCCCAAGAACCCGGAGCTCCCTTCGTCTAATACCTTAATATCAGCTTCTTCACGGGTAATACCCAACTGCGTCAATCCTAGAATCAGGGCCTCATCAACAGTAGGAGCCTCAATTTCCACCCACTCTTTAGATTTCATTCCATAGCCTCCTAGTTTGCTATTACGTTTTACTTTCGTTCTCGTCCGTACTATTTACTAGCCATCTCAAAACTAGCACCACTCACTCCGCGGAATCGTTGCTGGATTTCCCAATAAAATAATACTGGATAATTCCCACCAAGTTGGAAATAACTAAGTATACCGAAAGTCCAGAAGCGTAGCTCATAGAGACAAACCCCATGAAAAGCGGCATGGTGACTTGCATAGACTGCGTCATCGCCTGGGCCTGATCGCCAGCAGAAGCCGTGGTCGGGGTCGTAGCAGAGATCAGCTTCTGTTGAAGCCAACTCGTTACCACCACCAGCACCGGCAAAATATAATAGGGATCGGGCAAGGCTAAGTCCAACCATCCAAATTGACTTTGCAAGGGTGGCAAAGCGCTCAAGGCTGGCAGCCAAGCCACCCGATAGATATGAGAAGTTAAATCCAATAGTTCCAGAGGAGTGGCAGCCAAAGCGCGAATAATGGCACGATAAAGACCGATCATCAACGGGAATTGGATTAACAACGGCAAACAACCACTGGCCGGGCTAACTCCCGCCTCCCGATAGAGCTTCATCTGCTCTTTGCCTAAACGTTCTTGATCGTTCTTGTATTTCTCTTGGATCTCCTTCAACCGTGGCTGGAGTTTGCGCTGTTGCTGCATACTCTGCTGCTGTTTTATCGTCATCGGTATCATAATCAAACGTACCAACAACGTCAGTAATGCCACCGCTAAAATAGTCTGCCCATTCAACAGACTATAAAATAAAAGTAGCAAATTGGTAATTGGATCAACTACAATCGTATCCCACATAACGTCTCCTAATGTTGAAATGAAAATGGCACTAGCTGCGCACCACGCCCACTACGAATTGCGAACACCTAGCTAAACTTTATGCCACTGCGAACAATATTTTTGGAGAAACTACTTTTCCTCCGCCACCGGATAGTGCCAGAGCTCTTTCCCATCGGATATTTCAAAAACCTGCGCGCGCGTCGTGATCATGATAGGAGCCGCATAAACTCGCTCGCCATCCGTGACCAAACTACCGGGTAACCGCCCAGGGTTTTCCATTACCTCACCCCAGGGGAGTTTATCCCCCGTCTTGGCATCTAAGGCGTAGATCAAACCCCGCTCGTAAGCCGGCAACAATAACCGCCCACCAGCGGTATCCACAATTCCTTGTCCTCGGAAGACCGCCTTGATATCCGTGCGCCAGAGTAACTCATGCGAGTTAATATCAAATGCGAAGACTGCTCCTCCCACATCCGCAAAATAGATGGTCGATTCTAACACTAGAGGGGTGGCCCAAAACCAATTCTCGCCATCCTCAAACGTCCACACCACCTCGCCAGCTTGTGGATCAATTTGGTAGAGCTGATCACCGAAATCTCCCAGCCAGATATGATCCGCAGCCCATACCGGGGAAGAGGCCAGCGCGCCCTTGGTCTCCAATTGCCATTGCTCCACGCCATCACTTACCTTCAAAGCGTATAGGTGATGATCCGACGAAGCCACATACACCGTCTCGTCAACCACCAACGGAGTTGTCCAAATACGATCTCGCGTAGCAAAAGACCACTCCAAAGAACCATCAGCCAGATTAATAGCGTAGAGCTGCCCATCGCCATTGCCAATCAGAAAAAGATCTCCGGCGATGGTTCCCGACCCCACGTATTGCCCTCCGGCATCAGAAAATGCCCAGGCCAACCCAGGCGTCTGGTCAGAGGAATCCCCCAACCGCAAAGCGTAAACAGTCTTATCCTTGAAACCGGCGACCAACAATAAATTACGTTCCGTATCTATTACCGGAGCGGAATAAAACTTATTTTTAGCATCCGCTTCTGCAGGGAATGCCCAGAGAGACTTCCCGGTCTGGCTCTCGAAAGCTTGCACCTGAGCGCCATTTGCCGCATAGAGGATGTCCTCATGCACCAACAAACCCGGCCAACTTTCTGCCCGCGCGGCGCCACTGCAACCGGTGAAGGCTAGTAGAAGCAGCGCTAATAAGCCGACTAAAGCCCATTGAGACCGAAAACTAGTTGAGATATTTTGCCAAAATTTCATCTTTTCTCCTAATTCAAGGAACTGGATCGTTCCCTCCCGGATTAAAGGGATGACAACGAGAAATCCGCTTGAGGGACAACCACCCACCTTCGAACAAACCATAGCGGGAGATAGCTTCAAAACTATACTGAGAACAAGTAGGGACGAAACGACACGTTGGAGGGAAGTTCGGAGAAATTACACGTTGATAAAAACGAATCAGTCCCAACACCAATTTCTGCATAAGACATCCGTCTTTGAGATTACGACCAGAGTCCAGCTCGCTGCAGTATTTTCTCCAGAGCAGCTGCTACGCGCGGTTCTTTAACCTGTAATATGTGCCGGCGCGCCAACAGGATGATATCCCACCCCCCTGGCACATGTCCCTGGAGCTGCCGTACCGCTTCCCGCAACAAGCGTCTGGCGCGATTACGTGCTACTGCGTTCCCCACCTTGCGACTTGCCACCAGCCCCCACCGCGTTACCCCCGCTCCCGTACTAGGCACTGCCCATAGAACAAATAAGGAATGCGCCCACGAACGTCCCTCACTCCAAACGTGTTGGAAATCTCGAGGCTGACGCAGGCGCATTTCCTTTGGCCAACGATACTGTTCCAAGTAATATCAGCGAGGCCTATCTTTGTGACTACTCTCTTTCCAATTAAGTCGTTTGGCGCCACCCAACCTCACTGGAACTAAGCGTGAGCGTCCCTTGTGACGGCGGCGTTTGATCACCCGCCGGCCGCCCTTAGTTTGCATCCGAGCACGAAACCCATGCCTGCGCATTCTCCTACGTTTTTTGGGTTGATAAGTGCGTTTTGTTGACATACATTCCTCCTTATTTCTATCCTGGCCCTCAATTTAGCAGCTACCACGCTCCGAGGTAAAAGTGTTCCACATACAAAACCGCGCGGTTACCCGCGACGGTTTCATTGCGCCATCAAAGCTGCTGTATTATACCGTAATGAGGTATTTCGGTCAAATGAACTCAGGCCCCAAATGGCCACTCAAACATGTAGCTGGTTGCTCCTCCTTCACAGTATGGTACACTCAAAATTGAGCCGGCTGAAATAAGCTAGCTCGCCGCCAAGATGTTAGGTGCGCTAAGCGGCAGAATTTTCGTTTCTCAGTACGCCCAGTTGAAGGCATACAAGTACTGCTAATGGGGGAAAATGCAGCCAGGATTAGTAATTAAATCACAGAGTGGTTTCTATTCCATTCTCACCAATGAGGGGAAACAGATCACTGCCCGCTTAAGAGGCCGTTTAAAGAAGGAGAGGCAAGATTCCACCATTGTAGCGGTCGGAGACCACGTACTCTGGGATACTCCCACCACTGATACGCATGTTATCGAAGAGATCCGCCCCCGCCAACGCGCTTTAAGCCGGCTCAAACCTCTTGCCTCGGGACGGAGCTCGCGGCGCTGGGACCGCGACGGGTATCTACGCGAGAGAGAACAGGTGTTGATCGCCAATCCCGACCAGGTGGTCTTTGTCCTCTCTTGTGCGGAACCAGCACCACATCTCCGCATGTTGGATCGGCTTTTAGTAGGAGCCGAACGGCAGAGCATCCCCGTGCTAATTTGCGCTAACAAAGTAGATTTAGTAGGTTTGGAGAAAGCCCAACGTTATTTCGACATCTATACCCAGATTGGTTATGAGGTTCTTTACACTAGCGCCTTAGCTGGTAGGAATATCTCGGCTTTACAAGTACATTTAGCAGGTAAAATTTCGGCACTGGTCGGCCCCTCGGGAGTAGGAAAAAGTAGTCTATTGAACGCCATGCAACCCAGTCTAGGCCGCCAAGTAAAAGAAGTAAGTCGAGCCACGGGGAAGGGCCGTCATGCCACTACGGTCTCTGAATTAATACAATTGGAGGTTGAGGGCTGGGTCGCCGATACACCTGGGATCCGCGCACTGGCACTCTTTGACATGGAACCAGAGGAAATTGAGGCCTATTTTCCAGATATCGCTCCTCATGTTCCTCACTGCAATTTCTCTGATTGTAGCCACACGGTGGAACCAGGTTGTGCCGTTCTGGCAGCCTTAGAAGCAGGGGAAATTGATCAACATCGTTATGAAAGTTACGTCCGGCTACACCAGGAACATCGTAAGTTGGCAGATATGTACTGGTGGGGGATTGAAGAAGATACAACCCTACCTACTCTGTCGCCGGCAGAGTGAAATAGAAAGTACAACCCTCGCCCTGCACACTCTCTACTCCCACTTCGCCATTCAGTTTTTCCACAATCTGGCGCACAATTCCCAGCCCCAGCCCATGCCCTCTAGCGCGCACCTGCGACAGACGTTCAAAGGGAGTAAACACGCGCTGCTGTTCACTTGCCGTCAGCCCAGGGCCTTGATCACGCACCCAGAAACGCACCATCGCAAATTGTCGTTCTCCACCCACTTCAATACAGGGCGGCTCTCCACCATATTTAATAGCATTGCTCAAGTAATTTACCCACGCCTCCTCAATCCAGGACGCATGTCCCAGCGCTACCGGCCAGTGCTCCTGAACAGTAATCTGGGCGCCATACTCTGTCGCCATATCCGACAACCGCTCGCGGGCGGCAGCAACAATGTCAGCCATTTCTAGTGGCACTACAGGGACATCTTCCTTGCGTATACTCGCCAACTGCAGCAATTCATCAACGACATTGGCCATTTTGCGCCCACTGCGCGCAATGCGGCGCAGATATTGTTGCATATCCGCTCTAGAAAAAGATTTATCCGCCAACGTCTCAGCGAAACCTACAATAGGAGCCAAAGGCGCCTTAAGATCATGGGCTGCGTATTCAGCGAAGACCCCCAACTCTTTATTACGAATCTGAAGATCTACATTCTGACGCTGCAATTCACGCATATCCTTAAAACGAGCTAGAGCAATAATAATGGCACGTTCCAGCTCACTACTTCTAACCGGCTTGATCAAGTACCCTACCACCCCCGCAACACTAGCTTCATGCACTAGCTCAGAGGACTCATAAGCAGTCAAGATAATCACCGGAGTGGGACGGGTCTTTTGGATTTCACGGGCGGCCTCTAACCCTGCTAAGCGCTTCTCTAAACCTGTCCGAGGGTCCGCCATGCGCAAATCCATCAACACCAAATCCGGTTGCAAATCTATAGCAGCTTGCACAGCCTCCAGACCATCGAATACCACCCCCACCACCATGTAATCCAAATGAGTTAGTTGCATCCTGATGATTTCCGTCACAATCGGGTCATCATCAACTACCAATACTCGCACCTGTTTAGCTGATAACATCACTTTTCTCCTAAATTAGCTGCCGCTACGATCATCAAACTAGCTCAACGGGACTAATCTAAATTTCAATCTGGCAATCGCCCCACCATCATTATAAAAAATCAAACTATCCAGCAAGGGGCCACGCGCCAAGAGCTGCATCAAATGCACCCCCACCCCTGAACGTTCCCCCCTCAACACCTCTTCCGGCCAACCGGGGCCATCATCCTTGAATATAAGCGTCACCAAACGTTCATCGTCTTTATCTAAGCTAATTTCTGTCTTAATGCTGCCGACCCCCTCAAAAAAGGCGTGTTTAATGCTATTGGTAATCAACTCATTAATCACAATTGCCAAAGCATTCGCCTGGCGTGGCGCAACCAGCAGTTGT
>JAYELZ010000049.1:15671-22817 GCA_034717835.1 Chloroflexota bacterium
GCTGCAATACCCAACCCACAATACCTTCTCCCGGCGGTAACTCCCAACCACGTAACAAGTGTCCTTGAGGCCCGGCTGATTGGCGACAAACCAAGAGTTCCTTTTCCGCATCCCATAACCAGATAGAACTGGCTTCCACTCCCAAAATCTGTTTTATACTTCGCAAAGTAATCGCTAGCACCTGCTCCAAATCCAATAGGGAAGCCAGGGACTGATTGACATCATTAAGCCACCTTAACTCCTTTTGCCTCCGGCGTAGTTGCGCTTCCACTTGCAGCCGTTCAGCGATCTCTTGCTGTGCTTGGGTGTAGAGTTGTGCATTGATCAGCGCGTTGGCCAGCTGATCAGCCATGGTCTGGAAGACAGTAATATCCGCTTGGCTAAAAGCAGCTTCTTGCGATGACTGAATGCTTAAAGCGCCGATAATTTCTCCACGGCTGATGAGTGGCAAGGCTAGTTCGGAGTGCGTATCAGGCAAGTGAGGATTCTCAAAACGGACAGCTTCTTGCCCTACGTCTAACGCAATCCGGGCCTGACGGTGAGCGACACACCAACCGATCATCGAAGCCCCTCCGATCTCTAGTTTATGTTCCTCTCTGAGCATCTGCTGTCCCGCCTCACCAGTCCCCGCGCGTAAGACCGCCCACTTATCTGGTTCCCCCGTCCAGTCCCCCCTCTGATCCACCAAAAATAAACCCACATAATAGAGCTCAAAACGCTCACGGCTTAGTTCTACCACTCGCCAGAGCATCTGGTCTGGATCTAAGAAACTACTTGCTATGCGAGCAACTTCAGCCGCAGTTTGTAACTGCATATGACGATGCTTTAGAGTAGTCAGCAGCTCCGTATGCTTTTGTTCAATCGCTATCCGCACAGAGATGTCGGTAAACGTCCCCATTAAGTAAGGTGAAGAGCTTCCCGGTTTATGCACCATAGATCCACGAACGAGACAGTAGCGATGTTCACCGCTCCGATGCCAGACCCGGCAAACAGTCTCAAATTCGGATATTTCGCCACTCAAACACTCCCTAGCCAGATCCAAGACCTTCTCTAAATCTGCAGGATGCAAGAAGGCGCGCCACTCAGGCACAAACTGGGAAGGCATTTCCGCCTCAGTATAACCGAGTATCTCTCTCAACTGCGAATCAATGTATAGTTCTCTTGTCTCCTGAGACCATTCCCAAATCCCCACCTTCCCCGCGCTCGTCGCCATGTCATAACGCAGTTCGCTCTCTAGCAGAGAAGCCTCAGTTTTCTTCTGCGCGGTAACATCCCTGGAAATCCACATTACCAGGGCTTTATCCTCATGAGTGATGGGCACAACCGCAGTATGCGCCTCAAACCAACGTAACCCCGCCGGCACACGCAACTGGTACGTCCAGAGCTGCGGTTCACCAGAGGACAAGGTTAGTTGTATCAGATCCAAGGCTTGGTCCGCCACGGTAGCCGGTAGAACATCACGGAGCGTTTTACCCTGCAACTCTGCCTTAGCAAGGTAGAGCAGCTCCTCCTCCGAGGTAAAAAGTTGCACGTAACGTCCCTCACCGTCAAAAACAAAGGCTAAATCAGGTACCGCTTGCAGCAACGCCTTTAGGTACTCTGGCCTTTCTGTTTGAGCTAGCGCATCTTGACACACGGACTGTTCCACGCGGAGAGCTAATAAATCGGCCTGAGCAGCCTCCAATTCCTGCGCTTGTTTTACAATGAGCGACTCTAGCTCCGCTAGTCGCTTCTCCAACGCCGGTGCATCCAATTCCATTTTGCTATTCATTGGTGCCCCCTACCTACCCTCTCAATCCTCACAGCTCTCAAACTAAAGCCTATTTAATTGTACAACAGTAAGAATAAGATTCAAATAACACCTGGCTATCAATTAACAGACTCGCCCTAAACAAAAAGGGGACGCAGTTAACTGCGTCCCCCTTCGTTCTCTCGACTAACCCTCAGTCAAGTTCCAAGTTAATTTCCCCTATTCCGGCCTGGATGGTCAGATAGAGCATCACCTCTGCTTCCTCATATAAATCGTTTACGTAAGCATCACCCGCTAGACGGAAACCATCCGCGTGAATCGGCCCGATGCCCTTATTGATATCCACCCACACACCTATATCCTGGGGTAACACCACGGTAGTTCTCCCCAATCCCCCTTGGATGTTGATATCTACATCTTCGCTCCAATCACCCCGCAGATCCAACTTCGCGTCTCCAGCACCCAGATCAAGCTCTAGTTGCTCCAGAGTACGATTGCCCTGTGCATCTATCATAACTTCGCCGGCCCCAACTTTCATATCCAGATTAGTCACGGCTAGATGACGTAGGTCAATATCTGCATCGCCGGCCCCAAACTCAATAGTCAAATCCGTTGGCACAGCGTCGTTAAAACGTAAATTCCACTCGTAGCACACATCACCGCTAAAAGAGATCTTCTTGTAAGTAGGCTGTCTCACCACTAAACGCCGCGTCGTATATTCAATCTCTGGCCGCCAAGCCGCGATGTTGTACCGGAAATCCGCCTCTAACAACTCCGTGGCGCCACCCTCGATGCGCAAGTCACCGGCTCCTAACCGCACCTTGACCCGGATGTCATCAATATCTTCCAACTCGACAACGCGGGTTTCCTCCTGGATTTCACCGACCTCCACTTCCTCAATGCCCACATGACTCAAATCCCCCCCTATACACCCCAGCGAAAATAAAAATACCGCCACGAATATTAACCAAATAAACCCCCCTCGCCGCTGCTTCCTTTGCATATCAACCTCCTCCTCATCCCTAATTATCCTCATGATAGTACGAGTACCAGAGAAATCAGGTAGTGTATTAGTTAAGATTAGATAACAGATTCTACGGAACGCAGATTCCAGTAGATAAATATCGATTTATTATTTCGGGGTCTCTGAGATTTGACGTGGTAAGTGTCACGCGCCATAAATTTTTCACCACAGATTACACTGATTTTTTATTTTTTTCCGTGCTAAGCTGTGAAATCCGTGGCTAATTTTAACTCAACCCCGCAAATTCCCAAAGAGCCAAAATTTAGTATGAGGTTGAAAATGCTTGCCCTTATTGGCCAAGGAGTTAATTTTCAAATCTTTGTGTCTTTGCGCTTTTGTGGTAAACATCATAGTTTTTTCAGTAGCGCCAATACTGATTTATTGTTTTTAATCTGCGAGCGCAGCCTGCGTTTATCTGCGTCCCCTTTGCTGTTCACTCCCAACGCGCCAACTGCTCGCGAGTCTGTGCCGCTTCGCCTTGCAATTCGGCCAGGAGCGCACGTTCACGTGCCACAATGTGAGCGGGTGCTCTCTCAGCGAACGGCCCGGCCAGTTTCCGCTGGCTACCGGTGATCCGGCCCTCCAACGCACGCAGGGATTTCCGCAGCCGCCGGCACTCCGCCGCGATATCCACCATGCCGGCCAGCGGCAGGTAGATCACAAGCTCACCAGCGACGACGGGCGCCG
Source organism: Chloroflexota bacterium (assembly GCA_034717835.1). Lineage (GTDB taxonomy): Bacteria > Chloroflexota > Anaerolineae > B4-G1 > SLSP01 > G713. The sequence goes on from JAYELZ010000049.1 coordinate 19,133, forward strand.
CTTGCGCGGGCGGCTCAGCCACGGCTACAATCTCTAGCTGCGCCGCGTCCAAGCGGGCCAGGGAGCTCAACAGTTCCCGCCGCGCCGCAAAGAGCGGCTGGAGCGCACCGGCCGCCAACAACGCCGCAATCCGCTTGCCAGGCGGCACGTGGTACTCGGCGCGCACGTTGCGGATACCGCGCACCAACTCCATCAGCAGCGCCAGCTGCTCCTCGGCCACCACGTCCAACCACGCGGCGTCCGGCTGCGGCCAGGCGGCGATCATCAACGCTTCCCCCTCTTTGATCTCCGCCGGCAACGCCTGCCAGATGACCTCCGTGACGTAGGGCATGAAAGGATGGAGTAGCCGGAGAGACTGCTCCAACACCGTCAGTAAAACCGTTTTGGGCGCGACTTTAGCAACCTCATCAATAGCGTAGAACCGCACCTTCGCGGCCTCGAGGTACCAATCACAAAATTCATCCCAGATGAATTCACGGATCTGCCGCCCCGCCTCGCCATATTGGTACGCCGCCATCAACTGAGTAACTGACTCTGTCAATTGATACAGCCGGCTCAGAATCCAACGATCTTCCAGTAACAGCTGCTCAGCGGCAAGTTCCGCCAGCGGCGTGACGCGCTCTCCTTCCGCCAGATTTAGCAGTATAAAGCGCGTGGCTTGCCAGAGCTTGTTGGCAAAGTTACGCGCTCCAGCAATCCGCCGGAGATCCAAACTCATATCATTGCCCGGTGAAGAAGAGGTCGCCAGCGTGTAGCGGAGCGCGTCGGTGCCGTACTCCTCAATGATGTAGAGCGGGTCATATTTCCAAGCGTCGGGCATGGATTTACTAATCTTCTTGCCATGCTCATCACGGATTAGACCATGCAGGTAAACCGTGGAAAAAGGCGCCCGCCCCATCAATTCTAAGGAGAGCATCGCCTCGCGGGCCACCCAGAAGAAGAGGATATCGTAGCCGGTCTCGCGCAAGTTGGTGGGGAAGAATCGCTGCAAGTCTGGCGACTTCAGATCGGGCCACCCCAGCGTGGAGAAGGGCCAGAGTCCGGAGGAGAACCAGGTGTCCAACACGTCTGAGTCTTGCTTGATCCGCGCGCTGCCGCACTGCGGACAGGTCGTCGGAGCCTCGACCGCACTCCACTCCTGGCCGCACTCCTCGCAATACCACACTGGAATCCGGTGCCCCCACCAGAGCTGCCGGCTGATACACCAATCGCGGATATTCTCCATCCAATGGAAGAAGATCTTCTCAAAGCGCGCCGGGATGATGCGCATTTCGCCACTGCGCACCGCGTCCAACGCCTTCTCCGCCAGCGGTTTGGTGCGGACGAACCACTGCGTGCTGATGCGCGGCTCAATGACAGTGTCACAACGCTCACAATGGCCCACCGCGTGATGATGCTCCTCAACCTTGACCAGCAACCCTTCCCGCTCGAAATCCGCCACGATAGCCCTGCGACACTCGTTACGCCCCAGTCCCGCGTAGGGCCCGGCCTCCGCGTTCATCCGGGCCGTCTCCGTCAGCACATTGAGCGCGTCCAAACCGTGCCGCGCCCCAATCTCATAGTCGGTGGGATCGTGCGCCGGCGTCACCTTCACCGCGCCGGTGCCAAACTCTATCTCGACCGCCTCATCGCCCACTATCGGGATCGCGCGTCCGCTGACCGGCAAAACGGCTTGCCGGCCAATCAACTGGCCCCACCGCTCGTCCTCGGGATTGACCGCCACCCCGGTATCTCCCACAATGGTCTCGGGGCGCGTGGTCGCCATCTCGATGAACTCGGTAGCGCCCTCCGCCCACCGCCCGCTGCCCCACTCCTGCTGCGGGACTCCCCAATCCGCATTGGCAAGGGGATAACGGATGTACCAGAGATGGCTATCCTGCTCCTGCGAAATCACTTCCAAATCAGAGATAGCGGATTCGCAGCGCGGGCACCAGTTGACCATGTACGGCCCGCGATAGATCAGCTCACGCTCGTAGAGTGTATGAAACGCGACGCGCACTGCGTGGCTCAAGCCTTCATCCAACGTGAAGCGCTCGCGTTCCCAATCGCAGGAAATTCCCAACCGGCGGTGCTGGTCCGTAATGCGCGCGTGCGTCTGCGCCTTCCACTCCCAAACCCGCTCGATAAACTTCTCGCGTCCCAACCCGTGGCGTTCCAAACCCTCTTTCGCCAACTCGCGCTCCACCACATTCTGCGTGGCAATCCCGGCGTGATCGGAGCCAGGCAGGAAGAGCGTGTCGTAGCCACGCATGCGATGATAGCGCGTCGCCAAATCCTCTAACGTGGCCGCGATAGCGTGACCGAGGTGTAAAATCCCTGTCACATTGGGGGGCGGCATCGTGACGCAGAAAGATGCCGCCCCTTCTGCCACCAGACCTTTTGCCACCAACGTCTCCGGCTTAAAATAGCCTTGCGCCTCCCACCACGCGTAGAGTTTTGCCTCATGTTCTGCCGGATTATAAGTCTTAGCTAATTCACCCATCAAATTCTCCTCCCTATTATCAACCATCCAGATGTAAACCGCATTCTCGTTTCCCCGTCCCGGCCCACCGCCCCGCTCGCACATCCTCCGTGTTGAAAACCGGCTGAGTACAGGGCGCGCATCCCACACTGAGATAACCGGCCTCATAGAGTGGATGTGCCGGCAGATCGTAGCGCCGCCGGTACTCCTCAACCTGCGCTCCATCCCAGCGGAGCAGGGGATGGATTTTAATCACCCCCGAGATCTGAGTTTCCAAATCGTGCAGCGAACTCCGGTTCTTGGTCTGATCATGCCGCACGCCCGTCACCCACGCGCTCATTCCGTCCAGCGCGCATTGCAGGGGGCGCACTTTATTGATCTGGCAACAGAGGTCCGGATCACGTCGATAGAGCTCTGCCCCATACTCCAAGCGCAAATCACTCCTGGAAAGTTCCGGCCGAGCGATAACGATGTTCAAACCCAAACGCGCCTGTAACAGCTCACGAAACTCCAACGTCTCTGGAAAATGGAATCCGGTGTCGATAAAAATCACCGGCATCTCCGGGCAAACGCGCGAGATTATATGTAACAGCGGCACACTTTGCGTCTGGAAAGAGGAACTCGCCGCCACACGCGGTGCGAAAGTCTTCCAAGCCCAAACCAAAATATCCTCCGGGGTAGCTTCGTCCGTATGTAATCCACTCAGATAATTCTCGATTGCAAGATCCATAACGCCCCCCTAAATGACAAAAAGCCCCTTCCGTCACAGGGACGGAAAAGGCTCCGCGGTACCACCCTAATTTGCCGGCCCAGCCGACACCACTCAGTGCTCGCTGTAATGGGCGAACCCAGAGCAAGCTACTTGATTTCACTCACTCAACTCCCGGGTGACTTCGCTGCGGGCAACCGTAGAGGGCTTGCAGCCTTGACCCTCCTCTCTCTGCCGGCGCCGAACGCACCTACTCTTCCCGTTCACCGTCTTTAACCAAATAAGCTTAATTATAAGAAGAACTAGGCGTTTGTCAACTGATTTACCAATAGACAGTAGACAGTAAACAGTAGCCGGTAGACAGGTGCTTGGCAGAGACGCCGGCACGGCGAGGACGCCGGCCCAAGCTGTGGCCGGTCTCCTGACCGGGCCACCACAACGCGCCTGACCGTGAACGACCAGGCTACGAGGTACTGCGGAATGACATTCCGCACTACTAACGGGTTACGTGACGC
>JAYELZ010000050.1:0-8474 GCA_034717835.1 Chloroflexota bacterium
CCAGACTACTCGACTACCTGACTATTAGATTAAACAAAAGGAGTTTACCATGAAATTAGTGATACCGATGGCCGGCTTTGGCACGCGCATGCGTCCGCATACGTGGTCGCGGCCCAAACCGTTGCTCTCTCTGGCCGGCAAATCCATGTTGGCCCATCTCTTGGATCGTTTTAGCGAGGAACCAATTGATGAGTATGTTTTCATCGTCGGTTACTTGGGCGAGCAGATTGAGGAGTATGTGCGCGCCACTTACGAGATCCCCGCGCGCTTTGTGCTCCAGGAGGAGATGCAGGGACAGGCTCACGCGCTCTGGTTGGCTCGGGAATATTTGGAGGGACCGCTTTTCTTGATTTTCGTGGATACGCTCTTTGATGACGCGGATTTTTCCAAGCTGGATACTCCGGGCTTGGACGGCATCATCTTTACCAAAGAGGAGGATGATCCCCGGCGTTTCGGCGTGGTGGAGACTGACGCGGCTGGACATGCCACCAAATTGATCGAAAAACCTACCTCTATGGAGAATAAAAACGTCTTGATGGGCTTGTACTACTTCAACGATGGGGCTTGGTTGGCGCGGGCCTGTGAAGATTTGATGGCTAAGCGCATCCAGACCAAAGGTGAGTATTATCTGGCCGACGCCGTTACTCTGATGGTGGCCGAGGGCGCGGAATTCCACACGCGCGAGGTGGGTATCTGGCAGGATACCGGTAAACCGGAGACCACTTTCATCACCCATCGCTACCTGTTGGAACACGGTCATGATAACAGCGCGGAGGCGCTGCATCCCGGCTTGACAATCATCCCACCGGTTTATTTGCACCCGCAAGCCACCATTAAACGCTCGGTCATCGGGCCTTACGTCTCGGTTCACGCGGGGGCTACGGTGCGCGATAGCATTTTGCGCGATGTGATTGTGGATGAAGGGGCGGTGGTAGAAAATGTGGTGTTGGAGAAATCCTTGATTGGCCGGTGGGTTACGGTACAGGGGAAGTCTCGTAGTTTGAATATCGGTGATTCATCAACTATAACAATCTAAATTTTAGGAGGAATTATGGACACAGAATATATGATCTCTCAGCGTGCGCACGGTATTGCTCCATCAGCTATCCGGCGGTTCTTTGATATCGCAGCAACCATGGAAGACATTATCAGTTTGGGGATCGGCGAGCCGGACTTTGACACCCCGGAGCCGATTGTGCAGGCCGGTCTCGCAGCGTTGCAGCGCGGCGAGACGCACTACACTTCCAACTCCGGTTTGATAGAACTGCGCCGGGCCATCGCTACGCATCTTGATACCCGTTATCAACAGACTTACAATCCCGCCAGCGAGATATTGGTCACAGTAGGCGTCTCTGAGGCGCTCTATCTGGCGATGGCCGCCTTGCTAGACCCAGGTGATGAGATCATTATCCCGGAGCCGGGTTTTGTCTCCTACCAACCCATGGCGCAGGTAGTCGGTGCGGTCCCGGTACCCGTGGTCACTTATGCTGAAGATGGCTTCCAGGTTTCGGCGGAGGCGATTGAGGCGGCTGTGACGGAGAAGACCAAAGTCCTCTTTATCGCCTCGCCCAACAATCCCACCGGCACCGTTATCAGTCGCGAGCGTCTTAACGAAATTGCCGCCGTGGTGAAGCGCCATAACTTGGTGGTGATCTCTGATGAGATTTACGACCGTCTGGTCTATGGCGTTGAGCATACTTGCTTTGCCAGTCTGCCGGGTATGTACAAACGCACGGTTGTGCTACAAGGGTTCTCCAAAGCCTATGCCATGACCGGTTGGCGGATTGGTTATATCGTCGGGCCGGCGGAGTTGGTCGGTGCGATGCGCAAGATTCACCAATATCTCATCATGTCGGCTCCTTCAGTCTCCCAGTGGGCTGCGCTGACGGCGCTACGTGAGGGTGAGCCGTTTGTCCAGGAGATGCACGCGGAGTACAACCGCCGTCGCCGCTTGATTGTGGATGGGCTCAACGAGCTGGGGCTGACTTGCACAGAACCACGTGGGGCGTTCTACGCCTTCCCTTCCGTCGCCAGCACCGGGATGGAAGATGACGAGTTCGCCGAGAGCTTGTTGCAGGAGGAGCACGTAGCCGTCATCCCTGGTCGCGCTTTTGGAGATTCGGGGCGCGGGTACGTGCGCATGTCCTACGCCACCGCTTACGAGCAGATTGAAAAGGCGTTGGAACATCTGGCATCTTTCGTGGCGCGCCACGCGGGCAGCTAGTTTGATTGTGCTGAGTACCCGCGCAGTGACTAATTTCGTAGCTGCTCAAAAAGTGGGGGTCAGTAGCTCTGGCCGGGTTATGGAGTGCGTAAAGTCTCTCAAAACTGAACACGCCGTCCGCAACCAAATAATAACAATTTAACTATTTATTTTACATTAAGGAGAGTGTAGAGGATATGAGTAAAAAATTGAACCCTTTCAAGATGGCACAGGCGCAATTTGATAAGGTGGCCGAGGAGTTGGGACTAGCGCAATCGGTGCGCGATATGCTGCGCTGGCCGTTACGCGAGTTCCGTTTCCAGTTACCGGTACGGATGGATGATGGCTCGGTACGGGTCTTCTTTGGCTTCCGCGTGCAGCATAACGATGCTCGCGGCCCGGCTAAGGGTGGTATCCGCTTCGCGGCCAACGAGACGATCGATACCGTCAAAGCGCTGGCTACGTGGATGACCTGGAAGACCGCTGTGGCGGATATCCCGTTGGGGGGTAGCAAAGGCGGCGTGATTGTTGATCCTTCCACCCTCTCCGCCCCAGAAAAGCAACGTCTCTGTCGGGAGTGGATTGACGCGGTTTGGAAGAATATCGGCCCGCGCAACGACATCCCCGCCCCGGATGTGGGCACCACCCCGCAGATGATGGGTTGGATGATGGACGAGTATTCCAAGCTGGTGGGACAATATACCCCTGGCGTGATCACCGGTAAACCGGTGGGCGGGGGTGGTTCTCTGGGTCGTACGGAGGCGACTGGTTTTGGTGTCATCGTCACCGTCCGCGAAGCGATGAAGCATCTAGGCATTGAGTCCGCCGGCAAGACTGCTTCTATCCAGGGCTTTGGCAACGTGGCGCAGTACGCGGCGATACATTTCATTGAGATGTTGGGCGGAAAAGTTGTCAGCGTCTCCTGTTGGGATCGGCAGGACAAGGTGGCCTACACCTTCTCTAAAGAAGATGGCATTGACCCGCGTTTCTTGCAGAAAATCACCGACCAATACGGCACAGTGGACAAAGTCGCGGCTCAGGAAGCGGGCTACACGATTGAAGATGGTGATGCTTGGTTGTCGAAGGACGTGGACGTGTTAATCCCGGCAGCGGCAGAAGGCATGATTCGGGGCGATAACGTAGCTCAGATTAGCGATCAAGTCAAGATTTTGGCGGAAGGCGCGAATGGCCCCGTTACTCCAGATGCGGACGAAGTGTTGCAAGAGCGGGGCATTTTCGACATCCCTGATTTCCTCTGCAACGCCGGCGGTGTGACCTGCTCCTACTTTGAACAGGTGCAGAATGATATGAACTACTACTGGCCCAAAGAAGAGGTGCTCTCCAAATTGGATCAGAAGATGACCAATGCGTTCCAGGGCGTGTTAGCGACCTCGTTGGAACATGGGGGGCTGTACATGCGGGATGCCGCTTACCGCGTCGCCATCAAGCGCGTCAGGAAGGCGATGGAACTGCGCGGTTGGATCTAAACTAGTTAGACTTTGAGCATGAAAAGGCCACTGCCGTTGGTAGGGGCCTTTTTGTCTTCTGGGGCGTGGCTGGCGAAGCGAGTGAGCACACAGGCGAGGGATTGGTGAGTAGTGATGAGGGATTAGGGGTTTTTCTGCAGGCTGGCTCACGGCAGCTGCAAAACTATTTGTGATTTGTTATTTGCCCATTCGCCGATACATTCTTCCTTTCTAGTTGTGGCCGGTCTCCTGACCGCGCTACCCCACCAGCGCTTCTTTGTCATTCCGAGCGGAGTGTGGCGCGCTACACGCGGAACACGTAAGCGAGGAATCTCTAGCCTCTGAAGAGGGGCTCCCCGCAAAATTGGGAGATTCCTCTAAGACTTTTAGAACACCAGGCTGCCTAGCTGATAAACTAAGATACCCGCGATCCAAGAGATGAGCAGTAGCATCCCCACACTTATCAACATCCATTTCGTGTTGGTCTCTTGTTTGATGGTGGCGACGGTCGCTACACAGGGAATAAAGAGCATTTGTATCACCAGAAAGGCCAATGCAGCGGCGGGCGTGAGCGCGGCGGGCAAGGCAGTTTCCAAATCGCCGTAGAGAATGCCCAGCGTGGCGATGGTGTTCTCTTTGGCAATGAAGCTGGTGAGTAGGGCCGTCATGGCTTGCCAGGGAAGTCCCATCCACGCGCCCACCGGTTCCAGCCAGCGCCCGGTCAGGGCCAGGTAGCTCGCCGCCGGATTGCCGGTGGGGAAGTAGGAGAATATCCAGATGATGATGGAGACGCCCAAGATGATGGTGCCGGCTTTTTTGAGGAAGGCGACCGCATTTTGCCAGACGTATAGGCCGATGGTTTGGAAATTAGGCAGGTGATAGAGGGGCAGCTCCATGATAAAAGCGACTTGTTCGCCTTTAAGAATGAAGCGGTGTAGCAACAGCCCTAATCCTACCAAGACTAAGAGGCTGAAGACTACTAAGCCCCAGGCGACCCAGCTGGCCGCAGCCCCGAAGAAGATGGGAGTGAGCACAGTGATGACGGCCATCCGCGCGGTACAAGGGACCAGCGGAGCCAGTAGAATGGTGAGCAGGCGGGCGCGTTTGGTCTCAATGATGCGGGTCCCCAAGATTGAAGGAACGTTGCACCCGAAGCCTAACAGCAACGGGATGAAGCTCTTTCCGTGCAAACCCATCGAGTGCATGAACCGGTCGGTGAGGAAGGCTACGCGGGCCATATAGCCGGTATCCTCCAAAATCCCCAGCACCGCAAAGAAGATGAGCAGAATGGGCAAGAAGGTGAGCACCATTCCCGCGCCGCCGATCACGCCATCGGTCAATAGAGCCACCAACCAGGGGGGAGCACCGTGGAGTAATACCGCCACGTAATCACCTAGTGAGCCTAAGAGTCCATCCAGCCAGGCTTGGAGAGGGCTGCCTAGGGCATAAGTCAACCAGAAGACAAAAGCCAGCACAGCTAACAGCGAAAGGGTTCCCCAGAAAGGATGGGTGAGCACTTTGTCCAGACGCGCCGTTAAGCCAATCTGCCCTACTCTGGGGCGGACGACGGCGGCGCGAATCATGCGCTCAATCCAGGCATAGCGCGCCCCGGCAATATCTAGGATGGCGTCCTCGTGCTGGTAGAAGCGTTGATAGACCTGTTCCCACTTCTCTGGCGGAAGACGCTGCTGCATGAGGGCGTTGATTTCCTCGTCGCCTTCCAGCAGTTTGAGGGCGATCCAGTCAGCGGGGTAGAGTGGTGGTACAGCATCTTTAACGAGCGTTAAAATTTCAGCCAACACTTCTTCGTGAGCTGGCATGATGGTCGGGTGGTGGGGGTGATAGTTATATTGTCCGGTGGCCAAAACTTCGACTGCCTTGATCAATTCGTGGATACCGCGCCCGCGAGCGGCGCTCATCGGCACCACCTGGATGCCCAGCGCGGCTTCCAGGACCTCAGCCTCCAGATGCAAACCCTCTTGTTCTGCCACATCAATCATATTGAGCGCCAGGATTACCGGCGCGGGAAGCAAGAGAATCTCCGCTAAGAGGTAAAGGCTCCGCTCCAACACGGCAGCGTCCACCACCACCACCACCACATCCGGTTCTTCCTGGATGATGAAGTCGCGGGCGATGCGTTCCTCCTCGGAGTTGGCGGTGAGGCTGTACGTGCCGGGCAAATCGACCACGGTGTAGTGCTTCCCCTCGTGGTCAAATTCGCCGATCTTTTGTTCCACAGTCTTGCCGGGCCAGTTACCCACATGTTGATTGAGACCGGTGAGCACATTGAAGATCGTGGATTTCCCCACATTGGGCTGTCCCGCCAACGTAATGGTGGTGGCAGGGGAATTGGCCGGGGCGTGGTTTGCAGTTTTCTCAGCCATGATTATGCTCCCTCTCCATTTGAGGAAGGGGTGATAATAACTCGTTGAGCTTGTCTCCAGCCTAACGCTACCTGGCTGCCCCGCACCGAGATGATGACCGGTCCGAACCCATTATTGCGCACCATCGTCAGCTGGACGCCGGGGGTGAAACCCAACGCGGCCAACCGTCCAATGAAGTGTCGCCCTCCATGTAACGCCCGCACCAATCCCCGTTCCCCATTCTTCAATGTAATAAGTTCAAGCATCTCTTTCTCCTTGTGAAATGTTAGTAGTGACCCAAATTGTAGTGGCAATAGCTGCGGAAATGAATATGGCAGCTCCAGCTACCAGCACCGTTGTGCCTTCCTCTCCGTGGCGTACGACTTGAAGTTGGCTAGCGGGATTAAGTTGGAGCTCTTGTAACTGGTGGAGTATCTCTGGCGTTTCTGGTTTAATCTGATAAATCTGACACGGAACTCCAGCGTTAAGTGTTGTTAAGCGTTGACTACAAACCTGGTTTTCCGCATCCTGTCCGATGTCCCCTACAGAACAACCAAACGGGTGGTTCAACAACTCGGCCAGACGTTCCGTCACTGCTTCTGGTACCAGGTGTTCCAACCGTTCGGCATAGCGGTGCGCATCATCCCAGGGAACGTCTAATAAATCCGTCAGAAAACGCTCCCAGAGCCGGTGGCGTCGGAGGACTGCTTGGGCAATCTCCTCCCCGGTAGCAGTCAACAGCACTCCATGATAGGGTTGGTAACTGACTAATTCGCGCTCAGCCAATTTGGTGATCATCTCGTGCACCGAAACTCTGGAGAACGCAAAGAATTTTTGTAGCTGGGAGAGTGGTAGCGGGATTTGGCTTCCTGCCCGCAAACGATAAATCGCGTTTAGATAATCCTCGACACTCTCGTGCATTCCAACTCCTCTGCTAGTAAATCGGTAGACGGTAGACAGTTCGATTGTTAAATTGTAAGGCATGCCTTACATATCTAAAGTATAAACTACTTCTTTTGAAAGTCAATGGCGATAAAGCGAGAAAGCGATAGAGCGAGAAGGCGAACTGCCCCGACTACCCGGCTAACGACTATCAGACTACTTGCCCCCTGTTTACCGTCTACTGTCTACCGTCTACCGTCTACTGTCTACCGTCTACCTACCTGATTGACTAACTTCAATTTACTGGCATACTTTGGGCAGTACAAACGTAAGTTAAGGAGGGGCAGATGCTAGATATAAACTTAATTCGTGAAGAATCGGCAGTAGTTAAGGCTGCCTTACGTAAACGCAATGAAGACCCAGCTATCATTGAGGAAATTTTGGCCCTGGACAGTCGGCATCGGGAGCTCTTGCAAGCGGTGGAAAAACTCCGCGCTACCCGCAATCGCGTCTCCAAGCAGATCGGGCGTATGAAGGATCCAACAGAGCGCCAGTCCCGCATCTCCGAAATGCGGGCGGTGGGAGCGCAGCTCAGCAGATTGGAAGAGAAACTGCGAGAAGTGGAGGCGGAATTCAAGGCTAAACAACTCTGGCTGCCTAACGTCCCGGACGAGAGCGCGCCGGTGGGGCCAGATGAGACCCACAATCCGGAAATCCGCCGCTGGGGCGAGCACCGCGACTTTGAGGCCGCCGGCTTTGAACCGCTCCCTCATTGGGATCTGGGGCCAGAGCTGGACATCATAGATTTTGAGCGGGGTGTGCGTCTGGCCGGCAGTCGTTTCTACGTGCTCAAGGGGGCGGGCGCGCGGCTGGAACGCGCGCTCATTTTCTGGATGTTGAACGTGCAGACCCGCCAGAACGGTTATACCGAGCTCTATCTGCCCTTCGTCATCCGCCGCAAGATGTTGGTGGGTGCCGGGCAGCTGCCCAAATTTGAAGGTAACCTCTATCACGATGTGGAAGATGATCTCTGGCTACTGCCCACTGCTGAGGTGGCGCTAACTAACATGCACCGTGATGAGATCCTCACCGCCGAGCAGCTCCCCATCCGTTACGTGGCCTACACGCCCTGCTTCCGCCGTGAGAAGATGAGCGCCGGGCGCGACGTGCGCGGTATCAAGCGCGGGCACCAATTCGACAAAGTAGAGATGTACCAATTTGTCACGCCAGAGAAGAGCTACCCAGCTTTGAAGACGATGATGGGCCATGCCGAAGGGCTTTTACAAGCGCTGGAATTACCCTACCGTGTGTTGGAACTCTGCACCGGCGATATGAGCTTCGGCTCGGCTAAATCCTTTGACCTGGAAGTCTGGGCCTCCGGGCAGGGCGAGTGGTTGGAGGTGAGCTCCATCAGCAATGTCGCCGACTTTCAGGCCCGCCGGGCCAATATCCGCTACCGCCCGGAACCCGGAGCCAAAACGCGCTTCGTCCATACCCTCAACGGTTCTGGTTTAGCGTTGCCGCGCGTCGTAATCGCCATCCTGGAGAACTATCAACAAG